>NZ_JBQTJC010000023.1:0-3635 GCF_052387495.1 Sphingosinicella sp. | reverse complement strand
GGCGCAGCCGAAGAGAAGGCACGCGGCGGCGAGCGCCGCCGCCCCGGTCAGACGCCCCGCCATCTCAGGCCTTCGTCTCGAGCTCGGGATGCATGCCGGGCGCCTGATTCTCCGCCAGCTCGGCGCGGCCCGCCAGTTCCTCGTCCTTGAGCGTGTCGAGGTGCATCAGCCGCTTGACCAGCGGGGAGACGATGATCACGGCAACACCGACGCCGACGGCGACCCAACCGACCGTGCTGTAGACGCCGAGCACGACCTCCTTGGCGGCGCCCGATTCGCCCTCCAGCTCGCCCGCACCGGTCGCGGCAGCGATCAGGCCCGCGGCGAAATTGCCCGTCGCCGAGGCGAAGAACCAGGTGCCCATGATCAGCGAGGCCATGTGCGCCGGCGCGAGCCGGTTCATCGCGCTGAGTCCGACGGGGGAGAGGCAGAGCTCGCCGGTGGTGTGCAGGAGGTAGATGAGGAAGATGAAGATCACCGGCGTCGGAGTCTCGATGCCGACCGCATAGGCGCCGGCGACGAGAACGAGGAAACCGGCGCCGAGCTGGATCATGCCGAGCCCGAACTTGGCCGGCGCCGAGGGCTCCAGGCCCCGCCGCCCCAGCGATGTCCAGAGCATGGCGAAGAACGGGGCCAGCAGGATGATGTAGATGGGGTTGATCGACTGAAACACCGCGGCCGGAACGCCGCCGCGGTCGACATGCCGGTCGGTGAACAGGTTGAGCGAGGAGCCCGCCTGCTCGAACAGGGCCCAGAAGAGGATGGAGCCGAGGATGAGGAACATCGCCGCGAAGATGCGGTCGCGGTCCTCCGCCGGGAGGCGGACGACAGCGGTATAGAGGACATAGATGACGAGGATCAGGCCGGATATGCCGAGCAGGGTGCCGACCAACTCCTGATACTGGATCATCAGCCAGACCAGCGCCACCGCGGCAATGCCGACCAGATAGAGCAACCACTCGAACTTGATCCCCCCGATGCGGCTTTCGAGCTTGGCTGGGTTGCTCGATTCGCCCTTGCCCATCAGCAGCGGCTTGAAGACGACGAAGACGATCAGGCCCGCGATCATGCCGATGCCGGCGAGACCGAAGCCATAGGCCCAGCCATAGGTCATGCCGAGATAGCCGCAGAGCGCCGAGCCGATCGCCGCACCGAGGTTAATGCCCATATAGAAGATCGTGTAGGCGCCGTCGCGGCGGACGTCGGTGCGGGGATAGAGCTGCCCCACGATCACCGAAATGTTGGCCTTGAGGAAACCCGAGCCGACGATGATGAAGGCGAGGGCGAGCCACAGCACGTTCATCGCCGGATCGGTCTGGCCGCCAGTGCCTTCGAAGGCCATCAGGAAGTGGCCGAAGGTGAGCAGCACCGCCCCGAACAGCACCGCCTTGCGCTGGCCCAGCCAGCGGTCGGCGATATAGCCGCCGATCACCGGCGTGATGTAAACGAGGGCCGTATAGGCGCCGTAGATGATCGAGGCCCGCTCGTCGGAGAACATCCAGTGCTGGACGAGGTAGAAAATGAGCAGCGCCCGCATGCCGTAATAGGAGAAGCGCTCCCACATTTCGGCGAAGAAGAGGACGAAGAGGCCGCGGGGGTGGCCGAGGAAGGTCCTTTGCGCCTCGGCGGAATAATCTGGGGTGGTGGCCATCAGGCTTGGCTCCCTGGTGATTGTCTGGAGGCCGCTCGCGCGACGGCCCTTGAATGGCGCGGCACGATAGCGCCTTGGACGGGCTTGCCAAGCGGGATTGTGGCGGCCTTTCTCGCCTGTTAGCGCCTTGGTCGATGCTCAACGACCGTTCGTCGATCCTTTCCCTGCTCGAAACCCGCCGCTCCGGACGCCCGCGCGATCTGGTCGCGCCGGGGCCGGACCCGGCGGAATTGCGGCGTATTCTCGCCGCCGCGATGCGCACGCCCGATCACGGCAAGCTCCATCCCTGGCGCTTCGTCCGCGTCCGGGGGGATCAGCGCGAAGCCTTCGCGGCGCTGCTTCAGCGCGCTTACCGGATCGACAATTCCAATCCCGGCCGGCTCGAGATCGATGCGCACGAGCGCTTCGCCCACCAGGCGCCCGAGTTGATCGTCGCGCTCTCCTCGCCGACGCCGGATCACAAAATCCCGGTCTGGGAGCAGGAGCTGAGCTGCGGCGCCGCCTGCATGAACCTCTGCCTCGCCGCCCACGCTTTGGGTTATGCCGCCGGTTGGGTGACGGGCTGGGCGGCTTATTCGGACGCGGTGCTGGCCGCCTTCGGCAAGCCGCCGGAGCGGATCGCCGGCTTCATCTTTCTCGGCACGCCCGGCGCCCCGCTCGAGGAGCGCCTTCGGCCCAACCCTGGCGAGGTCGTCTCGGATTGGCCGGGACTTGTAACAGAAAGGTCTTGACCCGGGCAGTGTGTTAGCCCACTATGACGGCATGGCCGAAGATCGCCACGTCTATCTCCGCCTGCGGGACCGCATCGCGGCGATGATCCTCGACGGCCGCGTCGGCGACGGCGATCCGCTGCCGTCGGTGCGCAGCCTGGCCGCCGATTTCGGCGCCAATCCGCTCACCGTGGCCAAGGCCTACCAGACCTTCCAGGAGGAGGGGCTGGTCGTGGTGAAGCGCGGCGTCGGGATGTTCGTCGCGCCCGGGGCAGGCGACCGGCTGCGCGCGTCGGAGCGCAAGGAGTTCCTCGAAAATCGCTGGCCGGGGATCGTCACGCACATGCGCCGGCTCGGCCTCGAGCCCGAGGATCTGGTCGAGCGCGCGCTCGCCTGACCGACTCGTCGACAAAGGCGACAAATCCCGCGACGAGCGTTGTTGCCGCGTAACGAGTCCCTTCGTAGAGCCTCGTCGAGGCCCGGCGTGACGCCGGAGCCGATGAGGACACCGACGATGCGACCGATGCGCGCCTTCCTGTTTTCCTTCACCACCGGCTTCGCCGCGCTGCTGGGCGCGCAGACGGCGTTCGTCCAGCTCACCTATGTGCCGCCCGAGCCACCGCTCCAGGGTCCGCTTCACGTCCCCGTCGCTTGATTTCGGGCGCTCGTTGGCGCATTTTCGAGGGTGCTTCTTGCGGAGGCTCGCCATGTTGCGCTCGACTGCCTTTACCGCCGTGGCGCTGATCGGAAGCGCCGTCCTCCTTTCCGGCTATAGCGGCGGCGGCCGCGTCAAGAACGGACCCGCGATCGTGCCCTATGCCTGCGAGGACGGCCGGCAGGCCTCGGCGGTCTACGAACATGGCGGCGATTTCCAGCACGCCAAGGTGATGCTGACCTTCGACGGCCGCACCACCGAGCTCGAGGCGGCGCCGACCCTCTACGGCATGCGCTACCGAAGCGAGGCGACGCCCGCTCTGGTCTGGTCGATCCGGGGAGAGACCGCCTTGCTCGCCGAGGCGAACGACCCGCACGACGTCACCGACGAGGGCCGCCCGATCGCGCGCTGCACCCGGCTGCGCCGCGCCGCCTCCGGCCATGGCGCGGTGCATGACGGGGAAGCGCACTAAGCCTGTCGTGCCTGCCGTGTGACCGATTTGCCGCACCGGCGCCGCCGTTCGACGCCAGGCCGTTGACTCGTCGCTGGAATCTTGCGCCTTGGCGCTTATGTGAGCTGCGCCCGGACGGGGTCGGGCGGGAGCGGGAATCGGGAATTT
>NZ_JBQTJC010000022.1:0-2808 GCF_052387495.1 Sphingosinicella sp. | reverse complement strand
GTCGCGCTGCTCGGCCTCGCTTTCAAGCCCAATACCGACGACATGCGCGACGCGCCGTCGCTGTCAATCGTACAGGCCCTGGAGGATGCCGGGGCCGAGGTGCGCGGATACGATCCGGAGAGCATGGCGCAGGCCCGTCCGCTGATGCCGGGCGTCGCCCTGTGCGACGGGCCTTATGCCGCGGCCGAGGGCGCCGACGCGGTCGTGCTGATCACCGAGTGGGATGCGCTGCGCGCGCTCGATCTCAAGCGCCTTGCCGGAATCATGCGCCAGCCGATCATGGTCGATCTCAGGAACATCTATCCTCCCGAAGAGGCGGAGGCCGCGGGGCTATTTTATTCTGGCATTGGGCGGACGCGCCGCGGATAACCACAACATGTAAAATCCGCTGAGCGTCGTCACCGCAGTGCAGCATCGATTGGAGACACAATCAAGGCGCCCGTGCGACGGGACCACCCTATCTGCCGCCAATGCGGGCAAACCGAAGACGTTTTAAAGCGCTGCCGACGGAATGACATCTGAAGAGCGTCGGCGAGAATACGGCCTGCCGGTAACCTGTTCCGGGGCGGCGCCACCTTATTCCGAGCTGCGCCGACAAATGCCTTGTCCGATCGCGCCGGGCAGGAAGAAGCACCCGTTTTTAAAAGCCGAAGCTAAGTCGCACCGCGGCGCCCAAATCGCTGCGCGCGGTCTCGGTATGGCCCGGGTCTCGCCGAAGAAAGGCATTGGCGGTGAGATAGCCCGCACTACGGAGGACGGGTAGACTATAGGCTGCTTCCAAATCGATCTCACGTCCACTCGGCGCAAGAGTAAATTCCCGCAACGCATAGCCCGCGCTCAACGTCGCATAATCCCAGGAAACTGGAAGGTTGAGCATATAGCCCCCTGCGCGCACGCGCAGCGGCTGCATGACGCGAAGGGCGAGCCGATCTCCTGCAGCGAAAGCACCCGAGCGGCTGAGATCCACCGCCCATGCGTCCGTAGACAGTCGCCCCGCCCTAACAAGGTCGCCGTTCCCGGTCATTCCCGTCGAGCCGCGCCGATAGCTGGCTCCGGCCACCCAGCCCCTGCCAAGGTCGTAACGCGCCGCGGCATCGAGAAAGAGGCTGGTTGCGCCTCCCGGTGCCATCGCGAATCGGCCACCTAGCACCGTCCCATCCTCGGCGAGTCGAGTCATGCCGAGCGAAAATTCCGCACGGCCGAAGCGTCGGTCAATGGTCAGCGACGAGAGGCTATAGCCCGGCTCCACGACGCCGCGTCTCGGCATCTGAAGATCGACCCGACCGCGCTCGCCGGTCACCGTGAGCGCGAGGATTCCAAAATCGTGCCGCGCGCCAATGGCGACGCCACTGTCCGAATGGAAGCCCGCGCGGCTCAAGGGGTCACGCGCAATCAGGAAGGGCAGGGATTGCTGTTCGGCAAGGCGCTGCTGCAGCGTTCGACCACTCTCCGAGAAGCCGAGCGCAACCGCGGTCCGCGGAGAGAGACGGCTCAATGCATGGCCGGCAATTGCGCGGGCATTGCGGGCATCATCGTAACTCAGACCTCCCTGAGCCAACCCGACCTGGGGCTGGCCCATGACATTGCGCCGGACCGTCACCGATACCATCGTCGCGCCGGCGACGGCATGACCAGTGGAGAGGTCCATCTGCAGGCCCTGAGCGAGCGGCCGTTGTCGAGGAGCGCGCTCAAGGCGCTGCACCAGATCCACAGCGAAGGCACGCGAGAAGCCGTCGAGAATGATGGCGCCTGCTATTGTGGGGCTGGCATCGCCCATCGGTTCGGATGCCTCGCCTTCGCCAACATCCTCCACGGGCACACCGCTTCCCCCGAGCGACATGGTACCGATCGGCTGCATCGCGCGCGTGATGTTGAGAATGCCGTTGCCAAATTCGATATCGACCCCGGCCGCGCCCGCATCGTCCGCGCTCACTCGTAGAATCTGTGCAATCTGAGCGCCCGTAAGATTCGGGAAGGCGCTGGCGAGCAAAGCCGCGGCGCCGCTAATCACCGGGGCTGAGAAAGAGGTGCCCGACCAGAGAAACTGGGTCCCGTTCTCATCTATCGCTCGCACGCGGGAGCCCAGCGCGACGAGATAGAAGGTCGCGGAACTTCCGGCGCGGTTGGAGAATGTCGCCAGGTTGCGGTTCTCGTCCATCGCTCCGGCAATGATCACCTGGCCATTGCCGACATTGGCGGCAGCCGCGGCGGCAAACACGCTCGGCTCGGCGGCTCCTTCATTGCCAGCTGACATCACAATCACCATTCCGGCGGCGACCGCGCGGCTTACCGCACTCATCACGGAATTGCTGGCCGTCTCGCCTCCAAGCGAGATGTTCACGACGCGCGCACCGTTCTGCCGTGCCAGGTCGATCGCGCGCGCGATATCCCCGCTATTGTGCTTGCAGCCCTCGTTCGGCTCGCAATTGGCGGGATCGGCAGTGTTGAGCGAGAGGATGACCGACTCGAAGGCCACCCCCATCGGCCCGGATCCGTTGCGCGCCGCCCCGATGACCGATGACACGGCCGTGCCATGTCCTTCGGTATCGGTCACGCCCCGATTCCCCACAAGATCGGCGCTTGCCGGGTGAATTCGCCCGGCGAACTCCGCAAGATTGGGGTTAATCCCGCTGTCGATCACCCCAACGGTAACGTTCTGCCCGCGCCCGCCCGCATTCCAGGCGCTGATCGCCCCTGACGAGGTCGCGGCGTTCGAGCGCTGATACTCCGCATCGTTGAAGTTCACCGGCGGGGGAGGCGGCGGCGGAGGAGGTGGCGGCGGAGGAGGCGGAGGCGGAGGTGGAGGAG
>NZ_JBQTJC010000021.1:0-12911 GCF_052387495.1 Sphingosinicella sp. | reverse complement strand
TGATGGGCGGCGGCATGGGCGGCGGCCTCGGGATCGTCACCATCGGCGGCGGCGGACTGTTGGTGCGCACGATCGGCGGCGGCGCGACCATCGGCGGCGGGATCACCTCTTTCGGCGTCTCGGGGGGCGGCGGCTCCTCTTCGGGCGGCGGCTGCTCCTCGACGTCGAACGTTTTGAGGTCTTCCTGGACGTTCTTCACGAACTTGTAGGCCAGGCCCGTCACGAAGGCGTAGCCTAGAAGCGCGTGGAGGACAGCCACGAGGACGATCGACCAGATCCGGCCCTGGGTCATTCCCTGATCAACGTATGACATTAATCAGCCGCGCTCCTCTCACATGCTTATCGGGCCCGCCTCGCTGTGAAACGCCGCGGCCCCGGTTCGGTTCATCCATGGAACGGCATGGACGAAGTCCGCGTCTCTATCGTGACGGTTTCGCGGACGCAATCCTTGAGATGCGAGGCGCTTGCAAGACCGTGGCCGCGGCCGCAATGCGGGGTTCATCCGAGGCTCCCTAGGTGGGCGGCGCGGCACGGTAAGACGAGGGATGGCATGGGGTTCAAGGCTTTGTTCATCGCCGCGGCGGGCATGTTTCTCGGCGCGCAAGATATTGATTCGCAACCGGTTCCCCAGGCCGGTGCGCTGACCTATGCGGATCTCGCCGATCTCGCCTTGGCAGCGCCGATCGCCGCCCATGTCCGGATCCGGGACGCCGACCGACTCTCCCGCGAGCAGGCGGCGAGCGCGCCGCCGGGACATCGCCGTTACCTGGTCGAGGCCGAAATCGTCGCCCTGATTCGCGGCGCGGGCGGGCTGCCTGAGCGAGTCCGCTACCTCGTCGACCTGCCCGACGATTCGGCCTCGCGCCCGCGCCGCCGTAGCGAATGGCTGATCCTCGCCCAGCGCCCCGCCGGCCAGCCCGCCGGCGAGCTCCGCCTCGCTGCCCCCGACGCCCAGCTTCCTTATACAAGTGATACCGCCGAGCGGCTGCGCGAGATTCTGCGCGAGGCGAACCAGCCCGGAGCGCCGCCGCGAATCACCGGCATCGGCCGCGCCTTCCACGTCCCCGGCTCGCTCTCCGGCGAGAGCGAGACGCAGATCTTCCTGCAAACGGCGGACAACCGGCCGATCTCGCTCACCATCCTGCGCCGTCCAAACGAGACCCCGCGCTGGTCGGTCGCCTTGTCCGAGATCGTCGACGAGGCGGCGGCCGCGCCGGAGCGGGATACCTTGCTCTGGTACCGGCTCGCCTGCACTTTGCCCCCGGCGCTGCCGCGCGAGAGCACGCGCGAGGCGAGCGCCGACGAGGCGCGCGCGATCGCCGCCGACTATCGCCTGGTGCGCGAGGGACTGGGTTCGTGCGGCCGCAACCGGCAGCCGCGCTGAGTCGTCAGAACGAGGCGAGCTCGACGCCGACGCCGGCGCAATCGGGATAAATGTCGGGCTTGCGGGTCGAGACGCGCAGGGCGGTGACGCCGCGCCGCGCCGCGACCAGATCGTAGATCTCGCGGGCGAAGGTCTCCTGCAGGTTGAAGCGGCGGCCGGCGGCAAGCGCGCCGATCTCGGTGCGGAGGAAATCATAGTCCCAGGCGCACAGCCGCTCGTCGCTCGTCGCGAAGCTCGTCTCGTCGACCCAGACCTCGACCGTGACCTTGAGCCGCTGCGGCGCGCCGACCTCGAAATCGTGGAAGCCGATGTCGACAGGCAGATCGTAATCCTCGAGCACGATCTTGCGCGTCCTCGGCGCGAGCCGGTCGGGGACAAGGCCGTCGAGGCGAGCGATAGTGTCGGTCATTCTTGCTCCAGGAACTGCACGTCGCGCGGCAGGGAGAGGAAACGCTGGCCGCCGTCAAGCGTGATCGTCTGGCCGGTCAGGGTCGGGGTTGCGATAATGAAGCGCAGCGCCGCTACGATCTCCTTGACGTCGACGCCGCGGCCGAGCGCGTTCAGATCGTGCACCTCGTCGAAATTGGCCCGGCTCTGCGGGCCCGAGACGAGGGTGACCGAGGGGGCGATGCCGCAGACCCGGATCGCCGGCGCGAAGGCGCGGGCGGTGAGCTCGGTGAGGCCGGCCAGGCCCATCTTCGAGATTGTATAGGAAAAGAAGTCCGGGTTAGGCGCGGCGAGCTTGGCGTCAAGCAGGTTGACGATCAGCCCCTTGTCCGCCCGGCCGGCGAAGGCCTGCGACAGCAAGGCCGGCGCGCGCAAATTGATGTCGAGATGGGCGTCCCAGCTCTCGATCGTGAAGTCGGCGGCCGTATCGAGCACGAAACGCGAGGCGTTGTTGACCAGCAGCCCGGGCGGCGGAAGGCCGTCCAGCGCCGCCATGATCGCGGTGACCGCCTGCGGATCGGCCAGCTCGGTATGAACTGTCGAGCCTCCGATCTCGGCGGCGAGCGCCTCGGCCTCCGCGCGCGAGCGATTGTAGTGGATGAGGACGTGCCAGCCGTCCTCGGCCAGAGCGCGCGCGAGGGCCGCGCCGATCCGCTTCGCGCCGCCGGTGACGATCGCCGTTTTCATGGACGCAGCGCATAGCCGGGCGCTACAGCGCGGTCCATGGACGACCTCGCCGGCCTCCGTCTCGCCGACATCGCCCGCATGGCGGAGGAACGACGGCTGCCCCCGGTCGACAAATGGCATCCGACCCATTGCGGCCACAGCGCGATGCGGATCGCGCGCGACGGCACCTGGTATCATGAGGGCAGCCCGATCGGCCGGCCGGCGATGGTCCGGCTCTTCTCCACCATTCTGAGGCGCGAGCCGGACGGCAGCCACGTGCTGGTCACCCCGATGGAGAAATTGGAGATCGAGGTCGAGGAGGCAGCGTTCGTCGCGGTCGAATTGCGCAGCGAAGGCGACAGGCAAGAGCGCAACCTGGCCTTCCGTCTCAACACGGGCGACCTAGTGGTGGCGGGGCCGACGCACCGGCTGCGCTTCGAGGAACGGGAGGATGGGCCCTGCCCATTTCTCCAGGTCCGCGGCGGGCTGGAGGCTTTGGTCGCGCGGCCGGTTTATTACGAACTGGCCGAGCTGGCGCTGGCGGAGGGCGGCGACCCGCCCGGGCTGTGGAGCGGCGGGGTCTTCTTCCCGCTGGCAGAGGCGGCATGACCCTCGCCGAGACTCTGCGCGACGCGCTGGCGCTCGGCCGCCACCGCAACCCCGAGCTGATCACCGGGGACGTGCTGGAGGGCGAGGAGGGCGGCGACATCACGCCCGCGGCGGTGCTGGTCCCCGTCGTCGAGCGGCCGCGGCCGACGGTAATCCTGACCCTGCGCCCGGAGACGATGCGCAAGCATCCCGGCCAGGTCAGCTTCCCCGGCGGGCGGATCGATCCGGACGACGAGGGACCGGTCGCGGCGGCGCTGCGCGAAGCGGAAGAGGAAATCGGCCTGCCCCCGGACGCGGTCGAGGTGATCGGCGTGGCGGACGTCTACCGCACGATCACCGGCTTCGAGGTGACGCCGGTGGTGGGAATCGTCCCGCCCGGCCTTGCGCTTCGGCCCCATCCCGGCGAGGTCGCGGCGATGTTCGAAGTCCCGCTCCACCATTTGCTCGATCCGGCGCACCAGCTCGTCCGCACCGTCGAATGGCGCGGGCGGGAGCGCTGCTATTACGAGATCGAATGGGAGGGCCGGCGCATCTGGGGCGCGACGGCGGCTATGATCGTCAACCTGAGCCGGCGGCTCGAACTCGCATGATCTTGCCCGACGCCCCCTGGCGGACCCGCGCGGGCATGGGGCGGCTGCTGCGTACGCTCGACGCGAAGGCTGGCGAGACGCGCTTCGTCGGCGGCTGCGTGCGCGACACCCTGCTCGGATTCGAGGTCAGCGACGTCGATCTCGCTACCCGGCTCGCGCCCGAGGAGGTGATGCGGCGGCTCGACCGAGCGGGGATCAAGGCGGTGCCGACCGGCCTCGCCCACGGCACGGTGACCGCCGTCATCCACGGCCGTCCCGTCGAGGTGACGACCTTGCGCAAGGACGTCGCCACCGACGGGCGGCGGGCAACCATCGCTTACACCGAGGACTGGCGCGAGGACGCGGCGCGACGCGACTTCACGATCAACGCGCTGAGCGCCGATCCCGGCAGCGGCGAATTGTTCGACTATTTCGGCGGCCTCGCCGATCTCAAGACCGCGCATGTCCGCTTCATCGGCGATCCCCTTGTGCGGATCGCCGAGGATCACTTGCGGATTTTGCGCTTCTTCCGCTTCCACGCGCGCTTCGGACGGGGCGCCCCGGACGCCGACGGGTTGGCCGCCTGCGCGGCGCGGGCGAACGATCTGATGGCGCTGTCGCGCGAGCGGATCGCCGACGAGCTCCTGAAGCTGCTCGCCATGCCCGATCCGGTCGCGACCGTGCGGCTGATGATCGAGCGCGGCATCTTGAAGCCGGTTCTCCCCGAGATCGACGAGGGGGGCATTGCGAGGATCGCCGCGCTTGTACGACGCGAAAAGCACGCATGCGTTGCGCCCGATCCGGTCAGACGACTGAGTGCCCTCCTGCCGAGGAATCAGCCTATGGTGGCGGCCGACATCGCCGCTCGTCTCCGTCTGTCCAACGTGAAGCGGATGCGGCTGATCCAAACCGGCGAAGCCTACGGACTGACTCTCCACGATCCTTTGGCCCTTGCGTACAAATATAATCTCGAAGTTGCGATTGATCGGTTGCTCCTCGACAAGACCTTGACCGCCGATCAGGCAGCCGAGGCGGTCAAGAGGCTCGACGATTGGAAGCGACCCAAATTGCCGGTGAGTGGCGGCGATCTGATCGCGATGGGGCTCGAGGAAGGCCCGATCGTCGCGAGGACGATGCAGGCGATCGAGCGGGAATGGGTGAACTTGGGCTTTTCGGCGGACCGCAAAGAGGTGCGCGCGCTGGCGCGGCGCCACGTCGATCAGGCGCTGCGGGAGCGCCAGTAGCCAAGCGCCTCGTCGGCGCTCATCGGCTCGGAATAGAGATAGCCCTGGCCGTAGGTGCAGCCGAGCGTCCTGAGCTCGGCAGCGAGCTCGGCGCTCTCGATGCCCTCGGCGGTCGTCTCCATGCCGAGCGCGGCGGCGAGCGACAGTACGGCGCGGACGATCGCCTGCGAATCGCGATTGGCGAGCATGTCGGTGACGAAGCTCTGGTCGATCTTCAGAAGGTCGATCGGCAGCGTCTGGAGCGAGGCGAGCGAGGTGAAGCCGGTCCCGAAATCGTCCATCGCGATGCGGACGTCGAAGCGCTTCAGCGCGGTCAGCGCCTTGGCGACGCGCTCGGGATCGTGGATGATCGCGCCTTCGGTCAGCTCGAGGGTGAGCCGCTCGCCGGCGATGCCCGCGCCCGCCAGCGCGCCGGAGACGGCGGCGGCGATGTCGTCGCGGCTGATCTGGATCGGCGAGAGGTTGACGTTGACGTTGAGCGGCAGCGCGCGGCCTTCGGCGCGGTCCCAGTCGGCGAGCGTGCGGGTGGCGGTGTCGAGGGCCCAGCGACCGAGCTGGACGATCAGCCCCGATTCCTCGGCGACCGGAATGAACTCGTCGGGCGGGATGGTCTGGCCGTCATGCTCCCAGCGCGCGAGCGCCTCGAAGCCGGCGACCCGGCCGCTGGAAAGCTCGACCAGGGGATGGAAGGCGAGGGTCAGCGCCTCGGCCTCGATCGCGCACCTCAGGTCGGTCTCGATGCTGAACCGGCGGCGCGCGGCCTGCGCCTGGGTCGATTCGTAGACCTGGGTGGTGCCGATGCTCTTCGAGCGCTTGAGCGCGAACTGGGCGTTGCGCAGCACCTCGTCGGCGCTGGCCACGCCCTGCGCGAGCACGGCGCAGCCGATCGCGCAGTCGATCCGGATTTCGAGGTCGGAGAGGCGGAACGGCAGGGTGAGCACGGTCTTGATGCGCTCGGCGGCGCGCAATGCGTCCGAAATGCCGCGATCGAGCCGCATCAGGATGCCGAACTCGTCGCCCGAGGTGCGGGCGAGCATGTCGGTGGGCCTCAGCGCCGAGACGAGACGCCGGGCGAAGGTGATCAGGAGCTCGTCGCCGGCGAGCGCGCCCATCGATTCGTTGACCCGGCTGAAGCGGGTCATGTCGACGGCGAGCACTGCGTAGCTGCCCTCACGGAAGCCGGGGTCGGCGAGCATCTCGTCGACCTTCTCGTTGAAGGCAAAGCGGTTGGGCAGGCCGGTGAGGCTGTCGCGGAGCATCTCGGAGCGCAGGCTCTTCTCGGTCTCGACCTGCGCGGTCTTGTCGATCAGGGTGAGCATGAAGCGGCGCGGCTGGCCGCCGACGACCTTCAATTCGGCGAAGCGGACGGTGAAATGGCGGCCGCCGATGCTGCGCCCGTCGGCGGTTTCGAACTGGTGGGCGCTCTCGCCGCCCTTGAAGAAAGCGTGGAGGCGCGTGCCGATTGGACCGGCGCGCAACAGCGGCACCTGGCTCAGATTGCGTTCGCCCAGCCGCTCGTCCCACTCGGCGAGAAAGCGGAACTGGTCGTTGGCGCATTCGATATAGGGCTCGGCCTCGCCCACGGTGATGATCGCGGCGGCGATCGGCAATGCGTCGAGATAGCCCTGACGGACGCTTTCCAGGAGGTCGGTCAACTGCGGTACGAACTCGGCCGGCAGCGCCGTCTCCGCGGCGACGGCGGCCTCCAGTTTCTTGCGGGTGCGCTTGATCGCCGACTGCATGGCGAGGGGGATAAAGGAACAGGGTTAACGACCTGTTGAAACTTGCTCCCGGCAAATGCGGTAAACGCTTGCGCCCGCTTCCCTTTTCTCAGCCGAACGGATCGTCCTTCGGAAAGCCCATCGGCGGCATCCGCCCGGCCGCGCCGCGCGCGGTGCGCCAAGGGTTCATGTCGGCCTCGGTGCGGGTGCGGCCGCTCTCCCCGCCCATCGGCCAGGACAGCCCTTCCGCGAAGGCGAAGCTGGTCGCGTCGGCGAGGCCGCCGTCGCGGTAGCGCTGGAGCTGGACGCCCTGGCCGCGCCCCATTTCGGGCAGCTCGGCGAGCGGATAGACGACCATCTTGCGGGTCTCGCCGATCACCGCCGCATAATCATGGGCATCCGCGATCGGCCGCGCCACCCTGAGCCGCGCGCCGGGGCGCAGGTTGACGATCTGCTTGCCCTTGCGCGTCTCGGCGACGGCGCCCACGGCCGGCGTGACGAAGCCGCGCCCGTCGGACGAGGCGACGAGCAATTTCTCCGCGGCGCCGGCGCGGAGCAGGGCGACGACAGTCCCCTCCCCTTCGATGTCGGCCATCAATTTGACCGGCTCGCCGAAGCCGCGCCCGCCGGGGAGCTTGTCGGCGGCGAGCGTGTAGAAGCGCCCGTCAGAAGCGGCGAGCAGGATCTTGTCGGTGGTCTGGGCGTGGAGCAGCGGAAAGGCGAGCTCATCGCCTTCCTTGAACTTGAGCGTCGCCGCCTCGGCCGGATCGACATGGCCCTTCATCGCCCGGATCCAGCCGCGCTTCGAGAGGATCACGGTGATCGGCTCGCGCTCAATCATCGCCTCGAGCGGAATCTCGCGCGCCGGCGCCGCTTCCTCGATCAGGGTGCGGCGGCGGCCCAATTCGGTCTCGGGCCCGTAGCGCGCGCGCAACGCCGCGAGGTCCCTCTTGAGCCGGGTCTTCTGCCGGTCGTCGGAGTTGACCAGCTTGTCGAGCTCCTCGCGCTCCTTGGCGAGCGCGTCCCGCTCGCCCTTGAGCTGCATCTCCTCGAGCTTGCGCAAGCTGCGCAGGCGCATGTTGAGGATCGCCTCGGCCTGACGGTCGGAGAGGGCGAATTCGGCGATCAGCACCGGCTTCGGCTCGTCCTCGCCGCGGATGATCTCGATCACCCGGTCGAGATTGAGGAAGGCGATGATATAGCCCTCGACCAGCTCCAGCCGGTCGTCGATCTTGCCGATCCGGTGCTCGGCGCGGCGAACCAGCATCTGCTGCTGGAAGCCGACCCAGGCCTTGAGGACCTGCCTGAGCCCCATCACGCGCGGCGTCCGGCTCGCGTCGAGCACGTTGAGATTCAGGGGCACCCGCACCTCAAGATCGGTCAGCCGGAACAGGCTGTCCATCAGCAGCTGCGGATCGACCGTCCGGCTGCGCGGCTCGACGACGATGCGGATGTCCTCCGCCGATTCGTCGAGCACGTCGGCGAGGATCGGCAGCTTCTTGTCGCTGATCAGGGCCGCGATCTGCTCGATCAGCTTGGCCTTGGGGACCTGGAACGGAATCTCGGTGATCACCGCGCTCCACGCGCCCTGCGGCCCCTTTTCCAGCGCCCAGCGGCCGCGCACCCGGAACGCGCCGCGCCCGCTCTCGTAGGCGGCGGCGATTAGCTCGGGGCTGTCGACGATGACGCCTCCGGTCGGGAAATCCGGGCCCTGGATCTTGTCGAGCAACTGGCCGGTCGTGACGGGCTCGGCGCGCTTTTCGTCGATCAGTAGCACGGCGGCGTCGATCAGCTCGGCGACATTGTGCGGCGGGATCGAGGTCGCCATGCCGACGGCGATGCCCGAAGCGCCGTTGGCGAGCAGGTTCGGGAACAGGCCCGGAAAGACCTCGGGCTCCTCCTCCTCGTTATTGTAGGTGGGACGGAAGGCAACCGTGCCTTCGTCGAGCCCCGCCATCAGCTCGCCTGCCGCCGCGGTCAGTCGCGCCTCGGTGTAGCGCATCGCCGCGGCGTTATCGCCGTCGACATTGCCGAAATTGCCCTGCCCGTCGACGAGCGGGTAGCGGAGCGAGAAATCCTGGGCGAGGCGGACCATCGCGTCGTAGACCGACTGATCGCCATGCGGGTGATATTTGCCGATCACGTCGCCGACGACGCGCGCGCATTTCTTGTAGCCGGCGGCCGGATCGAGCTTCAGCAGCCGCATCGCCCACAAGAGGCGCCGATGGACCGGCTTCAGCCCGTCGCGCAGGTCCGGCAGCGAGCGCGCGGTGATCGTCGAGAGGGCGTAGACGAGATAGCGTTCGGACAGCGCGGTGTCGAAAGGCGCATCGACAACCTGATCGAATTCATCACTCATGCCGGCGCGTTAGCAGGCGGGAATCGGCGAGGCGAGCGCGGTTTCACGGATTCCGGCTTGTCAATCTCTACTGATTGAATAATATAACACGAACATATGAGAGGGAGGTTGCCGATGCGTCGCTCGTCTCCATTGCTCGTCCTGCTCCTCGCCAGCGCCTGCAGCCAGGCGGGCGATCCTGCCGGGGATCGCGGCGGACAGGATCTCAAGACCTACGATGTCCAGGAATCAGCGGCCCCTTCCCCCGTTCAGGTGCCGCAAACGCGCGACTCTAGGGCCGCCGGCCCGGACATCTCGCCGACCGCCGCGCCCGGCGTCGCCTTCAACTATCGCTACGCCTTCCGCCTGCCGACCGACCGCGTCGCGCAGGTGCAGGAACAGCACGCCCAGACCTGCGAGTCGCTCGGCCCGCGCCGCTGCCGGATCACCGGCATGCTCTACCGCGTGGTCAACGAAACCGACGTCGAGGCGATGCTCGCCTTCCGGCTCGATCCGGCGATCGCGCGCCGCTTCGGCCGCGCCGGGGTCGAGGCGGTGACCCGCGCCGAGGGCATGCTGACCGAGAGCGAGATCACCGGCACCGATGTCGGCACCGAGATCCGCCGCGCCGGCCGCGACATCGCCGAGCTGAACGAAGAGCTCAGGCGGATCGAGGCGCGGCTCGCCCAGGGCGGCCTGCCCGCGGCCGAGCGCCAGCGGCTCGAAGCCGAGGCACAGGAGCTGCGCCGCGCCATCCAGGCGATCCAGGCGAATCGCGAGGAGGCCGAGGAGACGCTGGCGACGACGCCGATGGTCTTCAACTACGGCTCCGGCGACCTCGTCCCCGGCCCGCGCGGGCGCCCGTCGCTGAGCGGCGCGCTCGATCAGGCGCTGAGCAACTTCCTCCAGGGCGGGACCGTCCTGCTCATCATCCTGATCACCCTGCTCCCCTGGGCGCTGGCGATCGGGCTGATCTGGTGGATCGTGCGCCGAATCGTCGTCTGGCGGCGGCGGAGCACGGCGCCGGCAGGCCCTGCGGAAAGTTCGGCCGCGACGACCTGAGCCGCTCAGCGCGGCTCCGCACCGGCCTGTGCGAACACACCGGGGATCGCCTCGGCCCGGACGGTTAGCTCCAAATAGAGGTAGACGATGTCCTCGGCGCTGTCGGTGCGCTCGCCGGTCACCCCTTGCGCCCGCACCCGCGCCGCCATCTCCTCGAACGGCGGAGGCGAATCGGGGGTGGCCGCCGCCACGATCCCGTCGATGAAGGTGAGATCGACATTCTGCACCGCATAATGCCGCCGCATCTCATCCCGGCCGAGCTGCGCCATCAGATAGAGCTCGGCCATCTCGCGCTGGGTCTCGGTCCAGCCTCCGGCCTCGGCGTAGCGGGGCAGCGCCGCCAGAATCGCGTCCAGGGCGGAGACGCCCCGCTCGTCGCCGTCAGCCGGGAAGTCGGAGAGCCGCTGCAAGGCGATCGGACCGGCCAGCGCGCGCTGCTCCGGGGTGACGCCCTCGAACAGGCACGCGAGCGGCGCACCCGCGGGCGACGGGGCCGGCTGCGCGCCGAGAGGCGCCGCCGCCGCCACGGAAAATAGAAAGGCCGCCCCGATCCCCCTCATGGTCCCGAATCTAGCATGATGACGCTCGCCCCGCGAGATGCTTCGACGGTCAGGGAACCGCGACCCCCGCCGCCCTGGCGTCGCCCGTGGGCTCGCCCGCCATCAGCGCCTTGAGGTCGCTGTCCACCTGCTCGCGCAGCCACTCGCGGAAGCGCTTGATCTTGGGGACGTTGCGGCGATGCGTCGGATAGACGAGCCAATAGCCGTAGCTCGCCCGAGAGAGCTGGGCGAAGGGCCGCACCAGCCGCCTTTCGGCAAGATCGTGGCGCCAGAAGAAGGGGGTGAGCATCGCCATCCCCTGCCCGGCGATCGCGGCATTGCCCTCATTCGCCTGCGAATCGAGCCGAAGGCCCCGGCCGACCGGACCGTCGGGCACGTCGACCCCCGCCTCGCGCAACCAATGCACCCACCAGCTGTCCTGCGGGCCGATCAGCGGCAGTCCGAGCAGGTCGGCCGGCGCGAGCGCGCCGCCATGCCGCTCCAGGAAGACGGGGCTGCACATCGGCGTGAAATCGATCGGGATCAGCCGCTCCGCCTCGAGCCCCGGCCAATCGCCCCGGCCCGCGCGGACCGCGACGTCGACCTCGTCGGTGACGAAATCGGCGAGCGCGTTGGTCGCGAGCAGCCGCACCGCGCAGCCGGGATTTTCCATCTGGAAGCCGCCGAGCCGCCAGGCGAACCAGGTGTTGGCGAAGGTATGCGAGGTCGAGATCGTCAGCATCGATTCGTCCTCGGACCTCAATTCCGAGAAAGCAGCGTCGATCCCGTCGAAGGCGCGGCTGATCTCGGGCGCGATCCGGCGGCCCGCCTCGGTCAGCGTCACGCGCCGCTTCGAACGCGCGAACAGAGGCGCGCCGACTCGCTCTTCCAATAACTTCACCTGATAGCTGACCGCCGCCTGCGTCATCCCCAGTTCGGCTGCGGCTTTTGTGAAATTCTCGTGACGGGCGGCAGCCTCGAAGACGCGGACGGCGCTCAAAGGGGGAAGCTGTCTCATGGCGGATTTTCCATAAGCCTGGATTATCACCTCTGTCCAGACTTTCATTGGCGCGGCGGCGCCGAATTTGCCATTTCAGTCTCGTCCCGGCGGCGTGCCGGAACCCGGATTTTCGAGGAGACTGACAATGCGTGACGAAATGTTCGGGCGGATGTGGGTCGCCCACCATGACGATTTTTCGAGCGACGTGGCGCGTGGCCTCGCCGGCCTGCGCGATGCGTTCTTCCGCCTTCCCGTCTGGGACGGCACCACCTCGCAGCTGATCGCCCTGGTCGCGGCCTTTCTGGTCACCGGCCTCAGCTTCAGCGCGACCGCTTAAGCAAAGGAGCAAGGCCATGCGCCATCCTCTCGACCTCGTCCGGCGGGCCTGGGACGCCTATCTTTTCCCCCTGTGCAAGCTGAGCCGTATCCAGTTCAGCGCGCCCTGGCGGACGACCAGCCCGACCTGCTGATAATATTCCAACCCGAAGCCCCTCGCCCCCGGGGCTTTGACCAGCGCCCATGGCGGTCTATCCCTAGGATCGCCATGGGCGCTTTTCTCAACCTGCTTGCCTCGACCGCCCTGCTGGCATTAGCCGCAGGCGCGATGCGCGAGACGCCCCCTTCCCCGGCAAGCGGCCCCGACGGGCTGATGGCCTGGCCCGATCTGCTCGAACGCCCCCGCCCCGCGCCGACGACGACGATCGCTTATGGCGAGGATCCGCTGCAGGTGGTCGACCTCTGGCTTCCCGACGGCCCCGGCCCGCACCCGATTGTGCTGATGGTCCATGGCGGCTGCTGGCAGACGGAAATCGCCGACCGCACGATCATGAACTGGATCGCGGCGGATCTGCGCCGGCGCGGCCTCGCCGTCTGGAACATCGACTATCGCGGCGTCGACCGGGGCGGCGGCTATCCGAACACCTTCCTCGACGCGGCGGCGGCGGCCGACGCGTTGCGCGACCATGCGGCACGGCACAGTCTCGACCTTTCGAACCTTGTCGCGACCGGGCACAGCGCCGGCGGCCATCTCGCCCTCTGGCTCGCCGCGCGGCCGCGGCTGCCGGCGGACTCGCCGCTGCGGACCGCGAATCCGATTCCGATCCGCTCCGTGGTCAGCCTCGGCGGCCTGCCCGATCTCGAGGAAGCGGCGCGCCCCCCGGGCAGCGGCTGCGGCACCGAGGTGATCGCGCGCATCTCGGGCGGGCGCTTTGCCGAAACCTCCGTGCCGCGCCTCGCCCCGCTCGGCCACCCCCAAAGACTGGTGAAACGCCCGCAGGCACCGAGAATACCGACCCCCGATTGCCAAGGCTAATACGCGCCGAGGGCCCCCCC
>NZ_JBQTJC010000020.1:0-10135 GCF_052387495.1 Sphingosinicella sp. | reverse complement strand
GGGCCGACCCGCGCGGTGCGGCTGGAGACGAGCTGGACGATCGACCGGCCGCGAAACGCCAGCACGATCCGGATCGGCGATTCGGTTTCGTTCGGCGGGCTCGGCGCGGCGCCGGTCCGCTTCGCCGGCGTCCATTACCACCGCAACTACGCCGTCCAGCCGGGCTTCATCACCATGCCCCTGCCGAGCGGCACCGGCAGCGCGGCGGTCCCCTCGGTCGGCGATGTCTATGTCAACAACGTCCTACAGGGCAGCCGCGAGGTCGCCCCGGGCCCGTTCGAGCTGACCGGAATCCCGGTCCAGACCGGCGGCGGCACGGTCCAACTGGTGGTGCGCGACCTGCTCGGGCGCGAGGTGATTTCGGAGCAATCCTATTATGCCTCGCCGCAATTGCTGGCGCGCGGGCTGCACGATTTTTCCTACGAGGCCGGCTTCCTGCGCCGCCGCTTCGGCCGCCGCAGCAATGATTATGGCGCGTTCATGGTCTCGACCACGCAACGCTACGGCCTCAGCGACCGGATCACCGGCGAGGCGCACGCCCAGGCGAGCGCGGAGCGCCAGATGGCAGGGCTCGGCTTCACCGCTCTGGCCTTCGATTTGAGCCAGGTGGGCGGCTCGGTCTCGGTCAGCCGCTCGGACAAGGGGCTCGGCTACCGCCTCGCCGCCTCCTTCGAGCGACAGACCCGGCGGCTCTCCTTCGGTTTGCGGGCCGATTTTGCCAGCGCGCACTTCGGCTTCCTCGGCATGCCCGACGGCTGGCGGCCGCCGCGCTACACGATCCAGGCGTTCGCCGATTTTCCGGTCTGGCGCGGCAGCGTCGGCCTTCAGATACTGCACCGCGCGCCGCGCGCCGGGCCGAGCGAGACCTTCGCCGGCCTGTCGGGCTCGTTCCAGATTCTGCCCTCGGCCTCGCTCGGCCTGTTCGCTCGCCAGACGATCGCGGGCCGGCGCGAAACCAGCTTCGGCGCGCATGTCACGGTCGCCCTCGGCGGACGCCGCAGCGCCCAGGCCGGCTTCGAGCTCAGCGGCGGCAACAGTTTTTACGCCGGATTTCAAAGCGATCCGTCCGAAGCGACCGGCGGCGGCTATCGCGCCGCAGTGGGCCTTGGGAAGATAAATCGGTTCGAAGCCGCCTATGCGCACAATTTCGCGGCGACGAGCCTGCTCGGCGAGGTCGCCCATGTCGACGGCCGGACCGGCCTGCGCCTGTCGGCCACCGGCTCGATCGGCCTGGTGGACGGCCGCGCCTTCGCCTCTCGAAGCCTCGGCGAAAGCTTCGCGATCGTTCGGGTCGAGGACCAGCCGGGCATTCGCGTCTATGCCGACGATCATCTCGTCGGGGTCACCGGCGGCGACGGCGCCCTGATCGTGCCCGGTCTTCGCGCCTTCGACATCAACCGGATCCGGGTCGACGATGCCGATCTGCCGCTCGATGCGCAGGTCGAATCGCTCGAGACGGCGATCCGGCCTTTTGCCCGAAGCGGGACCGCCGTCCGCTTTTCGGTCCGGCGCGAGCGCGGCGTGCTGATGCGCGTGCGCCGCGAGGACGGCAGCGCGCTCCCCGCCGGCGCGCGCGTCCGGGTCGGACAGGAAGCCGCAACCTATGTCGTTGTCGGACAAGGAGAAATCTACGTGCCTGGCCTGACCGGGACGGCGCTGTTGCGGGCACGCTGGGGCGATCGGAGTTGCGCCTTCAGGGTCGACGTGCCGCCATCGGACGATCCCCAGCCGCGCCTCGACGGGCTGATCTGCCGGGAGGAATCGCGTTATGCGGCGAACTGAAAGCCGGTGGCTGCTCGCGGCGGCCATGGCCGCGGTGCTGATCGTGGGCACGCCCGCCGACGCCTGCACGGTCAGCGCGACCGGGGTGATGTTCGGCGCCTACGATCCGCGCGCCACGGGCCCGGACGACGGGACGGGCGCGATCGATATCGCTTGCCATCCCAGCGACCAGTCCGTGAACATCGCGCTGAGCACCGGCAGCTCGGGCAGCTTCTCGGCCCGGCGCATGTCGAGCGGGGCGGCGCAGCTCGATTACAATCTCTATACCGGCACTTCGCGGACCGTCGTTTGGGGCGACGGCAGTGGCGGGACGTCGACGGTGACTCTGACCGAGGGCAACGTGTCGGGCGGGCGGCGGCGCTTCTCGGCCGACATTTTCGGGCGCATCCCGGCGCTGCAGAACGTGCCCGCCGGAAGCTATGTCGACACGATCGTGGTGACTGTGACCTTCTGACGCGGCATCAGAAGGGCCGGACGATGACCAGGACGACGATCAGCACCACCGCGATGCCGGGCAGTTCGTTGATCAGCCGCAGCGTCTTGCCGTCCAGCCTTTTGCCCCCGGTGGTGAGGCGCTTGCCGTAGCCGACCAGCCAGCCGTGATAGCTGGATAGCGCGAAGACGATCGCGAACTTCGCGATGAACCAGCCCTGCGTCCACGCTTCGGTCACATAGGCGAGGCTGAGACCCAGCAGCCAAACCAGGATCATCGAGGGGGTGATGATGATCGCGCGCAATTTGCGCTCGCGCTCGAGCCACCTCTGCTCCTCGTCCGATCCCTCCGGCGATTCCTGATGATAGACGTAGAAGCGCGGCAGCATGAACAGCCCCGCGATCCAGAAGATCACGAAGATGATGTGGCCGGCCTTGAGCCAGGCGTAGGTCACTGCCAGAGCCCAATCGAGCGCATGCATCAGCGGCCCCGCACGAGATCGAGCAACCGCTCGACATGCGCGATCGGCGTGTCCTTCGATATGCCGTGGCCGAGATTGAAGATGTGCGGCCTCCCTTCGAAGGCAGATAGGATGCGCGCTACCGCGCTTTCAAGCGCCGCGCCGCCCGCGAGCAGCGCCATCGGATCGAGATTGCCCTGGACCGGCATGTCCTCGGGCAGCTCGCCGAGCGCCCAGACCGGGTCCACCGTCTCGTCGAGCCCGATCGCGTCGACCCCAGTCTCGCGCGCATAGGCACCGAGCTTGGCGCCGGCGCCCTTCGGAAAGCCGATCACGGGCACGTCGGGATGGCGTTGCTTTAGCTCCGCGACGATCCGCGCATTGGGCGCGATCACCCATTGCTCGAACTGGGCCGGGGCGAGGCTGCCCGCCCAGCTGTCGAACAATTGCACCGCCTCGACCCCGGCCGCGATCTGGCCGGAGAGATAGTCGACCGTCATCTCGGCGATCGCCTCGATGATCGCGCCGAAGGCTTGCGGATCGCGATAGGCATGGGCCCGGGCCTCGGCCTGCTCGCGGCTGCCCTGGCCCGCCACCATGTAGGTCGCGACCGTCCACGGGCTGCCGGCGAAACCCAGGAAAGTCGTTTCGGCGGGCAGGGCGGCCGCGACTTTCTCCACAGTACGATAGATCGGCTCCAGCCGCGCCGGGACGCATGTCAGCGAGTCGAGCGCCGCGTCGGTCAATGGCGGCGAGAGATGCGGCCCCTCGCCCGCCGCGAAGCGCAAATCCTGGCCGAGCGCATGAGGCACGATCAAAATGTCCGAGAAGAGGATCGCACCGTCGAAGCCGAACCGGCGGATCGGCTGCAGCGTCACTTCGGCGGCGGCCTCGGAATCGTAGACGAGCTCGAGAAAGCCGCCCTTTGCGGCCCGAAGCGCGCGATATTCCGGCAGGTAGCGCCCCGCCTGGCGCATCAGCCAGATCGGTTTTCTCTCGGCTTTTCCGCCCTTTAAGACGGTCAGCAGGGGCTTTGCAGGGCGGGGCATGGCGGGCAGGAGGTCTCCGCTCTCTTCTCTATAATATTAGAGATTCTAGATTCTGTAGGAGTCAGTAGGGATCGGCAGAGCGGGGTTTATGGCCCCGCACAAATTTTGCCAACAGCTTGACTCGTGCGCGGCCGCGGACTTCCGCGGATTCGCGGGGCCCATCCCCGTTCTTCACAAGCTGGGGGGCGAAAGCATGCACCGTGGGCGCGGTTGTGGACGGATCGGCGATGGCCGTGGACGAATCCTGTCCTTGCAGCCGCCCCGAGGGTTCAGCTAGCGATTTCCCCATGGTTTTCCACAGGCATGGATTCAGGTGAGCGAGCTCCATCTTCACCTTCTCTCGGACTCGACCGGCGAGACGTTGGACATGGTCGCCAATGCCTGCCTCGCCCAGTTCGACGGCGTCGAGGCGATCCGCCATCCCTGGCCGATGGTCCGCTCGGAAGGCCATCTCGACAGGGTGCTCGACGATGTCGAAAGGCGGCCCGGCCTCGTCCTCTACACGGTGGTCAACCCGACAATCCGCAAGGAGCTCGAGCGCAAATGCCGCCAGCGCAAGCTCCACGCCGTCCCGGTCCTCGATCCGGTCCTCGACGCGCTGGCCGCGATCAGCGGCGAGCAGGCCAAAGGCCGCGCCGGCCGCCAGCACGCGCTCGACGAGGCCTATTTCGCCCGGGTCGACGCGATCCAGTTCACCATCGCCCATGACGACGGCATCGCGCCCGAGAACTGGGAGGAGGCCGACATCGTCCTCGCCGGCGTCTCGCGCACCTCGAAGACGCCGACCAGCATCTATCTCGCCAATCGCGGCTTCAAGGTCGCGAACGTGCCGCTCGTGCGCGAATCGCCGCCGCCCGACACTTTGTTCGCGCTGAAGCATCCGCTGATCGTCGGGCTGACCACCAATCCCGACCGGCTCGTCCAGATCCGCCGCAACCGGCTGCTGTCGCTCAACCAGGCGCCCGAGACCGACTATGTCGATATCGAGGCGGTCAATGCCGAGGTCGCCTTCGCGCGGCGGCTGTTCGCGGACAATGGCTGGCCGGTGATCGACGTCACCCGCCGCTCGATCGAGGAAAGCGCGCTCGCCATCGCCAAGCTCTATTCCGAGCGGCTCGAGGCGGGGGCGGGTTGAAACTCATCCTCGCCTCGCAAAGCGCGACTCGCCGGCGCATGCTCGAGGCGGCGGGTGTCCCATTCGAGGCGGTCGCCACCGGGTTGGACGAGGATCAGGCAAAAACCGGTCTCGCCGCCGCCGGCTTTGGCCCGCGCGACATGGCCGAGATGCTGGCGGAGCTGAAGGCGAAGAGCGTGGCCGCGCCGGCGGACACATTGGTCCTCGGCGCCGACCAGACGCTCGAGCTGGACGATGGCACGATGCTGAGCAAGCCCGTCTCGCGCGAGGATGCGCTTGACCAGCTTTGCTCCCTCAGCGGCCGCAGCCACTGGCTCCATTCGGCCGCCGCGATCCTCGAGGATGGCGAGTCCGCCTGGGCGGCGACCGAGAGCGTCGAGCTCGCCGTCCGCCCGCTCGGCGAGGCATTTCTCCGGGACTATCTCGACCGCGAATATGAGGCGGTGCGCTCGAACGTCGGTGGCTACCGGGTCGAGGCGCTCGGCGGCCAACTCTTCGAGCGTATCGACGGCAGCCATTTCGCGATTTTCGGTCTGCCGCTGCTCCCCCTGCTCGCCTATTTGCGTGAGCGTGGCCTGCTGGCGACCTGATGGGCATTCCCTATGCCGAAGTGATCGGCGACCCGATCGCCCACTCCAAATCGCCGCTGATCCACAAATTCTGGCTGGGGAAGCTGGGCATCGAGGGCGACTATCGCGCCACTCAGGTTACCGCCAACGAGCTTCCCGCCTATCTCGACCGACGTCGTTTCGATCCCGATTGGCGTGGCTGCAATCTCACTATGCCATTGAAGCGGCAAGCTATGTCGCTCGTCGACAAGCTTGATCGGTTCGCGAGCGGATGCGGCGCCATCAATCTGGTAATCGCATCCGGCGGCCGATTGTCGGGCGCCAATTCGGACGCCTCGGGATTCACTGAGGCACTGAACGAAGGCCCTCAACAACCATTGCCCAAGCACCATGTCGCTACCTACTTCCACCTGATTGGCGCGGGCGGGGCTGCGCGCGCGATAGCCTCAGCCATTCGCGGCACCGACATCGAGTTCTTCAACCGCACGAAGGCGAAAGCGGACGAATTGGCAGATCGCTTCGGCGCGGGGTCTGCGCTTGGCTACAGCATGGGGCTGGAGGCGCTCACCGGCTATTTCAGCGACAGCATCGGGGACGAAGGAGACAAGGAGCAGCGCTACAGCTATATCCTAGTCAACGCGTCCGCTATGGGCATGCGGGGATATCCTCCGGTTCCCATTCGGCTTGAGCTTTATCCGGCGAACACGCTCGTTTTCGATTTGGTCTACGATCCGGTCGAGACATCGCTTTTGCGAAAGGCAAGGGAGTTGGGCATGCCGACGATAGATGGCCTGGACATGCTCGTTGCACAGGCTCGAAGCGCATTTTCGTCGCTGTTCGGAGCCGAGCCGCCGCGTGAATATGACGCGGAATTGAGAGAGTTGCTGATCCGATGATCACCCTCGGCCTCACCGGCTCGATCGGCATGGGCAAATCGACCGTGGCGCGGATGTTCGCCGACGAGGGCGTGCCCGTCTTCGACGCCGATGCGGTGGTGCACCGGCTGCAGGGACCGGCGGGGGCGCTGGTCGACGAGATCGAGGCGCATTTCCCGGGGACGACCGGCGAGGCCGGCGTCAACCGCGGCGCGCTGGCCGAGCGGGTGCTGACCGAGCCCGAGGCGATGCGCCGGCTTGAGGGCGTGATCCATCCGGCAGTGCGCGAGGCGCGCGAGGCCTTTCTCGCCGCGCACGCCGACGCGCCGCTCGTCCTGCTCGACATTCCCTTGCTGTTCGAGACCGGCCTCGCCGAAGCGGTGGACAAGGTCGCGGTTGTCTCCGCCGATCCGGAAATCCAGCGGCTGCGCACCCTCGCCCGGCCGGGTATGACGCCCGAGAAGTTCCTTCGCATCGTCTCGCTCCAGGTTCCCGATTCGGAGAAGAGGGCGCGCGCCGACTTCGTCATCCCGACCGATTGTTCCATGGAGGAAACGAGGGACTCGGTTCGCCGCATCGTCGCTTGCCTCTCGGGCGCGGGCGATTCATAGCAGGGGCGATGCGCGAAATCGTCTTCGATACCGAGACCACCGGCCTCTCTCCTCTGAACGGCGACCGGGTGGTCGAGATCGGCTGCGTCGAGCTCTTCAACCGGGTCGAGACCGGGCGCAGCTTCCACTCCTATCTCAATCCCGGCCGGCCGATGCCGAGCGAGGCCGAGGCGGTGCATGGCCTCTCCGACCGTTTTCTTTCCGACAAGCCCGCCTTCGCCGACGTCTGTGAGGAGCTGCTCGATTTCATCGGCGAGGCGCCGATGATCGCCCACAATGCCAGCTTCGATTTCGGCTTCATCAACCACGAGCTGGGCGAATGCGGCCGGCCGAGCGTGTGCATGTCGCGGATGGTCTGCACGCTCAGCATCGCCCGTCAGAAATTCCCCGGCGCCAAGCACAGCCTCGACGCGCTATGCACCCGCTTCGGCGTCGACCGCTCGCAGCGGATCAAGCATGGGGCGCTGCTCGACGCGCAATTGCTCGCCCAAGTCTATGTCGAACTAACCGGCGGCCGCCAGATCGGCCTGACGCTCGTCGCCGATGCGGTCGAGGAGGCCTCCGATTCCGCCGCCTTGTCGATCGCGGTGGAGGCGCCTTTGGTCGCCACGATCCGCTCGCCGCGCCCGCACGCGCCGAGCGCGGAAGAGCTGGCGCGGCACGCCGCTTTTCTCGCCCGGATCAAGGAGCCGATCTGGAATCGGCTCTGAGCGGCCGGTCGAGCCGGCATTGACCTCGCGCGCCGGCGCGCCCAAATGCCCGGCTTGAGCCAAGCAGCGGAGCAGACCATGGACATCCGGGTCTCGGGGCATCAGATCGATACCGGCGCGGCGCTCAGGAGCCAGGTCGACGAACGCTTGAGCGGCATTGCCGACAAATATTTCTCGCGCGCTATCTCCGCCCAGGTGACCTTCGGCAAAGGGCCGTACGACCACAGCTTCACCTGCGACATCGTCGCGCACGTGCCGCAGGGCGTGGTGCTGAAGGGCCGCGGCGCCGCCGCCGAGGCCCACGCCGCTTTCGATCAGGCAGCGGACCGGGTCGAGACTCAGCTCCGCCGCTACAAGCGCCGCCTGAAGGGCCGGCACGCGCAAAGCTCGCATGCCGAGGCGCTGGAGGCTGGCTACACGATCTTTGCGCCTCCGCCCGATGAGGAGGAGCCGGCGGACCATCCGCCGGTCGTCGCCGAGACCAGGGTCGACATCCCGAGCGCGAGCGTTTCCGACGCGGTGATGCTGCTCGATCTTCGCAACACCAACGCGCTCATGTTCCGCAACAGCGGCACGGGCGCGTTCAACATGGTCTACCGACGAGGCGACGGGACGATCGGCTGGGTTGAGCCGCAGCGCGACTAGCTTTTCGCCCCTTTATCCTTCCTCGCAGACAAGGGCTCCAACAGCCCATCGGACGGCAATGAGCGAATTATCGGACATCTTGAACGGCGAATCGGTGGAGGCGGCATTCAGCGCCTCCAACAAGAAGGCTTTGTTCCAACAGCTCGCCGCCGCCGCGGCCAAGCGCACCGGCCTTCCCGCCAAGACCATCGCCGCCAGCCTCAACGCGCGCGAGAAGCTGGGCGCCACCGGTTTCGGCGGCGGCACCGCCATCCCGCACGGCAAGATCGAGGGGCTGGAAGGCTGCACCGGCTATTTCGTGCGGCTCGCTTCGCCGGTCGACTATGGCGCGGTCGACGGGCTGCCGGTGGATCTCGTCTTCCTGCTCCTCTCGCCGCCCGACGCGGGCGCCGATCACCTCAAGGCGCTGGCCAGCATCAGCCGCGCTTTCCGCGACCGCCAGATACTCGCCAAGCTGCGCGGTGCCCGTTCGCGCGACGCGATCTACGCACTGCTCGCCGGCGAGGAAGCGCGCGATGCCGCCTGAATCGGGCGCGGGCGCACATCTCAAGGCGCTCG
Organism: Sphingosinicella sp.; assembly: GCF_052387495.1. Lineage (GTDB taxonomy): Bacteria > Pseudomonadota > Alphaproteobacteria > Sphingomonadales > Sphingomonadaceae > Allosphingosinicella. The sequence goes on along the minus strand of NZ_JBQTJC010000020.1, from coordinate 1,308 downwards.
AATCGCTCTATCGCAGCGCCCCCATCAACGACGTCGTCCGCTCGGACATCGAAATTCCGGAACCCGGCCTGGCCCGGATCCGCTTCGAGGTGACCAAGGAGGCTTTCCACGCAGCGGGGGCGGCGCACGGCACGATCTACTTCAAGATGATGGACGATGCCGCCTTCTACGCCTGCAACGCGATGGTGAGCGACCGCTTCCTCCTCACCACCGCCTTCAACCTGGTCTTCACCCGCCCCCTCAAGGAAGGACCGGTGGTCGCGGAAGGGCGCTGGATCAGCGGCAAGCGCCGGGTCTTCGTCGGCGAGGCGCGGCTGCTGATGCCCGACGGCGAGGAGGCGGCGCGCGGCACCGGCACCTTCATGCGCTCGCACATCGCGCTCTCCAGCCTGCCCGGCTACCGGCCGGGCGGATGACGCCCCGCCTCGCCAGCGCGGTTTTGGTCGCCGCGCTCATCCGCCGCGCACAGGCCGAAGGCGGCTTCGGCGCGGTCCTCGCGAAAGGCGATGCGACGGCCGGCGCGGTGGCCGTCATTCTCGCGGAACGCGGCCGAAAAGCGGCCTTCCTCGAGCGCATGCTCCAACCCGACGGCGGCTATGCCTGGCGGGATTCGGGCGAGGGGCTCGATTCGGACGCCGCCTATGACGACCTGCTCGCGCGCCGCCGCCGCGTCGATCCCGATCTTTGGGCGGTGGAACTGGATGTCGCGTCGGCCGAACGGTTCGCCGCTGAAATGAACGCCATCGGTTGACCCGCGCGGCGGGCGGGCCTAGCCGCCGTCGAGCACTTCGAGCACGAGCGGGGACCGACCGCATTTGCCAGGCGGCAAAGGACGGTCACGCGAGTCGGGGGGCGATCAGGACGGGTGTTCGTCCGGCGTACGATCGGCCAACCGCACAGGCCTGGGTTTCAATGCGACGTTCCTTTCGCGCCGCGGCGTTGACCGCGGTGGCTTTTGCTTTTGCCTCGGCGGCCAGCCTAAGCGGCCCCTCCTTCGCGACGGAGGCCGAGGGCGATCCGAGCATCTCCTATGTCGAGCATGCGGCGAGCGGCCTGACCGCCGCCAATCTCGGCCTCAACGACCTCGATGACGCGGCGACTCCGGAAACGCCGGAATTGACCCCCGACACGCCGGTCGCGGTCCATGCCTTCGCGCCCGCTCTGCCCTCGCCGCCGCCAGAGCCGGCCGAGCGCGACGGGCGCTCGCTCGCCGATCTGGTCGCCGATTTCGCGGCCACCGAGACTCCCGACCAGGAAGCCGAGTGCCTCGCGCGCGCGGTCTATTACGAGGCGCGGAGCGAGGCCCTT
>NZ_JBQTJC010000019.1:0-21494 GCF_052387495.1 Sphingosinicella sp. | reverse complement strand
GCGATCACCGGCGGCGTGCCGTAGATCGTGCGACCGTTCACCGCCGCGCCCATCACGAAATGCATCGAGCCCCAACCATGATCCGAGCCGTTGGAGTTGGAGGTGAGCGTGCGGCCGAAATCGGATGCGGTGAAGCTCGTCACCTTGTCGGCCACGCCCAATTCCTGAGTCGTATCGTGGAATGCGCGCATCGCCGCGCCGAGCCGAGTGAGTAGGACGGGGTGGGTGGTGAGGATCGAGTCGTGGTTGTCGAAGCCGCCGAGGCTGACGAAGAAGACCTGTCGCTTCGCCCCCAGCTCCTGCGACACCGAGATCAGCCGCGCGACGATGCGGAGCTGGTCAGCGAGACTATTGCCGCTCGGGAAGGGCGTTGCAATGGTCGGCCCGGCATTGAGCGCGGCGGTGACCTGCGCCTGAAGATCGAGGGAGCGTTTGGTGACCCGGGCATGCTCATCCTCGAACAGGTTCGGACGCGCGCCGGTCATCAGACCGCGGAGCGTCGTCATCACCCCGGCGGACGTGAACAGCGCGGTCGAATTGTTGAGCAAGGGCACCGGACCGTTGGTCGTCACACCATATTGGACTGCGGTCCGGCCCGAGAGGAAGACGGCGTTGCCCGAGGCGCTGATGCAGGTGAGCGTGGCGCTGCCGTTGCCGGACTGGAGCAGGTCGCCGATCCGTCCGCCCCAACCCGAAGTCGCCCCTTCCGGATTCGACGCCTGCCAGAAGCTCTGCTGGTCATTGTGGCTGAACAACTTGGGCGGCAGCGGCACGCTCTTGTTCTGGTAGGTGGTCTTGCTGGTCGGCTGGATCAGGGTGCCGACGTTGAGGACGACGGCGAGACGCCCGGCGTCAAACAAGGGCAACAGCGGTGCAAGGTTGGGCGCCAGCGCATATTGCCGGCCACCGGGTAGCGCGACGAGCGGATTGAGGACAGTCGGTGCCAAACTGTCGCGAGGAAGCGCGATCGTCCCTCGCAGGTTCGCATAGGCGTCGTACGAGAGCGGGTCGTAGGGCACGACGGTGTTCGCATAGTCGTTGCCGCCGAACAGGAAGATGCAGACGAGCGCCTTGTAGTCGCCCGCGGTCGCGGCCGCAGCCTCGCCGATCGCGGCGAGGTTAAGCACGAACGGGCCGGCCGCGCCGACCGCGCCGAATGCGGCAGCGCGCTTCAGGAAGGCGCGTCGAGACTGATCGGTCATCGCCGGCTTCTCTTCATTTTTGCACCAGGTATTCGGGGCTGGCGAGCGTGAGCAGGATAGCCGCGTAGACCCGGTTGAGCGGCCCGTTCGTGGCGGTGGGTACGATCGAGTCGATCGCAGTCCGGATGCCCGCTTTGGTCGTGTCACCGAGCCGCGCGCCAAGCAGGATGTCGACCTCCTCGAGCAGGTTCGTGCTGTTGTCCGCGCGAGTTAGAATGTCGGCATAGTTGGCGCGGAAATCACCAGCCCCGTTCACGATCAGGATCGCCATGTAGTTCACATAAGCTACCACCGACGGCTCGTTCGTGATTTGGAATTCGGGGGCAACGAGACCGGCGGTCGAGATTGCGCTGTTCGGCGGCGTGTAGCCCGGGCGGAAGAAGTTGAAGACGCTGGGACTGCGTCCGGGGCTCTGGCCGAGCCGATTGGCGGTCGAGCTGGTGTCACCGATGGGCCAGGCGCCCGATGGTGAGAACGCGTTGAACGCGCGTGCCCAGCCGATGATTCGCCTCTAAGACCTTGGCCGCAGTGCCGTTTAGATTCGGGCTGGCGGCCTTGTGCGACTGCTGCAAAAGTCCGCAATGGGTCGTTAGCCGACAAAGCCCCACCGGGCGAACGAGCGTCCGCTTCTCGGCAAGGACCGCGACCGTCTCAACGGCGAGGATGGGCGCAAAGCGGCCCTTCGCTGGCCAGCGCGCATCAACGTCTCGGACCATGTGCTGCTGATGAATGTGGGCTTGAATGTGGGTTGAGGTAGCAATACGTGAATTATCTCATTTGTTTTCAGATGTCTGGTGCTAGAGAGTGGCGGACGACGGCTCCGCCAGAAGCCCGCCGCGAGGCGTGCGCGGATTTTCCCTTTCACTCGTGACCGAGGCGAAACAAGCCCGGCCCAAGTCTTTCCACGCGGCGCGCCGCTTGATAGTCTCGTCAGGGACATTTGGGGGGATATGATCGATGCCGAGCGGATTGTTCAGGCTTGCCGCGCTGGTTTTTCTGGGCCTGGTCGCGCTCGCTCCCGCCAACGCCGAGTGGCGCCGCGCCGAGAGCACGCACTTCATTGTCTATTCCGATATTCCGGAGGCGCGGCTTCGCGAGCATGTCCTGCTGCTCGAGAATTTCGACCGGCTGCTTCGCCTGATGACCACGGCGGGAAGAGAGGCGGCCAGAACCAAGCTGCAGATCTACATCGTCGAGAACAACCGGCAGCTCAACCTCGTGCGGCCGGTCGGATCGGATGCCGGCGGCTTCTACACCGGCGGCGCGGACGGCATCGCGGCCTTCGTCGACGAGCGCACGATCGGGAGCTCGCCCGAAGTCCTCCTTCACGAATATGCCCATCATTTCATGCTGCAATATGCGCCGGGCGCCTATCCGGCCTGGTATGTCGAGGGCTTCGCCGAATATTTCATGACCGCCCGCTTCCGGCCGCGCGGCGACATCGAGGTCGGCAATTTCTCGCGCTCGCGCGGCTTGATGCTGACCAATTTCGATTGGCTGCCGACCGACCGGATCCTGTTCGGAACCTCGGGCGGCCTCAACGACATCGGCACCGGCCAATATTATGCGCAGAGCTGGCTGCTCGTTCATTATTTCTACAGCGATCCCGCCAGGCAGGCGGCGCTCGGCCGCTATTTGCAGGCGCTGGCGGAAGGCCGAGATGCGGAGGACGCGCTCGAGCCGGCGATCGGGATGGACGCGGGGCAGCTTCATGCGGCGCTTCGCGCCTATGCGCGGCGCGGCATCCCCTATCGCCGGCTGACCCCGGCCACGAGCGCGACGCCGGCCACGGTGACGATCACCTCCCTCCCCCGCTCCGCCGAGGACCTGCTTCTCTATCAGGCGGCCCTGCGCGTCGGCATTCCGGAGGAAAATCGGGATTCTAATCTCCAGCGGATCCGGACGATCGCGGCCCGCCACGAGGGCGATCCATATGCGCGCCGGGTGCTCGCCCATGCCGAGCTTCTCTATGGCGACGCCGCGGCCGCCGAACGCCTGATCGAGCCGCTTCTCGCCGCCAGTCCCGCCGACGCCGAGCTGCTCTATTTGCGGGGCATGCGCCATTTCGTCGACGCCCAGAAGGATATCGACAGGGCGGCCAATCTGCGCCGCGCCCGCAACTGGTTCGCGCGCGCGCACCGCGCCGACGAGCACCATTTTCAGAGCCTGTTCCGCTATGGCCAGAGCTTCCGCGACGAGCCGGATTATACCTCGGAGAACAACTCCAACGTCCTCTTGCTCGCCCACCAGCTGGCCCCCCAGGTTCCCGAAATCCGCCTCGAAGCGGCGCAGGTGCTGCTCCGCCGCGAGCTGTACGAGCAAGCGGAAGCGCTGCTCGCCCCGCTCGCCGCGAGCCAGCACGATCCCGGGCTCGCCGCAGCGGGGCGCCAATTGTTGGAGACTGCGCGCGCCCGCGGGCGGCCGGTGACGACCGAAACCCCACCGGCCGGCGATGCCACTCGGGCGGCGCGCGATGAAGCGCGGCCCGGGGCCGATTGACTCTCTCGGCCCCGGCCAGAAGCTGGCCTTTCCTAGTGGCTTAACGGGGGGTGTTATGCACGCGCTCAAATATGTTCTGGTCGTCGCGGCGGTCGCGCCGCCGGCACCTATGTCGTGCGGGTGCGTTGCTTCAGCTCGTCGACCGGCGGCTACGACCTCGTCGTGGAGCCGGTTTCGAGCCGGCTGACGCTGCAGGCGGTGAACCAGTGCCGCTTCAACAGCAGCGTGCCGACGACCGCGAACCGCGCCCACTATCGCGACTATGCGATCGACCTTTCCGCCGGCGAGGAGATTTTGCTACGGCTCGAATCGGGCCGGTTCGATCCGATCATTCAGATCTTCCACGAAGGCAATGAAGACGGCAGCCCGCTCGCCAGCGACGACGACGGCGGCGAGGGCCTCAATTCAATGCTGCTCTTCCGCGCCCCGCGCGCCGGCACCTACACAGTGCGCGCCACCGAGCTCAGCCATGGCGACGGCGACTATGTGCTGCGGATGAATCGGCTGCGTTAGCAGCTTCGGTTTTCGGCCACGGCTTCCCTGCCGACGCTTCAACCGCTACCGGCTGGCGCGACACGCTCAAGGAAAGACCATGGCCGAACCCAAGCCCCTGCCCTTCGACTGGGCCGATCCCTTCGCGCTCGACGCGCAGCTCAGCGACGAGGAGCGCATGGTGCGCGACACGGCGGAGGCGTTCGCGCAGGAGAAATTGCAGCCGCGCGTGACCAGCGCCTTCCTCGACGAGCGCTTCGACCGCGAGATCATGGACGAATTGGGCGCGCTCGGCCTGCTCGGCGCGACCATCGCCCCCGAATATGGCGGCGCGGGGCTCAATTATGTGAGCTACGGACTGATCGCGCGCGCGGTCGAGCGAGTCGACAGCGGCTACCGGTCTGCGATGTCGGTCCAGTCGAGCCTCGTCATGCACCCGATCAACGCCTACGGCACCGAGGAACAGCGGCGCAAATATCTGCCGAAGCTCGCGACCGGGGAATGGGTCGGCTGCTTCGGCCTCACCGAGCCCGACGCCGGCTCAGACCCCGGCTCGATGCGCACCCGCGCCCATAAAGTCGACGGCGGCTACCGCCTCAGCGGCACCAAGATGTGGATCACCAACTCGCCGATCGCGGACATCTTCGTGGTCTGGGCCAAGTCCGACGCGCATGACGGCAAGATAAAAGGCTTCGTGCTCGAAAAGGGCATGGTCGGGCTCAGCGCGCCGAAGATCGAGGCCAAGCTCAGCTTGCGCGCCTCGATCACCGGCGAGATCGTGATGGACGGGGTCGAGATTCCCGAGGAAAATCTGCTGCCCAACGCGCAGGGGCTGGGCGGGCCGTTCGGCTGCCTCAACCGCGCCCGCTACGGCATCGCCTGGGGCTCGATGGGCGCAGCCGAGGCCTGCTTCCACGCGGCGCGCTCCTACACGCTTGAGCGCAAGCAGTTCGGCCGGCCGCTCGCCGCGACCCAGCTCGTCCAGCTCAAGCTCGCCAACATGGCGACCGAGATCAGCCTCGGCCTGCAGGCGGCGCTCCGCGTCGGCCGGCGGCTGGACGAAGGGGAGCTCATCCCCGAGACGATCAGCCTGATCAAGCGCAACAATTGCGGCAAGGCGCTGGAGATCGCGCGGACCTCGCGCGACATGCACGGCGGCAACGGCATTTCCGCCGAGTTCCAGGTGATGCGTCATGCCGCCAATCTCGAGACGGTGAACACCTATGAAGGGACCCACGACGTCCATGCGCTCATCCTCGGCCGCGCGATCACCGGCATTCCCGCTTTCTAGGCTCGCCTCGGCGCTGAAACGGCGCGTTTTACCGCGCTGACACGCTTGTCCGGGAACGGCCACATTTCAGGGACTTGCCAGGCGGATTGAGCTCGATTATCGGGTTTCCTCTTGGGATCGGGGCTGGGGTTAAGCTCTTCGTTTGCGTCGTTGCGTGGCTCGCGCCTCCGGACGGTGCCGCTGATGATCCGACCGTTGCTGGAGGTTTTCACGATGAAGTCGCTTGTCCTCGCCATTGCCCTGATCGGGGCCTCCGCCGCCGCTGCCGCCCAGCACAATCCGACGCCCTCGGGCGAGGAAGCCGGCCATAACCAGACCCAGTCGCCGCGCGAGGCCACAAAGTCGGAGGACGAGAAGGCCGAGCGGATCTGCCGTTGGGTCACCGACCCGGATGTCGGCTCGCTGATCCGCGGCCGGACGCGGCGCTGCCTCACCGAGGAGCAGTGGCGCGTCGTCAACCGCCGCCGCTGAGCCGCAGCCGCCGACGGAAGATCAGGATCGGCTCGTCGCGATAGACCGCCGCCTCACGGCGATCGAAGCCCAGCTTTTCCGCGACCCGAATCGAGGCGCTGTTGTCCGCGTCGATGATCGCGACGATCTCGCCGTCCGCTAAATTGCGATCCGCCCATTCCAGGGCCGCGGCGCCTGCTTCGCTGGCATAGCCCTGCCCCCAGGCATGGCGAGCGAACGACCAGCCCATTTCCGGCAGGCCTTCGATCGCAGGCGCCATGTCGCGCTTGAAGTCGGCGAAGCCGGCCTGGCCGATCACCGCGCCGTCGCCAACCCGCTCGACGATCCAATAGCCGAAGCCGAACAAGGCCCACATGCCGGGCATCGTCGCCAGCTTTCGCCAAGTCTCCTCCCGCGTCGCCGGCTTGCCGCCGACGTAGCGCACGGTCTCCGGATCGGTCGCCGCGGCGGCGATCGGTTCGAGGTCGCTTTCCCGGAACGGGCGAAGGATCAGGCGCGCGGTCTCCAGCGTCGGAGCCGCGCGCATCGCGGCTTATTTCTTGCCGAGCGTAAGGCCGCCGAAACGCTTGTTAAAGCGCGCCACCTGGCCGCCCGTGTCGAGCAGCTTCTGGTTGCCGCCGGTCCAGGCCGGATGCGAGGTGGGATCGATCTCGAGCGCCAGCGTGTCGCCTTCCTTGCCCCAGGTAGAGCGGGTTTCGTACACGGTGCCGTCGGTCATCTGCACCTTGATCATGTGGTAATCGGGGTGGATTTCGGTCTTCATCTTGTTGATCTTCCGTGATTTTGGCTGGTTACCGACCAGCCTCTGGAATGAGCAGAGGCGCGATCTAGCCGCTGGCGCCCCGATTGACAAGCCATGCTGCGGTGCAATAGCCACGGGATCGTGAAGGTGCCGCCCGTCAGACGGCGGTGAAAAGGGAAGCCGGTGCGATACCGGCGCTGTGCCCGCAACTGTAAGCGGCGAGCTTGCCCTCCGCAAAGGGGGTGTCAAAGCGATCGAGCCGCGAGCCAGGAGACCTGCCTTCGCCGTCGTCCGTGCCCGGCCGGGATCAGCCAGCGGCACGTGGCGCCGCGTCGGTCCGGCCGGCTCGGCTCCTCCGAGGCGACACGTCTGTGTCGTCAACGGAGGTTTCAATGTTCCTTTCCCTTCTCCTGCTCGCCGCGGCCGCCCAGCCCGATCCCGAGATCATCGTCAGCGCCTCCCGCGAGGCCGTCGAAACGGGCGAGGCGGCGGCTTCGTCGACGATTTTCGACGACGAACTGCTGCGGAGCCTGACCCTACCCAATGCCGCCGACCTTTTGCGCCTGTCGCCGGGAGTCGACGTCGCGACGACAGGCCCGCGCGGCACGCAGACCCAGTTGCGCATCCGCGGCGCCGAAGCCAATCACACCCTGCTCTTCGTCGACGGCATCCGCTTCAACGATCCCGCCGCCGGCAACGAGCCGCGCTTCGAATTGCTGACCACCGATCTCGCCTCGCGGATCGAGTTGGTGCGCGGGCCGCAATCGGCGCTCTGGGGCGCCGAGGCGCTGGGCGGCGTGATCGCCGTCCAGAGCGTCGATCCCTTCGCCCGGCCGGGGCTGCTCGCCGACGCCGAATATGGCCGCCTCGACAGCAGCCGCCTGTTCGGTCGCTACGCCTTCGCCGACGGCCCGGTCGGCCTCGCCGCGACGGCAGGGTGGCAGCGGAGCGATGGCATCGATTCCTTCGGCGGCGAGGAGCGCGACGGTTTCGAGACCCTCTCCGCCTCGCTCCGCGCGGTCTACCGCGGCGATAATGTCGAAGCCGGCGCCGTCGGCCACTGGATCGAGGGGACTAGCGAGTATGACGGGTTCGATCCGGTCACTTTCCTGCGTTCCAACACCCTGGACGAGACCGACAACCGGATCGCGGCGGTGCGGGGCTGGCTGACCGGCGAGTGGGAGGGCTGGCGCCTGAGCGGCGAGGCCTCCTATCTCGACAGCGCCAACCGCAACACGCTCGCCGGCGCGCCACTCAACCGAACCTTCGGCGATCGGACCTCTCTCGGCGCGCAGGTCTCGCGCCGTCTCGGCGGGCATTTGTTCATCGCCGCCGCCGAGCACAGCGAAGAGGACTTCCGCGCCCGCGACGACAATTTCGGCGGCGGCACCAACCAGGACCGGTCGCGCAGTCTCACCGCCTTTATCGGCGAATGGCGGGCCGAGTGGAGCGAGGTCCTGGTCACCGACGTGGCTGTCCGTCATGACGATTTCAGCGCCTTCGAGAATGCAACCACCTTCAGGGCCTCGGCGCTGGTGCGGCCGGGCGGCGGCTGGACGCTGCACGCCGCTTATGGCGAGGGCATCGCGCAGCCGACCTTCTACGACCTGTTCGGCTTCTTTCCCGGCTCGTTCGCCGGCAATCCGAACCTCACGCCGGAACGCTCGCGCGGCTTCGAGGCGGGCCTGCGCTGGGCGAACGCGCGGGCGAGCGTCGGCATCACCGGATTCTCCAACCGGCTCAGCAACGAGATCGTCGACGTCTTCGATCCGGTCACCTTCCAGTCGAGCACCGCCAACGCCAGCGGCAGGAGCCGTCGCGAAGGCGTGGAGCTCGCCGCCTCCTGGCGTCACGCGGACTGGCTCAACCTCGCCGTCAACTACACCTGGCTGGACTCGGACCAGCAGACGGTCGCGGGCGCGGCCCTGGTGCGAGAGGTGCGCCGGGCGCGGCACAGCGCCAATCTTCTCGGCCATGGCGAGGCGGGGCGGCTGAGCTGGGGCGCGAGCCTCGCTTATGTCGGCCGGCGGCGGGACACGGACTTCGATCTCTTTCCCGCGCAGACGGTCACGCTCGACGACTATCTGCTCGCCTCGCTCCGGATCGGCTGGCGGATCCTGCCGCGGCTCGAGCTTTACGGGCGCGTGGAGAACGGCTTCGACGCCGATTATCAGGATGTGGTCGGCTACAATACGCCAGGACGGACGGTGCATGCGGGTCTTCGCATTCTGCTTGGCAATTAGCCTCGCCATATCGGTGCCCGCCGGGGCGACGCCGCGCCGCGTCGCCTCGCTCAACCTGTGCACGGACGAGCTGGTCCTTCTGCTCGCCGCCGCGGAGCAGATCGCGTCGGTGACGCATTTGTCGCAGGATCCGGCCGAAAGTCCGCTCTGGCACGCCGCGCGGCGTTATCGCCGCAACGACGGCAGCCTGCTTTCGGTCGCGGCGCTCCGGCCCGATTTGGTGGTGACGATGGGCGGCGGCGCGCGCGACCGGCTGCGCATCGCCGAGCGGCTCGGCATCCCAACCCTCGACCTCCCCTTCGCGCACAGCCTGGACGATGTCGTCGTCAGCATCCGCCGCGTCGCCGCGGCCTTGGGGCGGCCCGCTGCGGGAGAGGCGCTGGCCCGCCGAATCGCGGCGCTGCGCGCCACCGCGCCGGCCTCCCTTGCCGATACGATCTGGCTCGGCGGCGGCGGGCGGACGGTTTCCGCCACCGGCCTCGAAGCGCAATGGATGGCGCTCGCCGGCATGCGGCAGCGGACGATGGCGGGCGACCGGGTCGGCCTCGAGACCCTGCTGGTCCGGCCGCCGCGAATCTTGCTGCGGAGCGACTATCGCGATGGTCAATATTCGAACCAGCAGCGCTGGCTCAGCCATCCGCTGGCGCGGCGGGTGCGCGGCGCGAGCGCGATCCCCACGGACGGCCGCCGCTGGACCTGCATGGGCCCGCTGCTGATCGACGAGATCATCCGGCTGCGGCGCGAGACGGCGCGATGACTCGTCGCGTCGCAGGCCTCCTCCTGCTCCTCCTCGCCGCCGCGTTCGCGCTGTCGCTCGCGACGCCCTGGGTCGATCTCGCCACTCTTGATGGCGCCGATCCCGGCCTGGCGAACGCGCTGCTCGTCGAGCTCCGGCTGCCGCGCGCGGCGCTGGCGCTGATCTATGGCGCGATGCTCGGCGCGTCGGGCGCGGCAGTGCAGGCCTTGTTCGCCAATCCCCTCGCCTCTCCCGATCTGACCGGGACGACCAGCGGCGCCGCGCTCGGCGCGGTCGTCACCGCCTATCTGCTCGGCTTTTCGGCGCCGATCGCGCTTTCGATCGGCTCGGTGGCCGGGGCGCTCGGCGCTCTGCTCTTGCTGCTGGCGCTGGCCGGGCCCCGGGCCGAAACCGCGACCCTGCTCCTCTCCGGCCTCGCGATCAGCGCGCTCGCCGGGGCGCTGACCACGCTCGCCCTCGCGCTCGCCCCATCCCCATTTGCCTTTTACGACGCCTATGACTGGTTGATGGGCTCGCTGGTCGACCGGAGCCTCGCCCAGACCGCCTTCGCCGCGATCCCGGCCGCGTTCGCCTTCCTGCTGCTGCTTCGCCTCGTCCGGCCGCTCGACGCGCTCGCACTCGGCGAGGAGGTGGCGCAATCGCTCGGCCACGATATCCTCTCGCTGCGGCGGCAGGTCGTCTGTCTCACCGCACTCGGCGTCGGCGCCTGCGTCGCGATCTGCGGCGCGATCGGCTTCATCGGCCTGGTCGCGCCGATCTTCGCACGTCGGCTGACCCGCGGCCATCCGGGCCGGGCGATCTTTCCCGCCGCCTTGATCGGCGCGATCCTTCTCATCGCCGCCGACCTCGCCGTGCGCCTCGCCCCGCTCGGCCGGACGCTGCCGATCGGCGTGGTCACCGCCTTGCTCGGCGCGCCCTTCTTCCTCTGGCTGGTCGCACACATGCGCTGGCGGTTGCGGGCATGACTGCCTTGCTCTCCGCCTCGGGCCTCACCCTTCCCGGCCGTCTGCGGGACGCCGCGCTGGAGATCGCTCCGGGCGAGCTGGTCTGCCTCGCCGGCCCGAACGGCAGCGGCAAGACGAGCCTGCTGCATGCCTTGGCGGGGATCGGCGGACGGCCAGGCCGGGTCGTGCTCGACGGCGAAGATCCCCGCCGCGCGGCTCCGGCGCGACGACCTCGGCTGATAACCTACCTGCCGGCGACGCGCGATCTCCACTGGCCGCTCGCCGCGCGCGACCTAATCGCGCTCGGCGGCAGCGCGGCCGATTTGTCCGAGCTGGAGCTCACGCCGCTGCTCGATCGCCGCGTCGACACGCTCTCCACGGGCGAGCGCAGCCGGGTGATGATCGCCCGCGCGCTGGCGCCGCGTCCGAAGCTGCTGCTGCTCGACGAGCCCACGGCCAATCTCGACCCGCTCTGGCAGCTCCGGCTGATGGCACTCGTTCGCGCCGAAATCGAGCAGGATGAGCGAGCCGCGCTGGTGGCGATCCATGACCTCGACGCCGCCGAACGCCACGCCGATCGAATCCTGGTCATGGACGGTGGCCGGATCGCCGGCGAAGGGCTCGTGTGCGTGCCGGAAATTTTCGGGGTGGAGCGCGTCGGCGGCGCGTGGCGCGAAGTCAGGCCGCGGGAGGGTCCGCGATCATCGCGGTGAAATCGGCCTGGGCGGCGAGCTTGTCGCCGACATAGGCCTTCCCTGAAAACTTGCAGACGCTGGCCCGCTTCTGGACGAACGCGACCTCGAGGCGGAGCAGCACGCCGGGCTCGACGGGGGTGCGGAATTTCGCCCCGTCGATCGCCATGAAATAGACCAGCTTGCCCGAGCCCAAGAGGCCGAGCGATTCGACCGCGAGCACGCCCGCCGCCTGGGCGAGCGCCTCGACGATCAGAACGCCGGGCATGATCGGCCGGTCCGGGAAATGACCGGCGAAATAATGCTCGTTGATCGTCACCGCCTTGGTGGCGACGATCCGCTCGTTGATCACCAGCTCCTCGACCCGATCGACGAGCAGCATTGGAAAGCGATGCGGCAGCGCCGCCATCACCCGCCTCACATCGAGGGGGCCGATAGCGGCGCTGGTCTCGTCGGCCATTAGCGGCCCTGCGGGCGCGGCCGGTTCTGTTGTGGCTGCTGCGGCGCCGGCTGCTGGCCGGTCGGCTGCTGCGCAGGAGCCGGCGCGTTGATATTGAGCGCGGCCGTATTCTGGTTGACCACCGCGAGCACCGCGTCGGTGATGTCGACCGTCGGGTTGATCGCCAGCGTCGCGCCCCGATCGATCGCGATCGTCGCGCCGCGCTGCTGCATCACCGAGACGATCGCAGGCTGGATGCGCTCGGCGATCTGCTGGCGGACGAAGGCGACGTTGCGTTGAATCTGCTGCTCGCGCGTGGCGATCTCGGTCCGCGCATTGTTCTGCTGGGTCTCGAAGGCGCGGATGCGCGCGGCGAGCGCAGCGTCCGGCTGCTGGCCCTGCGGCAGGGCGTTGACCGCTGTCTGCAGCGCCTGGCCTTCGGTTTGCAGTGGCTGACCGACCTGCTGGGCGCGCTGCTGGAGCTGGGTCACCTGGGCCTGCAACTGGGTGTTGGCCGCTGCGCAGACCGTGCAGGTGCCGGCGATCCGATCGGTATCGACGACCGCGACCACGGCCGGCGGAAGCGCCTGCGCCTGGAGCGCGGCGGCGGGAAGGAAAGCGAGCGCGGCGGCGGCCGTGCCGAGGATCAATTTGTTCATCAGAATGCGGTTCCTACGTTGAAAGTGAAGAGCTTGGTGTCGTCGCCCGGCTGGCTGAGCAGCGCGCGCGCGATGTCGATGCGGAACGGCCCGAATGGCGAGTTCCAGTTGACGCCGAAGCCCACCGAGACCCGGGGGCTCGGCGAATCGCCGAGGAAGCGCTCCGCGAACGGCGCGATCGCTGCGCGGGTGAGCGTCTCCGTGTCCGCGTTGCAACCGCCGCGGGTGAGCCTGTTCGTGCCGCCGGCGGTCAACGTGCACTGGTTGAAGGCGAGTGGATCATCCGGATCAATGTCGAGCAAGGACGGCTGGCGCACGCCCCAGAGCGCTCCCACGTCAACGAAGACGGAAGGCCGCAGCCCGAGCTCGCGGATCGCGGCGCCGAGCGGAATCTCGAGCTCGGCACGGGCGAGGTAGTAAGCACGGCCGCCGATCGCGTCATCCGAGATATTGTTGGGATCTTCATCGAACCGGACATTGGTCGCCGGCCCATCCGGGTTGTTGGTATCCGTATCAAACAGATAGCGCAGGCGCTGGACGCGAGGACCGACGCCGCGAATGTCGAAGCCGCGGATCTGCGGGCTGCCGAGGAAGAAGCGATCGGTGAGGCGCACCGGATCGATTGTCGGCGTGCCGTCCTCGAAGCTGTGAATATAGCCGCCTTCGGCGCTGATCGAGAAGATGAAGTTGTTGAAGATGTTCCAATAGTGCGCGCCGCTCAGCCGAGTGCGCAGATAGCGCACGTCGCCGCCGAGCCCCGCGAAATCCTGGCTCAGCAGGACGCGAAAGCCGCTGGTTGGGCGGATCGAGTTGTTGAGCGTGCTGTAGAGCACCGAATAGCCGACCGACGAGGTCAGCCGGTTGCCGATCGTATCGCACAAATAGCGGCCAGCGATCAGCGGATCGCAGGCGGGGGGCAGCGGCCCCGCGCCATCGGGATCGCTGAAGTAAAGCTCCTCGCTGAGGCTGACCTCGTCGTAATTGAGGCCGTAGCGCAGCGCGAGGGAGATGTTTTCCGTGAGCGGGACGCCCAGTCTGAGCTGCCCGCCGGTGCTGATTTGCTCAAAGGTCGTCTCGCGCTGGTCTCCGAGGAAGTTGAAGCTGTTATAATCGCGCCGATAAAGGTCGAAGCCGACCGCGATGTTGCGGTCGAACAGATAGGGCTCGGTAAAGCCCAGCTCGATCGATTTGGAATAAGTCGACCAGTTGACGCCGGCGCGCAATTGCTGGCCGAGGCCCCTGAAATTGCGCTGCTCGATCGAGAGCTGGACGAGGAAGCGCTCGATGCTGGAGAAGCCAGCGGAGAGCTGCAGCGTGCCGGTCGCGCGCTCCTCAACGGCGACGCCGAGCACCACCCGGTCGGGCGCGGAGCCCTGCTCCTGGGTGATTTCCAGATTCTCCTGGAAGAAGCCGAGCGACTGAATGCGGTCGCGCGAGCGGCGGACGCGGACGTTGTTGAAGGCGTCGCCCTCGGCCAGTCGGAATTCGCGGCGGATTACTTTGTCGTGGGTGTTGGTGTTGCCGGTGATCTCGATCCGCTCGACATAGACGCGCGGCGTTTCGGCGACCCGGAAGGAGACGTCCATCGTCAGGTCTTCGCGGTTGCGCGTGATCTGCGGGCGGACGTCGGAGAAGGCATAGCCGAACAGGCCGGCCAGCTCGTTGAGGCGGGTGACCGTGTCCTCGATCTGCTGGGCATTGTACCAGTCGCCGGTGCGCATCGGCAGCGACGCGGTCAGACTCTCCGAGGCGAAGTCGCGAATGTCGCTCTGCACGCCGACATCGCCGAAGCGGTAGCGTTCGCCCTCCTCCACCACATAGGTGATGATGAAGTCGCGCCGGTCCGGGGTCAGCTCGGCGACTGCGGAGACGACGCGGAAATCGGCATAGCCCTGTGTCAGGTAGAACTGGCGGAGCTTCTGCTGGTCGAAGGCGAGCCGGTCCGGATCATAGGTGTCGTTGCCCTGGAAGATGTTCCACCACGAGGCCTCGCGGGTCGCCATCTCGCCGATCAGGCGGCGATCGCCGAAACGCTCGTTGCCGATGATGTTGATCTGCCGGACGCGCGAGCGCGGCCCCTCCTCGATCTCGAAAACGACGTCGACGCGATTCTGATCGAGCTGAACGATCTGCGGCTCGACCCGGGCGGCATAGCGGCCCTGGCGGCGATAGAGCTCGATGATCCGGGCGACGTCGGCGCGGGCGCGCGAGCGCGTGAAGATCTGGCGCGGGGCAAGCCGGATCTCCGGCTGGATCTTGTCGTCCTTGAGCCGCCGGTTGCCCTCCAGGATGATGCGGTTGATCACCGGATTCTCGCGCACCTGGATGACGAGATCGCCGGTATCCGCGCCGGCGATGGTGACGTCGGCGAACAATTCGGTCGCGTCGAGGTCCCTCAGCGCCTGGTCGAGCCGCTCCTGACCATAGGGTTCGCCCGGGCGCAGCTGGGTGTAGGAGAGGACGGTTTCCTGCTCGAGCCGCTGGTTGCCGGCGACGGTGATGCTGCGGATCGTGCGCTGCTCCGCGGCCGGCGGCGGCGTCACCACCGGCGCCTGGCCCGCCTGTGGGCCGGGCTGGGCAGCGCCCTGGCCGGTCTGCGCCGCGGCCGGCATCGCCATGCCGCCGAGCATCGTGCCGACGAGAAGCGCGGCGCACAGAGTTCGACCCTTCGGAAATGCTTCTTTCGCCGTCACGCGTCCCGCCTTTGATGTTGAGGCCCGGCGGTTCGGCCGGCCAAGCTCCCTGTCGTGCACGCCCTGCCCCATCGCGCTCACCCGATCAAGCTGCCAAGCTTGGTAAAGACGCCAAAAGAGGCCAAGTCGTTGAAGGTAACGAAGATCATCAACGCCAGCAGCACCGCGAGCCCGGTTCTGAACGCCCATTCCTGGGCCTCCGGCTTCAGCGGCTTCCGCCTCACTCCCTCGATCGCGTAGAACAGCAGGTGTCCGCCATCCAAGAGGGGGATTGGCAAGAGGTTGATGAATCCCAGATTAATTGAGATCAGGCTCATGAAGAGGATGAAGTCGAGCCAGCCCAGGCTCGCCTGCTGGCCCGAAAATTGCGCGATCTTCAAGGGCCCGCCGAGCTCCTCCACCGAGCGGTCGCCGCGGATCAGCTGGCCGATCGTCACCACCATCATCTTCAGCGTCTGGCCGGTCTGGACGAAGGCGGCGCCGACCGCCTGATGCGGCTGCAATTCGACCACTTCGACCGGGCCCCGGCCGATGCCGAGCTGGCCGATCCGCGCCTCATTGCCGAAGCGGTCGACCCGGCGCAGCGATCGAGTCGTCGCCGCGAGCGTGATGTTCCGACCCTGCCGCTCGACGTCGAAGCGCATCGGCTGCTCCGGGCGGATCGCGACATAGGACATGATGTCCTCGAACCGGTCCACCGCGCCGCCGTCGATGCTGAGAATACGATCGCCCGGCTGGAAGCCCGCCGCCTGCGCCGCCGATCCCTCGACGACGGAGGCCACCACCGCCGGCGTCCGCGGCTGCCCGTAGCTCGCGAAGAGGGCGATGTAGACGATGATCGCGAAAAGGAAATTGATCGCCGGCCCCGCGGCGACGATGATGAAGCGCTGCCAGACCTGCTTCGCCTGGAAGGTCTCGGCCCGCTCCGCGGCCGGCAGCGCCAGCCATTCATCGCTCGGTGTCGAAGCCGGGTTCATGTCGCCCTTGAACTTCACATAGCCGCCGAGCGGCATCCAGCCAACTTTCCAGCGCGTCCCGCTTTTGTCGGTCCAGCCGAAGACTTCGCGGCCGAAGCCGATCGAGAAGGCCTCCGCCTTCACCCCGAACCAGCGCCCCGCGAAATAATGGCCGAGCTCATGGACGAAGATGAGCGGCCCGATGACGAGCAGGAAGGCGAGCACGGTGAAGAGGAAGCCGGGGTCGCTCAATGAAGAAACTTTCCTATCGCTGCGGTGGCCGCCCGCCTGGCCTCCCGGTCTATTTCAAGCACCTCGTCCAGCGACGAGGGCGCTCCCGGTGCATGGCTGGCGAGGACCTCGCCAACCAGCGACGCGATATCGAGGAAACCGATCCGGCTTTCAAGGAATGATTGAACCCCTATCTCATTGGCAGCATTCAAAATGGCAGGCTTCGCGCCGCCTTCGGCAAGCGCGGCGCGGGCCAACGCGAGGGCCGGGAATCGATCAAGATCGGGCGCCTCGAAATCGAGCCGGGCGATAGCGACGAGATCGAGCCGGGCGCAGGGCGTCGCCATTCGCGCCGGCCAGGCAAGGGTGTGGGCGATCGGCACGCGCATGTCGGGCGCGCCCAATTGGGCGAGGACCGAGCCGTCCTTATATTCCACGAGGCTGTGCACAACCGACTGGGGATGGACGACCACTTCGAGCTGATCGGCGCGAAGCGGGAAGAGGTGATAGGCCTCGATCAGCTCGAGCCCCTTGTTCATCAGGGTCGCCGAATCGACCGAAATCTTGGCGCCCATCGACCAGTTCGGGTGGGCGACCGCTTCGGCTGGGGTCGCCCGCCGCATCTCCTCGATCGATCTCGCGCGGAACGGTCCGCCGCTCGCGGTGAGGATGATCCGGCGAACGCTCTCCGGCCGCTCGCGGTCGAAGCATTGGAAAACGGCATTGTGCTCGGAATCGACCGGCAGGATCGTCGCGCCCCCCTCCGCCGCGGCCCGGGTGACGAGATCGCCCGCGGCGACCAGCGCCTCCTTATTGGCCAGCGCCAGCGTGCCGCCACCTTCAAGGGCGCGCATTACGGGTCTCAGCCCCGCCGTTCCGACGATCGCCGCCATCGTCCAGTCGGCACCGGCGCCGGCGGCCTCGGTGATCGCCTCTTCCCCCGTGGCTGCCTCGACGCCCGTTCCCGCCAGCGCCTCCCTGAGCCGCGCGAAATGGGCGGGATCGCCGATCACCGCCTGGCGCGGGCGGAACTTGCCGGCCAGCTCGATCAGCCCGTCGATATCCTTGCGCGCGGTCAGCGCGACGATCTCGTAATCGTCGCGGTTGCGCCCGATCAGGTCGAGCGTCGAGCGGCCAACCGAGCCGGTCGCGCCGAGAATGGTCACGCTGCGGGTCACGCCGTCCAATATCCCGCCATCAAGAGCAGGGTCGTCGCGATCGCGACGGCGAGCAGCCCGTCGAGCCGGTCGAGCACGCCGCCATGGCCCGGCAGCAAGGTGCCGCTGTCCTTGACGCCGGCGCGCCGCTTCATCCAGCTTTCGAACAGATCGCCCACTTGCGCGATCAGGCCCATTACCGCCCCGGCCCAGAGGAAGAATGGCTCCATCTGGAACCAGGTGGCGAGCAGCCAGCCGCAGGCGGCGGCGCCGGCCATGCCACCCAGGAGTCCCGCCCAGGTCTTGTTCGGGCTGATCGGCGGCGCGAGCTTGGGGCCGCCGATCGCGCGCCCGGCGAAATAGGCGAAGATGTCGGTCGCCCAGGTGACGACGAACACCCAGAAAACGAGGGCCTCCCAAACCCAGCTCAGGCTGACCAGGGCGAAGGCGGGGATGCCGATATAGGCGAAGCCCACCCCCATGACGGGACGGCGGCTGAGCAAGGCGAGGAGCAAGGCGCCGCCCAGCGCGGCGGCGAATGCCTGCCAGCTGGGCGCGAGGTCGGCGCTGTCGAACTCGAGCAGCGCCTCGGCGGCGGGATAGAGATATTCGGCTCCCGCAAGCAGCAGCAGAGCGAGCAGAACGCCGCCGACCGTGGACCAGAGACGCGGCACCTTGTGCATGTCGCCCCATTCGACGAACATCACCGCCGCCGCCGCCGCGCAGAGGACTCGGAACGGCCAGCCGCTGAGCACGGTCACCGCGATCGCGACGCCGATCATCAGCACGCCCATCGCGAAGCGCGCCGGCAGATCCGACTGCCGGATCGGGGCTTCCGCGTCGCTCACAGGCCGCCGTAGCGCCGCTCGCGCCGGGCATAATCGGTGAGCGCGGCACGCATCGTCGCCTCGTCGAAATCGGGCCAGAGCGTGTCGACGAAGAGCAATTCAGCATAGGCCGCCTGCCAAAGCAGGAAGTTGGACAGCCGTTGCTCGCCCGAGGTGCGGATGAGAAGATCGAGCGGCGGCAGCCCACCCGTATCGAGCGCGGCGTCGATCCGCGCCTCGTCGATCTGATCGGGGTCGAGCTCGCTAGCCTCGACCTGCCGCGCGAGCTTGCGCGCGACGCCCACGAGCTCGCCGCGCGAGCCGTAATTGAGCGCGATGGCGAGCGTCATCCGGCTGTTGCCGGCGGTCTTCGCGATCGCGTCGTCGACCATCCGCGCAACGTCCGTCTCAAAGGCCGTATGGTCGCCGAGAACCTTGAGCCTTATCCCTTCCTTGTGAAGGGCATTGAGCTCTCTTTGCACATAGAATCTGAGGAGCCCGGTCAAGTCCGCGATCTCGGTCGCCGGGCGCCGCCAGTTCTCGGAGGAGAAGGCGTAGAGGGTCAGGCATTCGACCCCCGCCTCGCCCGCGGCGCTGAGCGCTCGCCGTGCCGCCTCGGCGCCGGCACGATGACCGGCGGAGCGCGGCAGCCCCCTCGCCTTCGCCCAGCGGCCGTTGCCGTCCATGATGATGGCGACGTGCCGCGGGACGGCCGTCAGATCCGGTCCGGCATTGGCCGGGGAGGCGGTCACCTTTGCAGGATTTCCTTGTCCTTGGCGGCGAGCACGTCGTCGATCTCCTTGATCGCCTCGTCGGTCAGCTTCTGCACCTCGGCATCGAGCCTCTTGTGCTCGTCCTCGCTGATGTCCTTCTTCTTCTCGTCGGCCTTCAGCGCGTCCATGCCGTCGCGGCGGACGTTGCGGACGGCGATCTTCGCCTTCTCCGCATATTGATGGGCGAGCTTGGCCAGCTCCTTGCGGCGCTCCTCGGTGAGATCCGGGATGGGGAGGCGGATATTGGGGCCGTCGGTAACCGGGTTGATGCCGAGCCCGGCGTTGCGGATCGCCTTTTCGACCGCGCCGATGTTCGAGCGGTCCCAGACCTGAACCGAGAGCAATCGCGGCTCGGGCGCCGAAACGGTCGCGACCTGATTGAGCGGCATGTTCGCGCCGTAGACGTCGACCGTGATCGGATCGAGCAAGGCGGTCGAGGCGCGCCCCGTGCGCAGCCCGCCCAGATCGTGCTTCAGCGCCTCCACCGCGCCGTGCATCCGGCGCTGCAGGTCGGCCTTGTCATAAGCCGGCATGGCTTCCTCCCTCGTTCTGAACAATCGTCGACATGCCGTCGCCACCGAGCACCCGGGCGAGATTGCCCTGCTCGCGGATGTTGAAGACGACGATCGGGATATTGTTGTCGCGGCACAGGGCGACGGCGCTGGCGTCCATCACCCGTAGATCCTGGCTCAGCACCTGGTTGAAGGTCACACTGTCATAGCGGGTCGCGTCCTTCACCTGCTTCGGATCGGCGCTGTAGACGCCGTCGACGCTGGTGCCCTTGAACAAAGCGTCGCAGCCCATTTCGGCGGCGCGGAGCGCGGCGGCGGTGTCGGTGGTGAAGAAGGGATTGCCGGTGCCGGCCGCGAAGATCACCACCCGGCCCTTCTCCATGTGCCTGACGGCGCGCCGGCGGATGTAGGGCTCGGAGACCGTCGCCATCGGGATCGCGGACTGGACGCGGGTGTCGACCCCGGCCTTTTCGAGAGCATTCTGCAGCGCCAGCGCGTTCATTACGGTGGCGAGCATACCCATATAATCGGCGCTGGCCCGATCGAAGCCCTTGGCGGCGCCGGCGAGGCCACGGAAGATGTTGCCGCCGCCGACGACGAGGCAGAGCTCGTGGCCCTCCTTCGCCGCCTTGATCTCGTCGGCGAGCCTGGCGACGGTGTCGGGATCGATCCCGAACTGGCCGTCGCCCATGAGGGCCTCGCCCGAAAGCTTCAGCAGGATGCGGTTGAAGCGCGGGCGCGGCATGGGGGTCTTTTCCCTGGGGTCGGCTCGGTGGAAATAGCGGGCGGCGCGCACCTTAATCGGCGCGCGCCACCCTGCCAAGGCGCTTGGGCGAGGAAGATCAGGCGACCGGCTCGGCGCGGCCGACGCCCGAAGCGGCGGCGACCTCGGCGGCGAAATCGTCGACCTTCTTCTCGATGCCTTCGCCGAGCTGGAAGCGAACATAGGCCTTGAGCGTCACGTCGGCGCCCAACGTCTTGGCCTCCGCCGCGATCACATCCGCGATCTTCGTCTTGTTGTCCATGACGAAGAGCTGGGAGAGCAAAGCGTTTTCCTTTCGGAACTTGGCCATCGCGCCCTCGACCATCTTCTCGACGATCTCGGCCGGCTTGCCCGATTCCTTCGCCTTCTCCAGCGCGATACCGCGCTCGCGCTCAACCAGGTCGGCGTCGAGCTCCTCGCCGCTCAGCGCCAGCGGATTGGCCGCGGCGATGTGCATAGCGAGCTGCTTACCGAGCGCCTCGAGACCTCCCTTGTCGGCGCCGCTCTCGAGCGCAACCAGCACGCCGATCTTGCCGAGCCCCGGCGCGACCGCATTGTGGGTGTAGGAGACGACGACGCCCTCATCGACCTCGAGCCGCGCGGCGCGGCGCAGCGACTGGTTCTCGCCGATCGTGGCGATGTTGCTGGTCAGCGTCTCGGCGACGGTGCCGCCGCCCGGATATTGGGCGCGGCCCAGCTCCTCGACGTCGTTGCCAGTCGCCAGCGCCAGCTGCGCGACGTTGCGGACGAAGTCCTGGAACTGGTCGTTCCTGGCGACGAAGTCGGTTTCCGAATTGACCTCGACAATAGCGCCTATCGTTCCCTGGACGGCGACGCCAACGAGGCCGTCGGCAGCGACTCGGTCACCCTTGCCGCGCGCCGCGGCCAGGCCTTTCGCGCGCAGCCAGTCGATCGCGGCTTCCATGTCGCCGCCTTTCGCGGCCAACGCCTTCTTGCAGTCCATCATCCCCGCGCCGGTGCGCTCGCGCAGCTCCTTGACGGTGGCGGCCGTGATCTCAGCCATGTCTTTACATCCTTCAATCGACTGTTCCCCGGCGAAAGCCGGGGTCCAGGTTATCCTATCTGGCTGGACCCCGGCCTCCGCCGGGGAACAGCAAGTTCAAGCGGCGGTGGGCTCTGCCAGCACGGCT
>NZ_JBQTJC010000018.1:0-3453 GCF_052387495.1 Sphingosinicella sp. | reverse complement strand
TCCGCGGCGAGCAGGCGCGGGTCGATGCCGGCACCTCGGAAGGCGGCCGCCCAGCGCGAGTCGACGTCGCACTCGTAGAGCAGGCGCTCGTCGCCCGGCGTCACGAACCAGCCGTGGCGGCCCATCTCGTCCTCGAGCTGACCCGGGCCCCAGCCGGCATAGCCCAAGGCGGCGACCCAGCGCGACGGCCCCTTCCCTTCCGCGATCGCTTTCAGGATGTCGAGCGTCGCCGAAAGCACCCAGCGCTTGCCGACCGAGATGCTGTCCGAGCCGCCCCAGTCCGAGGTATGGAGGATGAAGCCGCGTTGCGGCTCGACCGGGCCGCCATGGTGGATTGCGGCATTCGGCGCCTGGCCGGGCGCGATATCGAGCTGCTTGAGGAGATCGTGGAAGCCGAGCCGAGGGATTACCCGGCCGAGGCCGATGCCGAGCGCCCCTTCCTCGTCATGGACGCACATCGCGATCACCGCCTTGTCGAAGCGCGGATCGCCCATGCCGGGCATGGCGAGCAGGAACTGGCCGCTGAGGAAGCGTGGCGCGTCCATGGCGGCGCTATAGGCGTTTGGCGCGGGGCATCACAATTGCTAAGGGCCGGGCCGACCCGAATCCCCGGCCCAATTCCCAGGAGACTCACATGACGATCAGCGTCGGCGACCGCATTCCCAGCATGACCCTGACCAAAGCGACGGCGGAAGGACCGCAGCCGGTCGAGACGGACGAATTCTTCGCCGGCCGCAAGGTTGCCTTGTTCGCCGTTCCGGGCGCGTTCACCCCGACCTGCTCGGCGCGCCACCTGCCCGGCTATGTCGAGAAGGCGGCCGAGCTCAAGGGCAAGGGCGTCGACGAAATCGCCTGCGTCTCGGTCAACGACGCCTTCGTGATGGGCGCCTGGGGCAATCAGGCCGGCGCCGAGGGCAAGGTGACGATGCTCGCCGACGGCAATGGCGCCTTCGCCGAGGCGGTCGGGCTGGACGCCGATTTCTCCAAGTTCGGCATGGGCAAGCGCAGCCAGCGCTGGTCGGCGATCGTCGAGGATGGCGTCGTCCAGTCGCTCAATGTCGAGGAGCCGGGCGCGTTCAGCGTCTCCGGCGCCGATTATATGCTCGGCCAACTCTAGCGTAACGCCTCGGCCTGGAAGCGCTCGGCGGAGCTGGCGAAGACGAGCAGGTTCACCGCGAGATTGCCGCGGATGAAGCCGAAATCGGCGGTCAGGTAACGCTGCAGGCCGGGCCGCCCGTCCGCGGTGAGGAAGGCGCGCGCGAAGGCGTAGCGCTGGTTGAAGCGCTGAACGTTGGTCGCGAGCCGCTCCGCCGTCATGCCCGCCGGCCGCGACCACGCCGCCTGAACGCTGATCGCCTTGCAGGCCGCGCCCTGCTGCTCGCACGAGCCGAAGATGATCGCCGCGCGGCGGCCGTTTGGGAAGATCACGGTCAGCGCCGGCCGCTCCGCCGTGCCGCGCCGCTCGAAGCGCGCGCCGATCTGGGTCAGCACCGCCTCGACCGTCGCATAATTGAAGGCCGGCATCACCTGCCGGTTCTCCGGCGAGGCCGGATTGAACGGCTGGGCCTGCCCGGCGGCGGCGGCGGACGCGAAAATCAGCAATGGAACGGCCCGAAAGGCGCGCATAGAGAAAAGCTCCGAATGGCTGCGAAGCGCCGGTGTAGCGCGCCGCGCCTTTATCCGCGATTTACCGACGCGGGCGCGCCGGCGCCTCCCAGCCGCACCGGCGACCCCCGTTCTGCTCCCTGAGCCAGCCGAGAAGGGGCTGGAAATATTCGACCATCGGCTCGGCCGAGATTTCGCGCGTGCCGGTGAAGGCTTCGAGCGCGTCGGGCCAGGGCCGCGAGGCGCCCATCGCGAGCATCTCATTGAGCCGCCGGCCGACCTCGCGATTGCCGTAGAAGGTGCAGCGGTGGAGCGGGCCGCGCCAGCCGGCGATGTCGCAGGCGGCCTTGTAGAACTGGAACTGGAGGATGCGGGCGAGGAAGTAGCGCGTGTAGGGCACGCTCGCCGGGACGTGATATTTGGCGCCGGCGTCGAAATTCACCTCGGTGCGCGCCACCGGCGGAACGATACCCTGATATTCGAGCCGCATCCGGTCCCATGCCGCCTGATATTCTCCCGGCGGAATCTGGCCCGAGAAAATGCCCCAGCGGTAGCGGTCGACGAGCAGACCGAACGGCAGGAAGGCGATCTTGTCGAGCGCCTGGCGGAGCAGGAGCGCCCGGTCCTGCTCGGCACTCGGCAGCTGGTTCTGCTGCAAGAGGCCGATCTGGACGAGATATTCGGGCGTCACCGAGAGCGCGATCATGTCGCCGATCGCCTCGTGGAAGCCGTCATTGGCGCTGTTCAGATAGAGGAACGGCTGCCGGTTGTAGGCGCGCTGATAGTAATTGTGGCCGAGCTCGTGGTGGACGGTGACGAAATCGTCGGCGTTCACGCGGGTGCACATCTTGATGCGCAGATCCTCGACATTGTCGACGTCCCAGGCCGAAGCATGGCAGACCACCTCGCGGTCGCGGGGCTGGGTGATCATCGAGCGTTGCCAGAAGGTCTCGGGCAGCGGCGCGAAACCCAAAGAGCTGAAGAAGGCCTCGCCCTGGCGGACGATGCGCTCGGGCGTGTATTCCGCGCGCTCGAGCAATTGGGTAAGATCGTAGGGCGCCTCGCCGGTCGCCCCCTGCGGCGCGACGACATCGTAGATATTGCCCCATTCCTGCGCCAACAGATTGCCGAGCAGGTCGGCGCGGATCGGGCCGGTCGCGGCCTGGACCTCGTCGCCATAGGTGCGGTTGAGCCCGGCGCGGGCGAAGCAGTGGATCTGCTCGTAGAGCGGGCGGACCTCGCCCCACAGCCGCTCGGTCAGCGCCATGAACTCATCCGGCGGCATGTCGTAATTGGAGCGCCACATCGCGCCGGTGTCGGCAAAGCCCAGCTCGCTGGCGCCGGCATTGGCGATCTCGACCATGCGGGCATAAGGCTGACGCATCGGCGCGCCGACATTGTCGTTCCAGCTCGTCCACATCTCGCGCAGGTGCGCCGGATTGCGGACCGTGCCCATCCGGGCCTCGATCTCGTTGCCGGTCAGCGTCTCGCCGTTCATCGTCCCCCGGCCGCGGCCATATTGTGACTGGAGATCGGTCGAGATGCGGTTCAATTCGGCGGCGGCGCCCTCGGTGGTCGGCGCCGGCAGGGTCAGGCCGAGCCTCAATAAGTTGAGTTTGCGCCGCGTGTCGGCGTCGATACCCGGCGCCGTCATGTAGCGCGCCGCCTCGC
This sequence comes from Sphingosinicella sp., assembly GCF_052387495.1. Classification (GTDB taxonomy): domain Bacteria; phylum Pseudomonadota; class Alphaproteobacteria; order Sphingomonadales; family Sphingomonadaceae; genus Allosphingosinicella. Next base: position 177 of record NZ_JBQTJC010000018.1, on the reverse strand, counting down.
TCGCGAAGCGCACGCCCATCTGCGTTCCGATCGTGCCGAAATAGGCGGCGAGCGCGTCGGTATCCTGGGTGATGTAGGTCGCGGTCACCCATTGCGCGCGGGCGTTGATCACCGAAAATTCGGCCAGCTCGCGCTCGGCCCGTGCGACGAACGCCTCCGCCTCGGCCTTGGTCGGCG
>NZ_JBQTJC010000017.1:0-4250 GCF_052387495.1 Sphingosinicella sp. | reverse complement strand
TTCTTCTCCACCTCGCGCGGCTTGGCCGACTTGGTGGTCTTCATCAGCGCCTTCATTGGCTGCGACCTCTTTGAAATGAGCAGCGCCGCTCGAACGGAGCGGCGCGGACGGCGGGCAAATGGCAGCGGGGCCCGAGAAAGTCAAGAAATGCGGGGCTTTCGTGAGAGGTAAAATAATACCTTAGCGCGTTCCCGGAAATCTGACGACGGCGTTCGGCGCGGGCCGGAGCGGTGCCTCTCTGTCGCTTCCGCGCTCCTCGGCGTTCCATGGCCCGCCGCCCGCGAAGGCTTCGATCGACGGATAGCCACCCAGAATCTCGACCTGGTCGATCACGAAGGGCAGCCCGTCGGCGGCGAGCGGCGAATTGGCGTCCGCGAGATGAAAATGGAGGTGCGGACTGCTGCCCTGGCCGGTGAGGCCGAGCCGAGCGATCGGCTGTCCGAGCCTGACCCGCTCGCCGATGCGAACGAGGATTCCGGGACGCAGGTGCTCGTAGAAGGCATAGCGGCCCTCGCCGATGTCGATAGCGACATAATTGCCCGTCGCGTCGCCGAGTGAAACTGCGGGCAGGGACGCAAGGGTTGCAGCTTCGGGCATGTCGTCGCGCACGGCGACGACAGTCCCGTCCGCAACCGCCAGAACCTCGGCGTCGTGGCCGACGAACTGGTCGAGCCTTTCGCCGCCTCCCGAGCGACCGCCTGCGTCGACGCCGAACCAGTCGATCGCGAAGCGCCCGGGCACGCGCACCGCGCCCGCGGTCGCATATGGGAAACGGCGATGGCCGCGGGCCATTCGAGGGGCATAGACCGCGACCCATGGGCCGCCGCGCAACGGCGGGCCGAGACGCGTCGGCGGCCTTCGTGTGACCGTCACATTGGGCGCAATCAGACTGTGCGGACCCGCATCCCCTTCGGCGAACCTAAAGCCGATCCGGTGGCCAAGTGCCGCGGGTATCTGGCCCGTGGCAGGAAGATCGAGATAGACGACGATCCGCGCGCCGGGCGGCACCAGTCGCGCATCCGCCGTGTCGCGCGCACCGGCCCGCTCGATCCAGCCGTCGAGCGTCTCGCCCTCGGCCCCGGCGAAAGTTTCGCCGCCTTCGTTCAACACCTCGATCCGCTCGATCCGGATCGGACGGGAGGCGAAGTTGGTCAGGTGAATCTCGTAAGAAAGGTGCCGAACGCCGCCCATATCGGCGACGGTCGGCGCGAACGGCACGGCCACGTCGAACGATTGGACGACCGGCGCGTGCGGCTGCACCGCCGCATTAACGGCGACGAGCGCCGCCCCGAGCGCGAGCAGAACCCTCATGCGCTGTTCTCCAGCACCCAGTCGAGATAGGCCCGGTGGGTACCCGCGATCGGGAGGACGGTGATCGCCGGGACGTCGTAGCTGTGGGCGGCGTGGATCGCCTGCATGAGATCGTTGACCCGTTCGTGGCCGGTCTTGAAGATCGCGGCGACCTCGTCCGCCTCCTCGACCGCGCCCTGCCAGCGGTAGATCGACCGGCACGGGCCGAGGATGTTGACGCAGGCGGCGAGCCGCGCCTCGACCATGTCGCGGCCGATGCTGCGCGCCTCCGCCTCGTCGCCGAAGATGACGTAGAGGGCGACGATCTCGCTCTTGAGGATGCCGGTCATGCCGCCGCCTTCTCCCTTGCCGGGCCGCCAAGCCGGTGCGCGGCGGTGACCAGGGCGGCGAGGAGGAGGGCGGCCATGCCCTGGTGCGCGACCGCGATATCGATCTGGACGCCCGACAGAATAACAAGGATGCCGAGCAGGAGCTGGGCGAGGACGGCACCGATCAGCAAGGCGGCGTCGGCGCGGAAGCCGCGCAGCCAGGCGCGGACGCCGAGCCAGACCGCGACCGCCGCCACGACGAAGGCGAGCCAGCGGTGGACGAACTGCACGACCAGGGGGTTGTCGACGAAGTTGCGCGGGAACGGCTCGAGCATCGGCGCCTCGGCCGGGAAGAGCGCGTCGCCCATGAGCGGCCAGCTGTTGAAGGTGTAGCCCGCCTCCAGCCCCGCGACATAGGCGCCGAACAGGAATTGGAGAAAAACGAGGCAGAGCGCCCAGATGCCGAGAAGGGGCAGCTTCACCGGCCGCGCGCCGGCGTCTTTCGCGAGCGCGTTTAGATCGAGCGAGACCCAGATGATCGCGGCGAAGATGGCGAAGGCCATGAGCAGGTGGATGGCAAGGCGGATATGGCTGACCTCGGGCACGTCGACCAGTCCGGAGGCGACCATCCACCAGCCGATCGCCCCCTGCAGCGCGCCCAATCCGAACACTCCGCCGAGCTTCCAGCCGTAGCCGGAAGGAATTGCCCGCTTCCACCAGAACCAGAGCAAGGGCAGCGCGAAGGCAAGGCCGATCAGCCGCCCGAGCAGCCGGTGGACATATTCCCAGAAGAAGATGGTCTTGAAGTCCGACAGCGTCATGCCGGTATTGACCTGCTGGTATTGCGGCGTCGCGCGATAATGATCGAACTCGCGCTGCCAGTCGGCCTCGTTCAAGGGCGGGATCGCGCCCGAAATCGGCTCCCAGCGCACCATCGACAGGCCGGATTCGGTGAGCCGCGTGATCCCGCCGACGACGATCATCACAAAGATCAAAACCGCGACGAAGGTCAGCCAGTTGGCGAGCTGGCCGGGGCGGGGCCGGGCTTCGGTCGGGCGGGAGAACATCGCGCGCCCTATGGCGAAGGCGCGGGCGCTTGCCAAGCAAGCGTGCGGGGACATGTTATTGCGTGTCCCCGTGGAACGAAAGCGTCAATGTGATGTTGTAACTTTAACCGCCCAGGCGTATATCGTCCGGTGAGAAGGGAATCGCTCGTGTTCGGAAGCGTCGCACGGATCGGGACGATCGACCGGTGGGCCATCGGCCTGTCGGGCCTTTGCCTCGTCCATTGCATCGCCGGCGCGGTGCTGCTGACCTTCCTGGCCTCGGCGGGCGGGCTCCTCCTGCATCCGATCTTCCACGAGGCCGGGATGGGTCTCGCCATATTGTTCGGCGTGATCGGTCTCGGGCGCGGCATAAGGCTGCACGGCTTCATGCTACCCGCCTCGATCGGCAGCCTCGGCCTCGGCATGATGGCTGGCGCGCTCACCCTCGGCCATGACGGCGGCGAGATGCTCTGGTCGATCGCCGGCGTGCTCGTCCTCGCTTTGGGCCACGACCTCAACCGCCGCGCGGTGATTTGAGACAACTCGTCACCCCGGCGAAGGCCGGGGTCTCATGGGGAAGCGCCGTGCCTTCTTGTCCCGGGATCCCATGGCTCGGGTCCGCCACGTCCCCCGGACGTGGCTGCGCAGTGCGGGGCACTGCGCACCTGCGCCATTTCGCCGGGAAGACGGGGAACGCCGACCGCTTACTTGTCCGCCACCACGCAAAGGCCTACATTTCCCGTCATGGAGCATGTCCACCACAGCCATCAGGGCGCTGACCTCGCCGAGGCCGCCCAGGCGACGATGACGAAGTCCGGCGAGCAATGGACGCCTATGCGCGCCGCCGTGTTCGACGCGCTGGCGAGTTTCGACAAGCCGGCCAGCGCCTATGACATCGCCGAGAAGGTCAGCGAAAATCAGGGCCGCCGCGTCGCCGCCAACAGCGTCTATCGCATCCTCGATCTGTTCGTCGGCGCCAACCTCGCCCGCCGGGTGGAAAGCGCCAACGCCTATGTCGCGAACGACCACCCCGATTGCCTGCACGACTGCATCTTCCTGATCTGCGACACCTGCGGCCAGGCGACCCACCTCGACGACGACAAAGTCACTGGCGGGGTCCGCGACGCCGCCAAGCGCGCCGGCTTCGCGCCCGCGCGCCCGGTGATCGAGGTGCACGGCAGGTGCGAAGATTGCGGCGACGCCTGACGGCTCAGGCCGCCGCCCGCTTCGCGCTCCCGCATCCGCACAAGGCGATCCGCTCCAGCTCCTCGGCGACCGGCGACCGCGCGATCTCGTCGGCGACCCGGCCGCCCAGCTCGGCCGCGGCGGCAGCGTAGCCTGGGTCCCCGAGCAAAGTTTCGATCGCGGCCCGGAACTCCTCGATGGTTGCTTCAGCCGGGAGCATCAGGCCCGCGCCGCGCGCGGTCACCCGCGTGGCATTGTCGTTCTGGTCGCGGCCGTGAGGCACGACCAGCATCGGCTTGCCGTGGGCGAGCGCGCGAGTCACGGTACCATGGCCGCCATGGGTGATCACCAGCGCCGCTTCCTTCATGAGCTGGTTGTGCGGCGCGCTGCGCACGAGCTG
>NZ_JBQTJC010000016.1:0-4879 GCF_052387495.1 Sphingosinicella sp. | reverse complement strand
TCATGTGCGGCGTGGTCGGCGCGCTCTCCGCCTTCTATCACGATTCGACCGACATCACCGACCCCAAGCAGCGCATGATCGCCTCTCACCGGCTGATCGCCAAGATGCCGACGATCGCGGCGATGGCCTACAAGTACAGCATCGGCCAGCCGTTTATGTATCCCCAGAACAACCTGAGCTACACCGGCAACTTCCTCAGGATGACCTTCGGCGTCCCGGCCGAGCCCTATGAGGTCAATCCGATCATCGAAAATGCGATGCGGCGCATCTTCATCCTTCACGCCGATCACGAGCAGAACGCCTCGACCTCGACGGTCCGGCTCGCCGGCTCTTCGGGCGCCAACCCGTTCGCCTGCATCGCCGCGGGGATCGCCTGCCTGTGGGGCCCGGCCCATGGCGGCGCCAATGAGGCGGCGCTGGAAATGCTGCGCGAGATCGGCCGGCCCGAACGGATTCCGGAATATATCGCCCGCGCCAAGGACAAGGACGATCCCTTCCGGCTGATGGGCTTCGGCCACCGCGTCTACAAAAATTTCGATCCGCGCGCGAAGGTGATGCAGAAGACCGCCGAGGAGGTGCTGAACGAGCTCGGCATTTCGGACCCCGTCCTCGACACCGCCCGCGAGCTCGAGCAGGTCGCGCTCAGGGACGATTATTTCATCGAGAAGAAGCTCTATCCGAACGTCGATTTCTATTCGGGCGTGATCCTCAACGCGATCGGCTTCCCGACGACGATGTTCACCGCGCTCTTCGCCCTCGCCCGCACGGTCGGCTGGGTCGCCCAGTGGAACGAGATGATCGCCGACCCCGAGCAAAAGATCGGCCGCCCCCGCCAGCTCTACACCGGCGCGGCGCAGCGGGATTATGTGCCCGTCGAGCGGAGGTAGTTAACCCGCTTTCGTCAGTGGAAGTGTGAAGGTGAAGCGCGCGCCCTGCCCCGGCGCGCTATCGACGGCGAGGTCGCCGCCCATGGCGCGGGCGAGGCGGCGGGCGATGTAGAGGCCGAGGCCGGTGCCTCCGGGCTCGGTCGGATCGACCCGCTCGAACTTCTCGAAAATCCGCTCCTGGTCCGCCTCGGCGATGCCCTTGCCCTGATCGGCGACGATGACGATGGCGAGATCGCCCTCCTGCTCGGTGCGGATCCAGACCTCGCCGCCCGCCGGCGAATAGCGCACCGCATTGCCGATCAGATTGACGAGGATCTGCAGGCAGCGGGTGAAATCGCCGGTGGCGGGGAGCGCGTCGGCGTCGCCGGGACCGTCGATCCTGACCTCGCGGTCGGCGGCGCGGACGGTGAGCAGGCCGGCGGCGCGGCGGGCGACGTCGGCCAAATCGACCGCCTCGGCGGTGGGACGGAAATCGGGCCGCTCGATCGCCTGCAGGTCGACGAGATCGTCGATGAGCGAGAGCAAATGGCGGCCGGCCGAGGCGATGTCGGCGGCATAATCGGCATAGTCGCTCCGCAAGGGCCCCTCGGCGCGCTCGCGCAGCCGCTCGGCATTGTCGACGATGTCGGCGAGCGGCGTTCGCAGGGCCGAATCGAGGCGCGCGCCGAAGGCGTTGCCGGAGGCCGAGCGCTCTTCCCCGCTCGGTTCGGGCGCTGTCTGGCTGTCGTCCGCCGCCACTGCGGCGCCGCCAAAGCCCGCGACCCGCCCCATGCCGTCGATTAGCGGCACGCCCGAGAGCCAATAGCGCCCGGTCCGGCCGCCGCGCAGCTCGGTCAGCTGGCCTTCGAATCGGCTGTGCTCGGCGAGCGCGGCGAGCAGGGGCAAGCCGCCCTTCTCGTCCTCGCGGAAGCGGAACAGGCGAGTGAGCTGCTTGCCGATCAATTCGGCTGAGGCGCGACCGATCGCCGCCGCCGCGCCGGCGGAAAGCGCGGTGATGCGCAAGGTGTCGTCGGTCTCCCAGGTCCAGTCGGCCGAGGCGCGCTGAAAGTCGCGCTCGCGCGCCGCCGGCCGATCGGCGGGCTCGACCAAAGCCGGGCGCTGGGTCCAGCCGGTGATCGAAAGCGCGACCTCCTCGCCCGCGGGCTCGGCGCGAACCCAGAGATCGACGTCGTGATCGCCGTCGGCGGCGATCGCGGCGCGCGAGACGGTGATGCCGAGGCGGCGCGCCAAGCGCGCGAGCGCGGCGATCTGCGGCACTGACAGGGCGCCGCCAGCGCTGCCGCCGGCGCGCTCGTTGAGCGCGGCGAGCGGCGGATCGGCGAGGATCAGCCGCCCTTCTGCGTCGACCCGGCCGGTGACCGGGCGATCGTCGCTGAGGACATTGCTCATGCCGCCTCCGCCGCGGGCCGGGCCCGGGTCGAGATGCGCGCGACGCTGGCGCGGTAGGCGGGATGGGCCTGCCAGAGGCGGAGCACCTCGCGCGCCGAGCCCTGGTCCATTGTGTCGAACAATTCGAGCTGGGCGGCGGTGGCGTCGCCCTCCTGGCCGGAGAAGATCGGCCCGCGCGCGTTCAAGGCGAGCAGGATCGCCGCCGCTTCGTCGCGGCCGATGCCGGCGGCGCGGAGCAGCAAGGCCGGGCCGCGGCCGCGCGGATCGGCGAGCACCTCCCAGGTGGCGCCGGGCTCGAGCGCGCAGAGCGTCGAGAGGCCCGCGAGGAAGAAGGGCAGCATGCCGTCCTCTATGGTCCGGACAAGCGCGGGGCCGTCGAAGCGGCCGGCCGCGTGCAGGCGCTTGGCGAGGCGCAGGGCGCGCGCCTCGAGGCTGTCGCCCTCGTCATAACCGGCGATCAGCGCGCCGGCCGCCTCTTCGACGGCAGCGTCGACCGCGCCGATCTGATGCTGCTGGACGATATAGTGGCGAAGCGCCGCGGCGACGATCCAGACCGTTTTATGCTGGAGCTCCGCGGGCAATTCCGCCTTGCCCAATACAGGCTCCTGGAAGCGGTCGAAGCGGCGGCTGCGCGCGATCACCAGCTCCATCGCCTCGGCGGCGACGGCCTCGTCCGCGTCGCGGACCAGCTCGAACAGATATTCGTCGCGCGTCAGCGGCGCGCGCGCCGTCCAGAAGCGATGCTCCTCGACGCGGCGGACGAGCAGGGTGCTGAGCTCGGCGTCGCGCAGCACCTGCGCGCGCTCGAGGATCGGCAGCGCGATCGGCACGCGGGCTGAGGAGAGCGCGGCGACGAGCGCCTCATGCTCGGCGAAACGCTCCGCCAGGTGCACGCGCAATTCGTCCTCGATCGAGCGGACGAGGCGGGAGAGCAAGGCGGCGGCGGTGACCCGCTGCCACTCGGTCAAGCGGGCCTGATCGGGCAGGAGAAGATCGGTCGCGGCGACGGCAAAGCGCTCGCGCGCCGCGGCGAGCAAAAGCCGCGCGGCGTCGCTCCGTCCCTCGCGCCTCGTCGAACCCGGATCGGCCATCGTTTCGTCTTAGCCCGCACAGGGTTAAACTGTGGCTAATCCTGCGGCTTAACCTGTCCCGCCGTGGGACGGGCATGGGCGTGGCGCTGCGCCCAGAAGAAGCTCGAAGCGGCATAAGCGAAGAGGAAGACGAGCCCCATTTCCCAGCGGCCGAAGCCGGCGAAGGGCAGCATCAGCCAGATCATGCCCTTGCGCTCGGCGAGCAGGAAGCCGCCCGGCGGGCTTTTTCCCTCCAGCTCGATGCCGAGCGCGACAAGGAAGGCGAGCGTGATCGCGCCGAGCAGGACCATGCCCCACCCGTGGCTCGCCGCGAGCGCATAAGCGAGGGCGAGCAGGCCGGCGCCGGCGAACGCGGGCATCAAATAGCTCCACCAGCTTCGCCCCGCATCCTCCTGCATCCGCACCCGGCCGAGGCGGATCGCGACGCCGTCAAGCGGCGTGGCGAGGAGCATCAGCGCGAGGCCCGTCCCGAACCAGCGGAAGCCGAACGCCACCGCGCCGAGCCCGGTGAACAAGGCCGCGGCGGTGCCGATCAGCGTGGGACTCGCGGGACTCGGCACAAGGAAATGGGCAAGCGCGCGCTCGAGCGGCGCCATCAGCCTTGACAGCCAGCCGCCCCGGCTCTCGGCGGCCGAAGCGAGGATCCGGGCTTCGAGGCCGGCTGCGTCGTCGAGTCGGTCGAGGATCGCCACCGGACCTTCCGCCGCGAGATGGCGCGCGTGAGCCTGAAGCGCCCGGCGGAGCAAAGTCGATTGCAGGTCCCAATCGCGCAGCATCGCGGCGGTCTTGCGAAGGAGCGCGCCATCGATCGCGGCGGCGCCCGCCCAGCGCGACTGGCCGTCGATCCGCTCGTAAAGCTCGCCGAAGCTGCCGTCCGGGACCGTAAGCACGGCATGGCCCTCCGCCTCGGCGAGACGGACGAGCTGGCTGGCGTCGACCACGGCGCCGTCGGCGATCAGCAGCAGCCGGTCGGTGGGATCGATCGTCTCGGCCGCCTCCTCGGCGCCGCGTGCGACCTCGACCGGCAGGCGGGCGCGGCGCAGCCGATCGATCGCCGCGACCAGCTCGATCGGCATCCGCTCGGCGACGAGGACGATCCGGGTCGCCCCGGCGGCGGCGGCGAGACGGACCTGGCGCTCGACGACGGTGCGGCCGGCGAGCGGCAGCGCGGCGCGCAGCACCCCCGCCTCGTCCGCTTCGTGATAAGCGCCGATCAATGCCGCCAATGCCAAGAAACACCCTCCGCAACGGCGGAGAGCCTAGGCGGACGGCTTCACGGATGCAAAACGGTTCGGCTCAGTTCCCGGCGAAATCGTCGATCGCCTCGCCGATCTTGCGAAGCGCGACGGGATCGCCCGGGGCGCCGACGAGCGCGTCCTCGGCGAGCGCGACCAGGCCGCTCGAGCCGAAGCTGGCGGCGAGGCTCTTGAGCCGCGACGAGGCGACCACCCAGTTCGCATCGCAGCGCGCGCGGCCCATCAGGTCGAGCTGGCGCGCCGCGCTCTCGATGAA
>NZ_JBQTJC010000015.1:0-7503 GCF_052387495.1 Sphingosinicella sp. | reverse complement strand
CTCGGTCATGAACTGGCAGTCGAGCAGGGCGAAGCCGCCGACCCTGAGCCGCGCGACCAGCCAGGCGAGCGCGACCTTCGAGGCATCGGGGCGCTCCGAGAACATGCTCTCGCCGAAAAAGGCGCCGCCGAGCTGGACCCCGTAGAGCCCGCCGACCAGCTCGCCCTCCGCCCAGACCTCGACCGAATGGGCGTGACCGCGATCGTGGAGCGCGACGTAACTCGCCTCGATCGCGCCGTTGATCCAGGTGTCCTCGCGCTCGGCGCAGCGGCGCACGACCCGCTCGAACGCCCGGTCCCGCGTCACCTCGAACGCGCCCGATCTCAGCGTCTTGCGCAGCGATCTCGAGAGATGGAACCGATCGAGTGGCAGAATCGCCCGCCTTTTGGGCTCGACCCAGAAGACGTCCTCGGCCTCGCGCCCATCGGACATGGGGAAGACGCCGACCGCATAGGCCTTGAGCAGCAGATCGAGGTCCAGCATCGCGCCGGCAGGCTAGAGAATTTCGCGCACCTTGTCCTGTGGCCGCGCGAGGACGACGCCCTTTTCGGTTTCGACCAGCGGCCGGTTGATCAGGATCGGGTTCTCGACCATCGCCTCAATGAGCGCGTCGTCGCTGACCGCGCCGTGGATCAGATCGAGGTCCTCGGCGAGCTGTTCCTTGGCGCGCAGGCCGTCGCGCGGGGAGATTCCGGCGCGGCTATAGAGCCGCATGAGCTCCGCCGCGGAAGGCGGATGCTTCAGATATTCGACGATCGTGACGTCGGCGCCCTCCTCGCGGAGGATCTCCAGCGTCTTGCGCGAGGTGCCGCAGAGCGGGTTGTGGTAGATGGTGGCTTTCATGGCAGGTCCCGTGTCCGCTCATATTCCTCGAGGATGCGATTTTGTTCCGCGCGGGGGATCGCGCGGCGGCTCGACCAGCGCATCTCGCCGTCCGTGAGGCTGCCGCGCGCCCCGCAAAAGGCCCGGCAGCTGCCTTCGCCGTCGGTCCAGCGCAGCCGGTCGCCGTCGCGCCACAGGCTGAGCCGGCACGGCACGCCGTCATGGTTCGGCATCTCCGCGTCGCGATGGACCAGCCGGCCGTCCTCGAAACTCGCCATGCCGCCGATGCTGCATTGATGGCCGTTGAAGAAGTTGAGATCGAGCTCGACATAGGCCTCGCCCGGCCCGGTCGCGACGACGATGACGCTGTCCGTGCTGGTGAAGCGCGCCCCGGAAATATCGCCGTTGCGGAAGCTGTACGTATAGCGCCCGGCAAGGTCCGCCGCGCTCGTCGCGTCCTGCGCCAGCGCCGCGCCGGCGGCGAGGAGGATCAGGACGGGGAAGAGCCGCTTCATCCTACCAGCCGCCGCCCCCGCCGCCCCCGCCGCCGCCGCCCGAGGAGCCGCCGCCGCCCGAGCTGCTGCTCGATCCCGGCGCGGTCGAGGCGGCCGCGGTGCTGCTGACCAGGCTGGCGCCGACCGCGGTGGCGAACATGCCGGGGTTGGACCAGGCGTTGTTGCTGCCCGAATACCAGCCCATCTGGCTGTCCCGCCGGTTCGGATCGGCCGCTGCCGCGGCGAGCACCGAGGCGAAGCGCGCCGCCCAGCTGTTCTCGACCCCGAGCGCGATCGCATAAGGCAGATAGCGCTCGAACAAGTCCGGCGTCTTCTCGGGCGGGTGGAGCGTCTCCAGCCGCGCTTCCTCGGTGGCGGAGAGATAGCGCTCGAAGCCGGCGATTTCGTCCATCACCTTGCGGCCCTCCCGGGTCGGCGCCGCCATCCACCAGAAAGCCGAGATCACCAGGGGCAAAGCGAGCAGCGGCGCGAGCATCCAGAGCACACCGCCGGCATCGGCCGCGAAGGAGAAGGTGCCGAGCAGGATGAGCAGGCCAAGGATGCCGAGCAGGATCGCGGCGATGGCGAGCAGCCAGCTGCCGTCCTTCGCCACCATGCGGGACTTCGACGCCGCGCCGATCGCGAGTAGCTGAAGGCCGAGGCCGAGCGCCGAGACCAGCGCGCCGCCGGGCTCGCCATAGGGATCGGCCGCGACCACGATCAGGCCGACGAAGTTCATCGCGATGAACAGCATCATCAGCCCGGCGAAGGCCCAACCGAGATTGGCGAGGAAGAGCTTGCCCTTGTAGGCGGCCTCGAAGGGCTCGCGCAGCGCGGCCTGGGCGGCGCGGAAGGTGGCGTGGTGCTTCTTGTCCATCTCGATCGAATCGCCGCTGCCGAACAGCGAGCGGAGCATGCCGCGCTCGGCGGGTGGCATGTCGTCGGGCTCGCCGGTCTTCTCGATGCGGAGCTTCTTGCCGGAGAAGAAGCCGCCTTCGGTTTCGACCAGCCGGATCTTGCCCTTGACCCCGCTCTCGACGATCGCGGCGGCGAAGCAGCGATTGTCGAAGCCCATGCGCTTGACGTAGCGGACCGCGGCGGCGCTCATGTCTTTCGGCGGGGCGAAGAGCGGGACGATTGTGCCCGGGATCGGCCCGCGCCCGGCCCGCTTCCAGGCATAATAGAAGAAGAAGGCGAGCCCGCCGAGCGCGAGGATCGCGGCACCGATCGGGCCATATTCGCTCAGCCATTGCTCCGTGGCGGTCGGCGGCGGCGGCGCTTCGACCACGCCCTTCGGCCAGGCGACGGCGACGGTGAGGCCTTCGTTGGGCCCCAGCGGCCGGGTGGTGCGGAACCGGATCTCGCCCGGCCGCTCCTCGACCACCTCGGCGTCGGTCGCCTGCGAGCCCTGCGGGCCGGTGTAGAAGGCGCGGTTGCCGAAGGCGACGGCCTGGGGAAGGCGGATGCGCACCTCGGCGCGGTCGATCGGGAAGGCCCAGGCATTGCCGGTCGCGTTCCAGTAGAGCTCGTCATAGTCGTCGAAGAAGCCGAGCTGGCGGGTGGTGCGGTAGCTTATCTGGTAGAGATGCTCGCCCCGGGTGAGCATCACGTCGGCCTGGCCGATCCGCACCCGCTCGCCATTGTCGATGCCCTCGGTCGTGTACGGTTCGGGATTGCCGTTGCGGGTGACGCCGTCGACCTCGAAGCCGACGCGGACGGTGCGGCCGTCGCGCTGGTAGCGGGTCGGGAAATCGCGGTAGATGCCGCGCTGGATGCGGTCGCCCTCGGCGCGCACCCGAATCGATTCGACGACCTGGAGCGTGCCGTCGCGGGTCACCGTGACGTCGCTGACATAGCTCAGGATGCGCTCGCCGGCGACACTCTCGGCGAGGCGCGCGGCATCGTCCTGCGCCTCGCGGACGAGCTCCTCGATGCCGTCGGTCGGCTTGGCGGTCGAAGCGGCGGGCGCGAGCAGGGCCAGCGCCGCGAGCAGCAGCGCCAGCAACGGCCGGGCGGCGATCATCGCCTCAGGCCTTCGCGCCGAAGGTGACAACCGGCGCCGCGTGGATCGCGGGATCGGCGTCCTGGTAATATTCCTCCTGCTCGAACCCCATCGGGCCGGCGATCAGCACGTTGGGGAAGGACTGGATCTTGGTGTTCAGATCGCGGACGGTCGCGTTGTAGTAGCGGCGCGCGCTCTGGAGGTGCTCCTCGATCTCCGAAAGCTCCTCCTGGAGCTGGCGGAAATTGGCGTCGGCCTTGAGCTCGGGATAGGCCTCGGCCACCGCCATCAGCCGGCCGAGCATGCCGGTGAAGGCGGCGTCGGCCTGGGCGGTCGCGGCGACGCCCTTGGCGGCGGTCGCGTCGGTGCGATGCTCGATCACCTGGGTCAGCGTCTCGCGCTCGTGGGTGGCATAGCCCTGGACCGTGCTGACCAGATTGGGGATCAGATCGGCGCGGCGGCGGAGCTGGACGTTGATCCCGCTAAACCCTTCCTCGGCCAATGCGCGCACGCGCACGAGGCCGTTGTAGATCGCGACGCCCCACACAAGCACGACGGCGACGACGCCGATGACGATCAATGCGGTCAGCATGCTTACCCTCCCCGAGAACAGGCTTCAGTCATAGGTCGCGGCGCGGCGCGAGTCGATCTTCGCGCGCGCCTATCCGGTGCGGAACTGGCGCAGCGCCAGCGTCTCGCCTGTCGCGGCCAGCCACAGCTTGAGCGTCCCCGCGTAAGCGGCAATCGCGGCCGCCAGCGCGGCCAGCACGAATCCGATCTGGGCGCCCGGCAGCAGCCGCATCGCCGCCAGCCCCACCGCGACCCCCGCCGCGGCCGCGACGATGGGGCCCACGCTGAACAGAAGCGGCACCCGCACGCCCAGCCGGCGGAGCGAACCGCGCCGGACCAATGCGCCCACCGTCACCGCGACGAGGACGGCCACCGCCGCGCCGTCGATGCCGAAGCGCGCGATCAGCGCCCAGCCGAGCGCGAGATTGACCAGGATCATCGCCAGCGTGATCGCGAGCGCGAGGCGCGGCGCGCGGTAGAGCAGGATGAGCTCGCTCACCCCGAACGCGCCGAGGATGGTCTCCGCCGCGCCGAGGAAGACCAGGGCCCAATAGCCCGCCGCGAATTCCGGCCCGAACCAGTGCAGCAGAGGCAGGCCGATCACGATCATCGCGATCAGGAGAGGAAGCTGCAAAGCGAGGATCAGCCGCGCCGCCGAGGCGAAGGCGGCGCCGGTCTCGGCGGCCCCACGCGCCGCGAGCGTCTTCGCGGCGATCGGGGTCAGCAGCCCGTCGAAGCTCTGCCGGACCTGGCGGACCGGGGTACGGATCTGTCGCGCGACGCCGTAAATGCCGGCCGGGCCCTCGCCGAGGAAAAGCCCGACCAGATAGAGATCGAGCCGCGCGAACAAGGCGGCGACGAGGTCGGTGCTCATCGGAAGGACGCCGGCGCCGAGGATCGCCCGCGCTCGTCCCCGCGGCAGCCGGTAGCGGCGAAGGCCGAAGCCGCCATAAGCGCGCCGCGCGCCGAGCAAGGCATAGACCAAGGCGAGCAGGGTGCCGGCCGAATAGCCGATCAGCAGCCCCGTCCCGGTATAGCCCACCAGCCAGGCGGCGGCGGTTGCGGCGAGCGCCGCCCAGGGCTCGACGACGCTGCGGGCGACCACCTCGTAGCGCATCCGATGCTTCCAGCGGGTTGCCGCAAGGAAAAGGTCAAGCAGGGCCTGGCCGGCGATCATCGGCGCGATCAGGAACAGCGCGAAGCCGGTTTCGCCCGCAATCTCGCGGACCGGGGGCAGGAGGAGCAGCGCCATCAGGCCGAGCGCCAGAGCGGCGCTGACCGCGCCGACCAGGACGGCCGCGTCGAGCACGATGTGCGCCGGCGGGCGACTGCTCTCGTCCTCGTCGAGCAGCTTGAACAGGATGCGCTTCATGCCGAGCAGGCCCGCCGCGACGGCCAGCTCGACGATCGCGACGGCGAGGCTGTACGCGCCGAACAAAACCGCCCCGAACAGCCGCGCCGCGATGAACAGGAAGATGAGCCGCGCGCCGACCCGGATCAGCAGCCCGGCGACCGCCGAGGCGCTACCGCGCAGGATCAGGCGATTGGCGGCCGGATCGGCGGCCTCGCCGGCGCTCACGGGGCCCCGGCGCCCTCCCGCGCCAACCACTCCTCGAGCCATTTGATCGTATAATTCCCGGCCTGGAACTCGGGGTCCTCGAGCAGGCGCTGGTGCAAGGGAATCGTGGTCTTCATCCCCTCGATCACGAACTCCTCGAGCGCGCGGCGGAGGCGGCGCATCGCGCCCTGCCGGGTGGTGCCGTAGACGATCAGCTTGGCGATCATGGAGTCGTAATAAGGCGGCACCTTGTAGCCCGAATAGAGTCCGCTATCGACGCGCACGTTCATCCCGCCGGGCGCGTGGAAATGCAGCACCGGGCCCGGCGAGGGGACGAAGGTGACCGGGTCCTCGGCGTTGATCCGGCATTCGATCGCATGGCCGCGGAAGACGACGTCCTGCTGGCGAAGGGTGAGCGAATGGCCCTCCGCGATTCGGATCTGCTCGCGGACGAGATCGAGACCGGTGATCGCCTCGGTCACCGGATGCTCGACCTGGAGCCGGGTGTTCATCTCGATGAAGTAGAATTCCCCGTCCTCCCAGAGGAACTCGATCGTCCCGGCGCCGCGATAGCCCATTTCCGCCATCGCCCTGGCGACGATGCCGCCCATCCGCTCGCGCTCCTCGGGCGTGATGATCGGCGAGGGGGCCTCCTCCAGCACCTTCTGGTGGCGGCGCTGGAGCGAGCAGTCGCGCTCGCCGAGATGGATCGCGTCGCCCTTGCCGTCGCCGAAAATCTGAAACTCGATATGGCGCGGGTCGCCGAGATATTTTTCGATATAGACGGTGTCGTCGCCGAACGCGGCCTTCGCTTCGGAGCCGGCCTGCTTGATCAAGGTCTCGAGCTGGTCCTCGCTGGTGCACACCTTCATGCCCCGGCCGCCGCCGCCCGAGGCCGCCTTGATGATCACCGGATAGCCCGCCTCGGCGGCAATCCGTTTGGCCTCGCCGAGCTCCTTGATCGGCCCGTCGGAGCCGGGGACGAGCGGCAGGCCGAGCTTGGCGGCGGTGCGCTTGGCCTCGATCTTGTCGCCCATGATTCGGATATGCTCGGGCTTCGGGCCGATCCAGACGATGTCGTGGCTCTCGACGATCTCGGCGAAGCGGGCATTTTCGGAAAGGAAGCCGTAGCCGGGATGGATCGCGTCGGCCTGGCTGATCTCGGCGGCCGAGATGATGTTGGGGATGTTGAGATAGGATTCGCTCGCCGGCGGCGGGCCGATGCAGATCGTCTCGTCGGCGAGGCGGACGTGCATCGCGTCGGCATCCGCGGTCGAATGGACCGCGACCGTCTTGATGCCCATTTCGTGGCAGGCGCGGTGGATTCGAAGCGCGATCTCGCCGCGATTGGCGATGAGGACCTTGCTGATCGCCATGCCTACCTCGTCACCCCGGCGACGGCCGGGGTCTCGGGGGGAAGGGCCGGGATTTCTGGTCCTGAGATCCCGGCCTTCGCCGGGATGACGAAGATATATCTCGCCATTATTCGATGATCACCAGCGCCTGGTCGAACTCGACCGGCTCCGCGTCCTGCACGCAGATCTGCCGGACGGTGCCGGCCTTCGGCGCCGGAATCGGGTTCATCACCTTCATCGCCTCGATGATCAGTAGGGTCTCGCCCGCCTCGACCTTGCCGCCGACCGCGACGAAGGGCGCGGCGCCGGGCTCGGCGGAGAGATAGACGGTGCCGACCATCGGCGATTTGACCGCTCCGGGATGGGCGCCGGGGTTCGCGTCGGCCGAGGCGGGCGCCACCGCGGCGGGGGCGGGCTGCGCTACGAGCGCGGGGGCAGGGGCCGCCGCGACAGGCGCCGGCGCGGGCGCGAAGCCGAGCTTGCGCTTGACGACGATCCGGCGGTCGCCGTCCTCGACCTCGATCTCGCTGAGGTCATTGTCGTCGAGCATCTTCGCGAGCTTCTGCACCAAGGCGGTGTCGACCCGCATTGGCCCTTCGGGCCGCTCCTTGTCGCTCATTCGTGAACCCTTACCCCTATTGAAGCGTGGTTCCCTGTCAGAGACGCGCCGCTGCGTCCAGAGCAAGCTCGTAGCCGAGCGCG
>NZ_JBQTJC010000014.1:0-7015 GCF_052387495.1 Sphingosinicella sp. | reverse complement strand
GAGCAGCCGGTTGCGCCGGGCGATGACCTTGAACTGCATCTCCTGATCGCGGGCATATTTGGTCTCGAAAGCCTTCTGGCGGTCGTCGAACGTGGTCATGGCATTCCTTCGCTGCCGGTTGCGAAGGCTCAGATAGGCGCGCGCTGGGCCTTAGTCCATGGTGACGACGAGCTTGCCCACCGCCTGGCGCGCCGCCATGTGAGCGATCGCCTCGGCGCCTTGCTCGAGCGGCCAGGTGCGGCTCACCCTGGGTGCGATCCGACCCTCGTCCCAGAGGCGGAAGAGGGTGCGGATATGCTCGGCATTCGCCTTGGGATCACGCGCCGCGAAGGCGCCCCAGAAGACGCCGCGCACGTCGCAGCTCTTGAGGAGGGTGAGGTTGAGCGGCAGGCGCGGGATGCCCGCGGGAAAGCCGACGACGAGGAGGCGGCCCTCCCAGGCGAGCGCGCGGACCGCCGCCTCGGTATAATCGCCGCCGACCGGATCGTAGACGAGATCGGCGCCGTCTGGACCGACGGCCCCCTTGAATTGCTGCGCCAGGGCTTTCGACCCGTCCTTGTCGAACGGGCCACGCGGATAGACGAGGGCGGCGTCAGCCCCCGCTTCACGCGCGACCGCGGCCTTCTCCTCCGATGAAACCGCCGCGACGACGCGGGCGCCATAGGCTTTGCCGAGCTCGACCGCGGCGAGGCCGACGCCGCCCGCAGCGCCGAGTACGAGCAGGGTCTCGCCTTCCTGCAAGCGGCCCCGATCGAGCAGCGCGTGGATGGTGGTGGCGTAGGTCAGGATCAGGGCCGAGCCCTCGGCGAAGTCGCGCCCGGGCGGCAGCGGCAGCGCCTTGTCGGCGGCGACCAGCACCTTTTCGGCGAGCCCGCCATGGCCGAGCATCGCGATCAGCCGGTCGCCCGGCGCCCAGCCGGTCACGCCCTCCCCTACCGCCTCGACCACGCCCGCGATCTCGCCGCCCGGCGCGAACGGGCGCGGCGGCCTGAACTGATATTTGTCCTCGATGATCAGCACGTCCGGATAGTTGACCGCGCAGGCCTTCACGCGGACGAGCAACTGCCCCTGCCCGGCCACCGGATCGGGCAGCATGGCCAGCCTCAGTGTCTCTGGCCCGCCCGGCGCTTCCGACAGCAATGCTCTCATTGCGCCGCCCGCGGGAAGGCGGGGAGCAGACGGATGTCGTCCGGCTCGTGCTGGATGATGATTCGAGCGCGCAGATTGCGGGCGATCTCCTGGAAGCGGGCCATCGAAGCGAGCGTGTCGGCCCGGTTGGTGTTGAAGCGCGGCACCCCGCCGTTCCGCATGTTCGCGGTGAAATGGTAGAGATCGCCGGTCAGCAGCACGGGCCCGGTGCGCGGCAAGCGAACCAGCAACGAGCGGTGTCCCGGCGTATGGCCCGGCATGTCGAGAATGATCACGCTGCCGTCACTGAAGACATCGTGGTCGCCGCGCAGCTGCTCGACCCGCGCGCCGCCATCGATCCACGGCCGGAAGCGCTGTGTCGTGGACGGCCGATTGCGGATCGCTTCCCAGTCCGCCGTCCCGACAAGCAGGGTGGCGCCGGGGAAATCGGCTGCCTGGCCGATATGGTCGTCATGATAGTGGCTGACGCCGACGAACGTGACCTGGCCGGGCTGGACATTGATTCGGGCGAGCTGGTCGCGGATCCGCTCCCGAACGCTCATCCGCATGCCGCCCTGCTCGGCGCTCTGCCCGGCTAGCTCGCCGGGAAGGCCGGCATCCCAGAGCAGATAGCGGTCGCCGTTGCGGATCAGATAGCAACTGTCAGTCAGGGTGCGCCGCTCGCCGACATAGCGGAACGTGTCGGAGAACATGAAGAGCGGAACATCGATCTCGCCGCAATCGAGCCGCCACATCTGGATTGGGGCGGGGGTCTGCGCGACCGCCGGCGCGACGCCGGTAGCCAAGAACCCCAGCGCGATCCCAATGAGCCGCTTCAGCATCGTTCCATCTCCCCTATCTCCTTCGGAGAGACATAATTGGGGTCGTGGGCGAAGGGCAATGGCTCATCCTTTTCGATCGCGCCGAGCACCGCGGCGAAGTCCGTCCCGCAGCGAAAGCCCATCAGCCGCTCGGCGCGCGTGGGATCGTAGACCCGGTCGATCTGCGCCGGCAGCAACCAGCCGCGTCGCGCGTAGAGCTCGGCTGCCTCGGGAAAATGGCGAATAATCACGGCCGGCGCGTTGTGGAGCAGCGCCTCGGCCTCGTCAGGTGCGAAGGGCGGCGGGGCGGAGATGATGAAGGTTTCGAGGCCGAGCGCGGGCGCCTTGGCCAGCGCGGCGAGATGCGCCTCGGCGGCGTCCTCGACGGTGAGCCGGCGGTTGAGGAACTCGTTGGCCTTGATGTTCTCGCCGGACAGGTCGCGATGCGTATCGTCCTCCTCGAGGAAGAAGCGGCCGGTGCGCAGGATGACGATGGGAAGGCCATGCTCGCGGTGGATGAGCGCGCAAAGCTGCTCCGCCGCGCGCTTGGTGACGCCATAGATGTTGCGCGGCTCGAGCGGCCCGAAATCCTCGGTCAGCCAGGCGGCGCGCGTCGCCCCGCCCGCTTTGCCAGCGCGGATCGTCTCGGAGATCATCAGCGAGGTGGTCGAGGTAAAGACGAAACGGTCATTGCCCGCCGCGACCGCAGCCGCGAGCAGGTTGAGCGTTCCTGTCAGGTTGACGTCGATGAAGGCCTGCTTCGGGTAGCGGGCGATGTCCGGCTTGTGCAGCGCGCCGGCATGAATCACCGCCTCTATGCCGTGTTCGGCGAACACGCGGTCGACCAGCGCCTTGTCCGCGACCGAACCGACGATGCCGGTGTCCGCACCCGGCGCGACGTCGAGCCCGACGACCTCATGCTCCTGCGCGCGCAAGCGCGGCGCGAGGAAGCGGCCGAGCCAGCCCGACGACCCGGTGAGCAGGAGCCTCAACGCAGCTCCGCCAAGAACTGGTCTATACTGCGCACCCGCCGCGGCCAGCGCGAGACCAGGTTGCGCCCCGCCAGCCAGAAGAACAGCATGAAGGTGGCCATCGCGCCGAGCCACCACCAGCCGCCGTCGACCAGAGCGACCCAGAAGACGAAGGCGAACAGGAACAGGCAGGGTATGCCGACGATCAGAAGGTTGACGATCGCGGTCGTAGGGCCTGGCCCGATCCTGAGCCGTTCCAGGCCATGTGCCTCGGCGACATGCGCCGCGAATTCGGCGATCAGGGCCTGATAAGCGGGCTGGTTCTCGACCGGCATCAGCAGGACCGGCCTCGAGCCGCCGTCCCACCAGATTTTGGTCTCGTATATCGGCGGCGTCTTGAGATGGAGCGAGTGGACCGGCCCCATGCGGAACTGGCGGATAAGGTCGACCCGCTCCGCCGGAATCGCGACATGCCCGCCTTGCTCGCCCTCGATCGCCAGAGTCGCACCCTCGAGCCGGACGGCGACGTCGGAGCCGGAAACGCCGCGCCGCTCGAGCTCGCGGCCGTTGATGCTGGTGAAGCGTCGCGAAGGCCAGCGGCCGGACGCCATCAGGCTTCGTAGGCCGCCGTCGTCTTCGCCGCCACTTCCTCGGCGGTGACGTCCGGCGCGAGCTCGATCAGCTTGAACGGGCTGTCGTGATCGGGGCGGTGGAAAACGCACAGGTCCGTGACGATCATGTCCACCACGTTCTTGCCGGTGAGCGGCAGGGTGCATTCGGGGATGAACTTGGGATCGCCGTTCTTGGAGACATGCTCCATCACCACGATGATCTTCTTGACCCCGGCGACGAGGTCCATCGCCCCGCCCATCCCCTTGATCATCTTGCCGGGGATCATCCAGTTGGCGATGTCGCCATTCTCCGCCACCTCCATCGCGCCCAATACGGTCAGATCGATATGGCCGCCGCGGATCATCGCGAAGCTGTCCGACGAGGAGAAATAGGACGAGGACGGCAGCTCGCTGATCGTCTGCTTGCCGGCGTTGATGAGGTCCGGATCGACCTCATCCTCATAGGGAAACGGCCCGATGCCGAGCATGCCGTTCTCGGACTGGAGCGTCACCGTCATCCCGGCCGGGATGTTGTTGGCGACGAGGGTCGGGATGCCGATGCCGAGCTTGACGTAATCACCGTCGCGCAGCTCCTTGGCGGCGCGGGCGGCCCTCTGAGGACGATCCCAGGGCATGTGCCACCTTTCCTTGGCTGAGCTGCGGCCACGCCCGCCACGTCCCGACCGCATAAGCGATCCCGTAAGCCAGCACGATCAGCGACGACCAGAACATGAAAGCGGAGGACAGGTCCGGCCGGTTGAACAAGGCCGGGCTGAAGACGAACAGGCCGCGCAGCAGATAGATGGCGCTGATCGCGACCAGGGCGGTCCGCATCAGCGGCAGGCGGCGGAACAGGCCGGCGCCGGCGAAGGCATAAGCGGCCCAGAGCGCAAGGATCGCGGCGATGCCGAGTGTCAACAAAGGCGGCGTCCACGAGCCGCGCTCAGCGGCGCGCGCCATCTCCTCGCCGGCGCCGAAGAAGCGGTACCAGCCGGGGCCGCCGACGACGCAAGCGAGGTGCAGCACCGCGGCCGCCAGACTTAGGCAACCGCCAACGACCAGCCAGGGATTGCGCGCGCTCACTCCGCGCCCGGATCGGTCCAGCGGCGGTCGCGCGGGAAGACGTCGTCGAAATCGCCGCGGATGCTCGGCCCGTAGACGGGAGTAGAGAGCATGAACCAGCCATTGCCCCACATTTGCGCGAAGCGGCCGCTGGTGGCGGCGCGGCGACGCTCGGGCACCGACAGGGTGCGGACGTTGAACAGATCGGAGAAATCGCCGAGCTGATCGCCGGCCATCGCGATCACGCAGTAGCGCTGCGAGACGGTGGCGCGGCGCGGGTCCTTGGCCGAGCCGGGGGCGACGTCGCCCTGCAGCCACAGCGTCTCGCGGTGGCGCGCGGGACCGAGGCCGGCACCTTCGATCGCGCGCCGGGTGAACTCGGCGTTGGCGGACTGGCGGTTCGAATTGAAGATCACGGTCACGCCGGCCTCGCGGACGGCGCGAAGCGCGGTGACCGCGCCGGGCATGGGGAGCACCGCGTCGGCGCCGGTCCGCTCCCAGCGATTCCAGCGTGCCTGATCATAGCCGCTGCGCGCGATCGCCTCGTCAAATTCGTAGCCGAGATTCTGGATCGCGGTTTCGTCCGCGTCGAGGATCACCGCCAGCGGCCGATCACCGCAAGGCAGGAAGCGCGGCGCATCGAGCGTCGCGTCGGCGGCCAGCACGACGCTGTCGCGCGGGCGATCGCGGACCGCCGCGACGACATAATCGCGGAAGGCGTGCCAGGCCTGAATGCTCGCCGCGCCACCTTCGCCAGAGCCGTAGAGCCATTGCATGGCTGGCGGCGGCGTCGGCGGCAGCTCGCGCAGGACGATCGCATCGTTTGCCGGGGCAGGACGCGGGGCTTGCGCGCTCGCGCAGGCGCCGAGAGCGAGCAGGACCACGGCAAACGGCGCGAGGCGCATCACGCCGCCTCCCTCGGGCGGGTGGTGCGGAACTCGATCTTCTTGTCGTAGGGCGCGCCGAGGATCATCCGCTTCACGTAGATCGAGGGGAGATGGACGCAGTCCGGATCGAGGCTGCCGACCGGCACGATCTCCTCGACTTCGGCGACGCAGATCTTCCCGGCGGTCGCCATCGGCTGGTTGAAGTTGCGCGCGGTCTTGCGGAAGACGAGGTTGCCGCTCTCGTCCGCCTTCCAGCCCTTGATGATCGAAAGATCGGCGCGGATGCCGCGCTCCAGGATATAATCCTGGCCGTCGAAATTCTTGACCTCCTTGCCCTCGGCCACCTGGGTGCCGACGCCGGTCTTCGTATAAAAGCCGGGAATGCCCGCGCCGCCCGCGCGGCAGCGTTCGGCGAGCGTGCCCTGGGGGCAGAATTCGACCTCGAGCTCGCCGGCCAGATATTGCCGCTCGAACTCCTTGTTCTCGCCGACATAAGAGGAGATCATCTTCTTGACCTGCCGCGAGCGGAGCAGCTTGCCGAGCCCCTCATTGTCGATCCCGGCATTGTTCGAGGCGATGGTGAGGTCCTTCACGCCCGAGGCCTGGATCGCGTCGATCAGCCGCTCCGGAATGCCGCACAGGCCGAAGCCGCCCGCGCAGATCGTCATGCCGTCGAACAAAAGCCCGTCCAGCGCCGCCGCCGCATCGGGGTAGATTTTCTGCATCCGCCACTCCCTTGAAGCGAGCCGAGCGATAGGCGCGCCGCCCGGCGCCGGTCAAGCGAGCGAAACCCGCGCTTGACGCGAGCATCGGATCGGATTACTTTGTTTTTTAGAGTTCTTTGGAGAACAGCTATGACCGATGCATCGCGGACCTCGCCGGACGATATCGCTTATGTCCGCCACCTCGCCGAAAGCGGCGCGCGGGCACCGCTGATCGGCGGTCGCTTCATGGCCTGGTGGGGCTTTCTCGTCACCGCCGGCTGGAGCGCCCAGCATCTCGCGGTCAACGGCATCGTCGGCGACGGCAATCTCGTGTTCGGATATATCTGGGGCAGCTTCGCGATCCTCGGGCTCGGCGGGCAGGCTGTGCTGGTCCGCTCGATGCGGCCGAAGGCGGGCGCCGGCTCGGCCGGCAACCTCGCTTCGCGCCCGGTCTGGGCGGCGGCGGCGCTGACCATCGTGTCGATGGTCGCCGGCGTCGCTTTCCTCGCGCCAAGGGTCGGTTACCAAGTGTTCGACTGGATCGTGCCGGTCGCCTTCGCCGTCTATGCCTGCGCTTTGATCGTAACCGGCAGGCTCGCGGGCGAGCGAATCGTCGTCCTCGCCGGCTATGGCGCGGCGGCGATGGTCGGGCTGTTCACCGCCTTCATCCTCCATCCCGACCGCTACCTGATCGCCGCGGCGGGCGCCGCCGCGACCGTGCTGCTGCCCGGGCTCATGCTGCTCGCGCGCGAGCCCAAGGCACAGGGCTGACGTGGCCGACGGCAATCCCTTCGACCACAATGCGATCGACGACATCGTCCACGGCCGCAT
>NZ_JBQTJC010000013.1:0-23376 GCF_052387495.1 Sphingosinicella sp. | reverse complement strand
GTGCCAGAACAGGACTTTACGATCGCGTGCCCCCCGTGCCCCCCGTGCCCCCCGTGCCCCCCGTGCCGCCCGTCCCGCCCACTCCCCCAGTCCCTCCGGTGCCGCCGGTTCCGCCGAGGCGGCCCGGACGTCCGCGCCGGCCCGTTCGCCCGGTCCGGCCGACACGGCCCCAGCGCCCTGTCCCAAACGTACCGGACGTGCCCGGTCCGAAGGACGCGCCTGACGAGCCTGACCTGCCCGACGAGCCCGACACCCCGCCGGCGCCGTCCCGATCGGGGGCGGCGGGCGACCGGTTCGCGCGCCGGGAAACGTGAGAGTCCGTCGGTAGCGCTGATCGGCGCTCTTGCAGCCCATGGCGGCATTGGCCATGTGCTGGAAATCCCATGGCCGACGATAATCCCCTCGAAGCCTTTCGCCACGCGCTTGCGGGCGCGACTCGGGCGATTGCGGGCGATGCCGAGGTCGAGCTCGGGCTGACCAGCGACGTCCCCACCGCCTCGGGCAAGAGCGTCAAGGCGCCGATGCCGGGGCGCAACCTGAGCGCGAAGGAAGTGGCCGAGGCGCGGGGCTTCGCCGACGCGGCGGCGCTCAGGCTCAGGCACCACAATGCCAAGCTTCACGCCCGCGGCGCGCCCGGCGACGAGAACGCCCGCGCGGTGTTCGACGCGGCCGAGCAGGCGCGCTGCGAGGCGCTGGGCGCGCGGAGCATGGCGGGCGTGCGCGGCAATCTCGCCAGCCTCACCGACTACCGGCTGCGGACCGACCCGCTCACCCGGGCGCGCACCCGCGAGGAGGTGCCTTTGGCCTCGGCGATCGGCCTGATGGTCCGCGAGCGGCTGACCGGCGAGGCGCCGCCGGCCGAGGCTTTGGGCGGGCTCAAATTGGTCGCCGACTGGATCGAGGAGAAAGCGGGCGGCGATCTCGACGCGCTCGGCCTCGCCCTGGACGACCAGGCGGCCTACGCCGCTTTGGTCGGCAAGCTGCTGCGCGATCTCGAATTGGTCGAGGGCGACCCCGACGCGCCGGCCGAGCCCGAGGGGGACGAGGGCGAGGGCGGTGACGAGGCGGACGGCGAAGGCGACAAGGACGACGAATCGGACGAGGCGGCGGGCCAGGGCGAGGCCGAGATCCGTGGCGAGCAGGACGAGGGCGGCGAGGAATCGGACGCCGACTGGTCCGAGGAGGAGATGGCGGATTCGTCCGAGGCGATGGGCGAGGAAGGCGAGGAGGGCGTCGTTCCCGCCCGCCCCAACCGCCCGCTCTCCGATTTGCCGCCGAGCTTCGATTACAAGGTCTTCACCCGGCAATATGACGAGGAGATCGAGGCGAGCGCGCTTTGCGACGAGGAGGAATTGGGGCGGCTGCGCGCCTATCTCGACCAGCAGCTCGTCCACCTCCAGGGCGCGGTCACCAAGCTCGCCAACCGGCTGCAGCGGCGCTTGATGGCACAGCAGAATCGGAGCTGGGAATTCGACCAGGAGGAGGGGATGCTCGACGCGGCGCGGCTGGCGCGCGTCGTGGTGAACCCGTTCCACTCGCTCTCCTTCAAGGTCGAGCGCGACACCGAGTTTCGCGACACGATCGTCTCGCTCCTCATCGACAATTCGGGCTCGATGCGCGGCCGGCCGATCTCGATCGCGGCGATCAGCGCTGACATCCTCGCCCGCACGCTCGAGCGGGTGGGCGTGAAGACCGAGGTGCTCGGCTTCACCACCCGCGCCTGGAAGGGCGGGCAGGCGCGCGAGAAATGGCTCGCCGAGGGCCGCCCGCCCCAGCCCGGGCGGCTCAACGATCTCCGCCACATCGTCTACAAGCGCGCCGACGAGCCCTGGCGCCACGCCCGGCGCAGCCTCGGCCTGATGATGCGCGAGGGGCTCCTGAAGGAGAATATCGACGGCGAGGCTTTGCTCTGGGCGCACGAGCGGCTGATCGGCCGGGTCGAGGAGCGCAAGATCCTGATGGTGATCTCGGACGGCGCCCCGGTCGACGATTCGACGCTGTCGGTCAATTCCGGGACCTATCTGGAGCGCCATCTGCGGCAGGTGATCGGCTGGATCGAGACGCGCTCGCCGGTCGAATTGGTCGCGATCGGCATCGGCCACGATGTCACCCGCTATTACGATCGGGCGGTCACGATCATGGACGCCGAGCAATTGGGGGGCACGATGATCGAGCAGCTCGCCTCGCTGTTCGACAAGCCCTGATAAAGAAAGGGCCGGCCACCCTTTAGGGAAGGATGACCGGCCCCCGTCCCTCGATACGCGACGCGAGGGAACGCTGGTTAAGCTCTAGCGGCGGCGGCAATCGCCCCGGTCGATCGCCCGGCCGGCGAGCGCGCCGGCGGCGCCGCCGATGATCGTGCCGACCGTACGGTCGCCGCGGCCGGCGATCTCACGGCCGAGCAGGCCGCCAGCGATCGCGCCGAGGATCGTGCCGGTGGTGCCGCTCGAGCAGCGCTGGCCGTAATGGTTGCCGTAGCGCGAATTGTAGCGGCGCTGATTGTAGTAGCGCTGATTGTCGTAGCGCTGGGCGTAGCGGCGGTCGTAGCGCCGGTCATACTGGCGGTCGTAGCGCCGGTCGTACTGGCGGTACTGGCTGCCGTAATTGTCGTAATAGCCGTAGCGGCTCTGCGCTTCGGCGGCGGCCGGCATGGCGGTGAGCGCCGTGAGGGCGACCGCGGCCGAAAGGGTGAACTTGGTGAACATGATACGCTCCTTTTCTTTCTGCCCGGTCGGCCGCGTCGTTCTTACGAATCGGGCGACCTTGCTTGGCATGTACTTCTTTTCTCACGATTCTCTTGAGCCGGCCCTGAATGCGGTCGTCAGCCGTCGTTCATGAAAGAGCGCAGTTTCCTGAACAGATTGTCATGGTCGGGCTTTGGCCTGTTCTGCTTCCTGCTGCTCGCGACGCCTGTGCGGCCTGGCCCGCCCGCGCCGAAGCAGGGGCCGGCGATCGCCAGGCTACACGTCGCGCCGGTGCCGCTCGACCGCGCGAACCCGGCGGGCGACCGGGTCGGCGACCTCGTCTTTCTCGGCGGCTGGGCGCTCGCCAGCGACGATCCGCGCTTTGGCGGAATCTCCGCGATGCATATCGGCGGCGGCATCGTCACGGCGGTGAGCGACGCCGGGACGGTGCTGCGCTTCCCCCTCCCCGCCGGCGCCGGCGAGAGCCGGGTGGATATCGCCCCGGTCCCGCGCGGGCCGGGCAGCGGCCGGCGCAAATCCGACCGCGACGTCGAGGCGATGTTCATCGACGGGAATCGGGTCTGGCTCGCCTTCGAATCGCGCAATCAGGTCTGGCGCTACGCTCTGCCGGGCTGGCGGGCCGAAGCCGCCGCGGCGCCGCGCGCGATGCGGCGCTGGCGCCGGATGCTCGGCGCGGAGGCGATGACGCGTTTGAGCGACGGCCGCTTCCTGCTCATCTCCGAAGCCTCGGGGCGGGTGGCCGGCGAGAGCGACGCCTTGCTCTTCGCCGGCGATCCGGCGGTGGCGGCAACGCCGTCCGTGGCGCTGCGCTACCGCCCGCCCGCCGGCTATCGTGCGACCGACGCCGCGCGGCTGCCGGACGGGCGGCTGCTGGTCCTCAACCGGCGCTTCGACTGGCTGGAGGGGGTATCCACCGCGCTCGTCCTGGTCGAGCCGGACGCGATTCGGCCCGGAGCGACCTTCGAGGGGCGCCTGATCGCCCGGCTTGGCTGGCCGCTGGCGGGCGACAATATGGAGGCGTTGAGCGTGACCAGCGAAGGCGGGCGCACGATCCTGTGGCTCGCCTCGGACGACAATTTCAGCCCGCTGCAGCGGACGCTTTTACTGAAATTCGCGCTGGGGGAATGAGCGTCATCCCGGCGAAGGCCGGGATCTCAGGCCGAATAGTCCCGGCAAGTCTCGCCGAGGCCCCGGCCTTCGCCGGGGCGACGTTCAGGCGGCGGCCGCCGTCTCGCCTTGCTTCTTGGCGATCTCGCGCTTCAGGCGGCGGGCCTTGAGGCTGAGCTTCTCGTTGCTGGTCTTGGTCAGCCAATTGTCGAGGCCGCCGACATGCTCGACCGACCTGAGGCCGTTCATCGAGACGCGCAGCTTGACCTGGCGGCCGAGCGCGTCGGAGATCAGCGTCACGTTCTGCAGATTGGGCAGGAACGTCCGCTTGGTCTTGTTGTTGGCGTGGGAAACATTGTGGCCCACCTGACGGCCCTTGCCGGTCAGTTCGCAAATCCGCGACATTTCAATCTCTTCCTGGAATGGGCGCTCGCGCGCCTCTCGAAAACCCGGCGCAGATATAGGGGGCGGCGGGATTCGTCAACCTGACGGGGCGCGAAGGATTCGTTGCGGACGGGCAACCAATAAGCCATGTGTGTCGTTGTCCACCGTCACCCGCGCAACCAGCGAGGAACAAGATGCTTCGGACCCTGCTGCTTCTCATCGCCCTTCTGATCGTGATCGGCATCGCGCTCGTCGCGTTCGGCGTCGTCAATCTCAACCGCGAGGGCGGCGGCGTTTCGATCGAGACCAAGGATGTCGAGGTCGGCACCACGACCAAGAACGTCCAGGTCCCCGTCGTCAAGATGGAGACCCGGCAGGTCGAAGTGCCCAGCGTCGGCGTCGAGCAGAACGCGCAGGCCAACGTCCAATAGGCTTTCCCGGGCGCCGCCCGCCCGCTAGCGCGGCACGGATGAGCTTTCCGCTGCCCGAACCCATGCGCCTCGCGCTCGACGAGGCCGCCGCCGCCGCGCGGGATGGCGAAGTGCCGGTCGGCGCGGTGGTGACGCGCGGCGGCGAAATGCTCGCCGTCGGCCGCAACCGGATGCGCGACGCGCACGACCCCACCGCCCATGCCGAGATGGTCGCACTACGCGCCGCCGCCACCGCTTTGGGTTCGCCCCGGCTCGACGGTTGCGACCTTTGGGTCACGCTCGAGCCCTGCGCGATGTGCGCCGGCGCGATCGCCCTGGCGCGAATCCAGCGGCTCTATTTCGGCGCGGCCGATCCCAAGGGCGGGGCCGTGCTGCACGGCCCGCGCCTGTTCGGCCAGCCGACCTGCCACCACGTGCCAGAAGTCTATCCCGGCATCGGCGAAGCCGAAGCCGGGGAGATGTTGCGGGCCTTCTTCCGCGCGCGGCGGAGCTAGGGTCCGTATTTGATACCCTAGCGCTCGACGGGGACGATTCGCATCTCGACGCGGCGGTTGGCGGCGCGGCCTGCTTCGGTCGCATTGTCCGCGATCGGCTGGGTCTCGCCGAAGCCGCGCGTGGCGATTCGCACCGAGGCGACCCGACGCCCTTCGAGATAGCGCGCCACCGCGGCGGCGCGATTTTCGGACAGGGTCTGATTGTAGGCGTCGGAGCCGACGCTGTCGGTATGGCCGTAAATGTCGATCATCGTCTGCGGGTAATCGTGCAGCACTTCGGCGATCCGGTCGAGAGTCGGACGGAATTGTGGCTGGATGTCGAAGCGGTCGAAGGCGAAGGTGATGCCCGACGGCATGGTGAGGATCAGCTCGTCGCCCTGCCGGTCGATCTCGACGCCGGTGCCGGCGGTGCGCTCGCGCAGCTCGCGCTCCTGCCGATCCATATAGGCGCCGACCGCGCCGCCGGCGAGCGACCCACGCCGGTGCCGATGATCCGCTCAGTGCGGTCGCGCCGGCCGCCGACCAGATCGCCGAGCAGATAGCCGCCGACGGCGCCGACGCCCGCGCCGATCGCGGTCCGCGAGAGGCGCCGGTCCCCGGTGTCCGGGTCGGTGACGCAGGCCGCGGTGGTGGCAAGGAGGAGGGCCGCTCCGGCGGCCATGGCGAGACGATTGGGCACAGGCATGCGCATTTCCTTCGATTGAAGCTGGAGGTGGAACGATCGTTGAACGGTCCTTCCTCCGCGCCGGTTCCGCGTCCGTTGCCTTGAGGAAGCAGTTGTCGCCCATATGCCACAGCGGCTAGGGGGTGAGGGACGCCATGCCCGCGCCCATTCCCCTCGCCCCTTATCCCTGGCTCGACGTCGCCATCATCCTGTTCCTGGTGGCGCTGAACGGGCTGTTCGCGATGTCGGAGCTCGCCATCGTCTCCTCGCGCCGGGCGCGGCTGAGGGCGATGGCCAAGGCGGGACGCAAGGGCGCGCAGACCGCGCTCGATCTCGCCGCCGATCCCGGGCGCTTCCTTTCCACCGTGCAGATCGGGATCACCCTGATCGGCATCCTCGCCGGCGCCTATTCGGGCGCGAGCCTGGGCGGGCCGACCGGAGAGCGGCTCGCCTTCCTGGGGGTGGATGCCGAAACCGCCCACACGCTGGGCTTCGCGCTCGTGATCATCCTCACCACTTATGCCTCGCTGGTGATCGGCGAACTCGTGCCGAAGCAATTCGCGCTGCGGTCGCCCGAAGCGATCGCGGTGCTGATGGCGGTGCCGATGCTCTGGCTCTCGCGCGCCACCGCGCCCTTCGTCTGGCTGCTCGACCGGAGCAGCGCCCTGATCTTCCACCTGCTCCGCCTGCGCCGCGAATCCTCCGATCACGTCACCGCCGAGGATCTCCACATGGTCGTCGCCGAGGCGACCACCGCCGGCGTGCTCGACGAGAGCGAGCGCGCGATCATCTCGGGCGTGGTGCGGCTCGCCGACCGGCCGACGCGCGAGGTGATGACGCCGCGCACCGAGGTCGACTGGATCGACGTCGATGCCGACGCGGCAGCGATCCGCGCCGCCTTGCTCGCGACTCCGCACAGCCGGCTGCCGGTGGCGGAAGGCTCGGTCGACCGCCTGATCGGCGTCGTCCAGTCGCGCGACATGGTCACCGCCCTGATCGAGGGCCGGCCGCTCGACCTGCGCGCCTTGCTCCGGGAAGCGCCGATCGTGCCGGACCAGATGGACGCGATGAACACGCTCGCCGTGCTGCGCTCGGCCGAGGTGCCGATCGCCTTCGTCCATGACGAATACGGTCATTTCGAAGGGCTGGTGACGCCGGCCGACCTGCTCGTCGCGCTGGCCGGCGCCTTCGCTTCCGACCAGGACGAGGACAGCGACCCGCCGATGGTGGAGCGCGACGACGGCAGCTGGTGGGTCTCGGGCTCGGCCTCGGCCGACATGCTCGCCGACCGGCTCGGCCTCAGGCTGCCCGAGGACCGCGATTATGCCACGGCGGCGGGCTTCGCGCGGTCGGTGCTGAAGCATCTCCCCGAGGTTGGCGAGCGCTTCGCCTTCGGTGCCTGGCGGTTCGAGATCGTCGATATGGACGGGCGCAAGATCGACAAGTTGCTGGCTAGCGAAGCGCCGCGGCGGCGGCGGGGAACCGTCTGATCCATCCCGGCAAGGCGAACGAACCGGCCTTGCGCGTAGCCAATTGCCCCTTACCGGCGCATTTTCTCCGCCGCGCGCAGCCAATTGCCGATTTTCATTCCCGCCCGATCGCTGCGGCCCGAACCCCCATCGGATCTGATCGAAATTCCGCAGGATATGCGGAATTCCGACAAAAATACGCGGAATTTCATCAGCCCACAGCGACCCGTGTGACGGTTAACCGCCAATTCTGGCCGATCATGGGCCAAGCCGGAATGCGGAATTTTCCGGATCGGAACGCGGAATTGATCGGTCTGCATGGCGGATCGAGGCGCGCGGAAGTTGGGATGGGTGATGGACACAAATGTTCCCTCGGCCCGTGTCGATTTCCTCTTCCCCTCCCCCGATCAATTGCAGTATTATTGCCCCCACACCAAGGTCAGCCCATGCTGCTCAAGGTGTTTAGATGGTCCTGGAGCATCCGGCTCGGACCGACATCCCGCCAAGGAAGGCAAATCGGGAAAATCTTTCCGTTCAGCGGGCGCGCTTGCGCGCCAGCTGCTTTCTTCTGGTGGGGGCAGTCATGAAGCACAGTAAGAATAAGAAGGGCGACGGCAGTGATGGCGGGGCGGGCCCCGACAAGAACGAGGTCTCGCCCTGGGGCTATAAGAAGACCGATAAGAAGACGTGGTGGACGAAGGGCGGCCCACGGCCGAAGGGTGGCAGGCCCAAGGGAGCGAAAAACAAGAAGACCCTCTGGCACGACGCGTTCTCGAAGAAGATCGAGGTCGTGATTGACGGCATTAAGATGAAGCTGAGCAAGGACGCGTTGTCCTATCACCTTCTCGCCAACAAGTGCATGGCCGGCGATATCAAGGCCATCGCGTTGAAGCTGCAGTGGGAGGATAAGTTCGCTGATCCGGTTGAGCCGGCACCGACCACAGCCGAAACCGACGCCAATCTCAAGGTGCTCGAAGACTATATCAATCTGCACAAGAAATTTTCGAAAGGGGAGTCGCCCGCAGCAGGTGGCACCCAAGAGGCGCCGGACGGGGCCGATGGGGGCGACGATGAGTAATCCGGTCGAACTTCAGGGCGCCATAGACGGCTTGGCCAGGGGGGACCTGCGCACGTTCATGACGAACGCCATGCCGATCCTCAACGGCGTGGATCTGGAGCCAAATTGGCATCTGGACGTCCTGGCCTGTGCCTTTGGGCGGATCGCAGAGCCCGATCCGCTTCGGATGATCGTCGCCATCCCGCCGCGTCATTGCAAGACCTTCGTGGGCAGCATCTGTGCGACGGCCTGGCTCCTCGGGCGCGACCCCAAAGCGCAGATCATCTGCATCTCTTATGGAGCTGATCTGGCCGAGAAATTCAGCGCCGACACCAAGCGGCTGATGGAATCACCCTGGTATCGCCGCGTCTTTCCGGGAACGGTCATCACCCGTGCGACACGAAATGAGATCAAGACCAGTGCCGGAGGAACGCGGCTGGCGACATCGGTGGGTGGCACACTCACGGGCCGTGGCGCCGATGTCATCATCGCGGACGATTTGCTCAATTCCGGTCATGCCCATTCCGTGACCATGCGCGATTCGACCTACGAATGGTTCACCTCCAGCGTGCTGACCCGCTTCAATACGCCCAAAGCGGGTAAGCTGATCGTGATCGGCCAGCGGCTTCACGCCGAGGATCCCCCGGGACGACTGATCGAGGCCGGGGGCTATGAAACGATCATTATTCCCGCGATCGCCAAGCGCGAGATGTCGTTCGAGATGGTGCGCGGCGGCATCAAGGGCGTCATCAAGCCCGGCCGGATCCTGATGGAATCGCGCCAGGGCAAGGCCGAGCTCGATCAGCTTCGCCACGAGATGGGCGAGCGCGATTTCGAGGCGCAATATAATCAGGAGCCGCTGCCGCCCGGCGGGACGACATTCAAGGCCGGGTGGCTCAAGCGCTATGCCGAGCCGCCTGATCCGGCGCGCATTCGCTCAATCTTCCAGTGCTGGGACACGGCCTACGAATCCAGCGAGGACAATTCCTATAGCGCGTGCACGACCTGGGCGCTGGTCGACGACAAATTCTATCTGATCGATGTCTGGCGCGCCAGGCCCGCATTTTACCAGCTGGAGCGGAAGGTTTATGACCTCAGGAAGAAGTGGAAAGCCAAGCTGGTCATCGTCGAGAAGGCGGCAAGCGGAAGGTCGCTCATTCATAACATCTGGCAACGGGATGGCCACAAGTGGCTGCACTGGTTGAGCCCCGCGGCGCCGAAGCTAGAGCGCGCCGAACAGCAGCAACCAAAGTTCGAGCAGGGGCGGATCTTCCTGCCGGAAAAGGCCGACTGGCTCGCCGATTACGAGGCAGAATTGCTCAGGTTCCCGCACAGTAAGCGCAACGATCAGGTGGACTCGACCGTCAACTTCCTGACCGCATGGGACATGGGCGGACTGCTACACCGCGCCGACCTTTACGGCTGAGCGCGATGCTTGAAATGCCGACGTCCTGTGCCCATTTCATTGCCGCGGTGAAATAAACATCGCAGGCAAGCAAGGAAGCAGCCCGCTGGCGCCCTCGAGCGAGGGTAGACCGCCGGATCTGCTTCGCCGGCCTCCCTTGCTCATCGGTCTCCATCGGGCTGCCCATTCGAAAGGCGCATCCCGATGAGCAAATCCAATCACCCCATCAAACATCTCTCTGACGGGCTCGCGGCGGGCCAGCGCAGGCGCCGCGGCCAGCGGCGCGATCGGGTTGCGCTCGAGGACGCCGCCAAGGCTTCGGCCGGCCGGAATGATCTTGCCGGATGGCTGCGACTGGAAGACCGGCCGCTCGATGCGCTGGACCCGGGCGATCGGCGCCTGCTCAAGGCAGACGAACGCAGGATCGCCAAGGCGGTCAGGCTGGCTTCGCATATCGGCTGGATTCCTCCGCTGCTGGTCAGCGAAGCGGGCGCCATCCTTGGCGATCCCCTGAGCTATGACGTTGCCAAAGCGATGGAGATGCCGGACATCGCTTGTGTCATCGTGCCTGGTGAAATGGGTCCGACGGACATCAAGCTCATCGCGACCGCACTTGCCCAGCAGGCAGCCAGCGGGGTGTTCGATATTGAGGTCCTGCGCTCGAACCTCATCGAGATCAAGAGCGCCGGCATCGACCTAGACCTTACCGGCATCGAGCTTCCCCAGGTCGATATCATCATCGGCGACCGTCAGACCGACCCCAAGCTCGACGCATGCCCGGAACCCGAGACCGCGGTGACCTCCAGGATGAACGATCTGTGGCTGCTCGGGCAACATCTCGTGCTCTGCGGGGACGCGACCGATCCCGCCGCCTACATTCGGCTGATGGCAGGAAAACAGGCCACCGCCAGCATCGGCGACCCGCCGTTCAATATCGCGATTGAAGGACATGTAAGCGGCAAGGGCAAGGTCAAACACCAGGACTTCATCATGGGCGTGGGCGAATGGACCGATGATGAATTTGCGGCCTTCCTCACCCGCTACCTGCACGCATCGGCGGCGCATGTCGTGGCGGGCGGCGCCATTTTTGCGTTCATGGACTGGCGCTCGGTGCACATCCTGGTGTTGGCAGGCAAAGCGGCCGGGCTCACCCATGTGAACACCTGCGTCTGGGCCAAGGGCGGTGGCGCCATGGGACGGCCGTGGCGCTCGGCGCATGAGCTGATTCCGGTCTTCGCCAATGGGGACCGGCTCCTGATCGATAATATCGAACTCGGCCGTCATGGCAGAAATCGCACGAATGTGTTCGAATATCCCGGCGCCAACCGGCCCGGCAGCTCGGCGAGCAAGGCCCTGGCGTTGCACAGCACGCCCAAGTCGGTCGAAATGATCGCCGATGCGATCCTGGATGTGACGTCGCGCGGTGATATCGTTCTCGATCCCTTCCTGGGGTCGGGCACGACGATCATCGCCGCCGATGCGGTCGACCGGATCGGCTATGGCCTGGAGCTCGACCCCAAATATGTCGACGTGATCGTAAGGCGCTGGCAGGAGATGAGCGGGAAGCCCGCCATCCATGCGGAGGAAGGTGAAACCTTCGACTCAATCGCGCACAAACGTCAGGCAGATGGCGTGGTTCGCAAATCGCCATAGTTCGGCACGGCGGGTTGAGGGGAGGATCCAGCGCTCCGAGCGCGGGTTGGAAATCCCGATCAGGACAGGGACTCTTCGTCCGCATAGCTGCCGACGACCCAGATGAAGCTTTGCACATCGATGCGGTCGATCGGCGCCAGGCGCGCGATGCCGGCTTCGGTGTGGGCGGCAAGACCGAGCAGGCTATCATAGACTTCGGGTTCGAGACCGGGGACATAATCATGCTGGAAGGCGTGGCCGATGCGCTGCGCGTAATTGAGTGTCTTCTCGGGCTTCAGAAACATGTGCCGGTCCGGCCGCCACAAGAAGGGGAGATAGGTGAGGATGGGCCAGGAGGCTCGTCCGCTCGGCGCCACCGCCTTCACCATGCTGCAGATCCCCGCAGCGATATCCCCACCGGTGAAACGCGCCGCTGCTTTGATGAAATCGGGACCGGAAGGGCCGGACAAGGTTTCGGCGAGGCGCGCTGCCTCGAGGGAGGAGAGCAGATTGGTTGTCACTTTGCGACAGGCCCGTGCCTGCTCAGGATCGACCCTGTCCGCTTGCTCGAGCGGGACGGTTTCAATCAGGATGCGGCGCGCCCGCTCCTTATAATCGCGCTCGGCTTTTCGATAACCCTCATCGGCGAACCCGCCGGGAAAGTAGCGCAGGAACCGGCTAATCGCTCCATCCATGCCGATATAATCGGGGTGGAGCTTGCCTGCCTCATTTCTCAAACGCGCCTTCAGCCGCTCGAAGTCGAGGTCCTCGAGGATTTCGCCGGCCTCGCGGTTGCGAATGATGACGCCGCGATAGCCGCCGGCGGTAGGGACGATCCTGATCTCGGCATCGCCGATCTTTTCGGAACGGGGTCGCCTGGCCCGAGCCGGAACCGGTTTGGGGTTGGTGCCGGACTCAAGCCTTTGGACATCCCCCGGCCCCCGGACGAACTTTTGGCGCCGGCGAGGCCCATCGTCATCGGTCATGATCCCTCCCCGCCTGCCTGCACCTCGCCGATGAACCGCTCGATCGCGCCCCGCCATAGGTCGGCGTGCGCAGGCAGGATCTGGTCGACATAGGGCTCAGACACGCCGTCGGTGCTGACGTAAAGAGCATCCGTTCGCGCGACCGTGCCGCCGATCGCATCGGCCAAGGCCTGATTGTAGCGCAGCGCCGCGTCCAGCGGCGCGTGCCACGCGGCAGGGCTGGTGCGCACGCGCCCGCTACGGCGGATATAGCCGAGGTTGACCGGCTTGGGTCGATCGGGAAGATCCACCTTGAGATTGAGCGAGGCCAGGAACTCGGGATAGACGCCCAGGGGCGCGAGGCTGGCAATGAACACGCGGATCGCCGCGGGAAGCTTCGGCTCACGCCTCGAAATCTCCTCGTAGAAGAGCTCTTCGCTTATCGACTTAGGGCCGCTTGCCGCAGCCATTTCGGCAGGGACCGGCCTGATGATGGCAGCCTGATCCTCGACCACCACGATGCCCCGCTCGATCATCACCGTCTGGGCCAGGGTGTTGGGGATGGCGATGAGCTCGCCGGTGGCAACGTTCTTCCAGGTGGCGAGCTCGACCAGCGCGAAGGTGAAGTGGGCGCCGGCATGGCTTTGCAGGAGACCGGCCAGCGCCTGCGCCTCCTGCCGGATGCCGTCGCCCAGTGCGATCACCAGCATGCGTCCGCGCGCCAAGTTGCGCGAGATCGCATCGATGAACCGCGCCTCTTCGAGCGCCTCGTCACATCCGGCGACGAACCCGTAGAGGCTTGATGCACCGGCGTGGCGCGCACGCAGCACCGCAGTCTCGAATGCTTCGTAGCTCATCGCCATCAGCGCGGCGACATAATCGAGCGCCTGGGCAATCACCTCCCGTCGTGCCTGGGGATTACGCCACAGCTTGGCCTCGACCAGGATGATCTCGCCGGAGGGGGTGAGATAGAGATTGTCGATGCTGCCATGGCCGCAGCTCAACTCTCGTGCGATCGCGACCGGGAGGCCGAATCCCGGCTCGATGTCGGCGACGGGCAGAAGGTCGGGATGATCGAACAGGAGCTGTTGCAGCCAACCTTCGCTATGAAGACCTGCCCCCAGCATCACCCGCTCCATGCGGGCCCGTCCTCCATCTGGAGCGATGATTACCGGAGCACCATGCGCCTGCCGCCTCATGGCGCCAGCAAGCCTCGGCTCCACACTCAAGTCCAGTCAATTCGTGACTCATCGTCCGTTGTCGCTTCGTCCGCAGCACACGACCACTCCCAGCCGTGGATGCTCGCGCCAGACTCGCCGTCAACTTCGCCCGTCTGAGACGCGAGACCGGGCTCAGCCAGGAGAAGTTCGGCCTCGAGCACAATATTGACCGCACCTATGTGAGCGGGATCGAGCGGGGGACCCGCAATCCCACGCTCGAGATCGTCCAGAAGCTGGCCGATGCGCTCGAAGTCGATGTGGTGGAGCTGCTGGCGCCTGTGGGTCGCACGCGTTAGCTGGCGCATTGTGAACGGATGAGCGGCCCTGGTTGTGATCCGCCTACCGGGCTTTGTCGTTCGGGTGCCACAGTCCTCGTGATTGACGGTCGTCTGTCGCAGGCGCATATTGCTCGCCCGTGACGAATCCGGCCTTTTGCCAAAAATGCCCCAGTTCGTTCGGAACTCAGGAAGCCTCCGGTCTCAAAGCCGGGGGCTTCTCTGCTTTCGTCGTCGTGTCCGGGGCGCCGACAGCATCCAACGCTGACCGGCCTGATTCCAGAACGGGCGAACGGGGGGAAGCCATCAACCTCGTGGCAGCAAGCGAATATCGCTGGCCCTGACCATCTGGTTGGTGCGGCTCGCGTATCGCTAGGAGCTTTCGCGGCTATCTGATACTTACACGAGGGAAGATAGGAGGCGCGCCCATGGATCGTTTCGAACTCATCGCCCTGACCGCCGACATCGTCACCAGCCATGTCGCCAATAACAGCGTTGCGATCAGCGACGTGCCGATGCTGGTCGCGACGGTTCATGCTGCCCTTTCAGGCCTGGGCAATGATCAGCAGGTGAAGGAGAAGCGCGAGCCGATGGTCAGCGTTCGATCCTCGGTGAAGCCTGACAGTCTGACTTGCTTGATGTGCGGGAAAAAACAAAAGTTGCTCAGACGCCATCTCGCACACGCGCACGATATGAATCCTGATGAATATCGCGAAGAGTTCGGATTGGCCGCCAGCTACCCGATGGTTGCTCCTGCATATTCCGAGGTCCGGCAGGCGCTGGCGAAAAAGTACGGACTGGGGAGAAAAAGCCAAGCTGCTTCCGAGGGCGGAGCCAGAAGCAAGGGTCGCAAAGACAATGGCGAAGCGGGCTGACCGGGCTCCGGGCGCTCGGCTGTTTTTACGCCCTGGCAGCTCGCTTCGACGGCGGCTCGAGTTAACGCGCATGCGTCTTTCGCGTGGGCTGGTCAGAAGAGATGGCGCACCTGATCTGACGCCTTTGGGGCCCGAATCGCCGCCCCGATCCGGCGGGCTAAATACTGGCCGGCTTCCCAGGCCGGTTGCGGTTGCCCGCCGAACCGCTAGACTGGCGCTGCTCTGAGAAACGTTGAAGGCGCCGTTGCGGTTGGCCTGCGTCTCTGAACGGCTGGACCGGTGCGGCGATGCCCTGTCGATAGACAAATGGGAGCGCCGCTCCGGCCAGCTTGATCAACCCAACGGGCGCTGCGAAAACGCGAGACGCTGTCGGTGCGCTGCCCGCGGCTGCGGGTTTCGCCCGGTGCAGCCCGGCCTCATACCGCCATATCCCGCGGGCCGGGATCGAAGACGCGCCCCAGGAGATCGACGCGAACTTGTCGGGCCCCCATCCTCCTTAGGCCAGCGGCCGTGGGATTGATCACGGTAAGGGAGTCCTCCGGATTCTTGTGACGCTGGATCAGTTTGCCGCCCTCGTTATGCTCAACGAATGCTATCTGACCGTTCCCGGAAAATTTG
This sequence comes from Sphingosinicella sp., assembly GCF_052387495.1. Taxonomy (GTDB): domain Bacteria; phylum Pseudomonadota; class Alphaproteobacteria; order Sphingomonadales; family Sphingomonadaceae; genus Allosphingosinicella. The sequence goes on along the minus strand of NZ_JBQTJC010000013.1, from coordinate 8,075 downwards.
ATCACCCGCATGATCTGGAGGCCCTCCTCGCATTCCAGGGCGATCAGATCGTTTTGACGCAGACTTAGGATCTTCTTCGCCGCGGGGTGCGGCCGAGCGTCCTGATGATCCTTCTGGTGCGCGTCGAAGGTCGAAACCACCTGATGCACCCACGAGCCATCGGGCAGCCGCCATACATTGTAGCGGGCATTGGAGGAGCCGGCGTAGCTCTTGTAAACTCGCCCCTGCTTGTCTCGGATAGGAATGACGGTCAGCGCCCGACGCACGCGAATGCGTCGGATGCCTTTGAACGTCGGATGCTCTCGGGCGAAGAGCGCGAGCGCCTGAATGAATTCTCTGCCCGTGCGAGCGTACGTGGCTTCGATCAATGCGCGCCGAAGTGCCTCGTTCGGGATACGGATGGGGTCGACAAGGTCGTCGGGCTTAACGCTCATAAACGGTATGCGGTGGACGACGATCGGAGTTTTGCCATCGGGCGCGAGCGCGCCGGTTAGACCATAGGCCGTGTCGTTGTGCAGCCGTCCGGCGGTGGTGTCCCGGTGCTTCGGGGGGCGCCCCTTGCGGCCATGATCCGGCTTGTGGCTGACGATGATGCCGGCCAGTTTTTCACCCAGTTCTTCCCGGAAGCGGGGCCAGGGAGTCTCCACATCCTCAAAGAGACGGTCTGAACCTTTGTGCTCGGCGCGGGCGGCAATGTCGGCAATTCGCTGCATCAGGGCCGGAGTGGATAACGCGACCAGAGTCGCATCGATCGCATGATGGCGATGATCGAGCCGATTCTCGGGCGCATTCGAATGTTCGTTCTCGACGAAAGCATGGTCGGGCAGCAGACTATTGAGACCCCACAATCGCCGCAGCTTCGCCTTCATGCGGCCGGGGATCACGGTGACGCGGTCTTTCTCTCCGGGGGAGTAGAGGGCCCGCAGATACGTGCCGACCACGCGGGAAGGATATCGGGGGTCGACAAGATGGCGCGCAAGGACGCCCCCCTCGCGCTCGACCCGACCAACAGCATCCGGACCGAAGCGCCATTGCTTGGCTCTGGGAAGGCGCGCGCCTTGGGCGCTGATCGTCTCCCAGCGACTCTCCTCATGACCCCACCGCTCCCATGGGGACTGGCTGCGTTTGAGACGAATGCAGGCGCTATGGGCCACCACCTTGTTGGAGATGCTGTCGTCGAGCGATTTTGAGAAGGGAATGATGAGGTCGATATCCGCCTCGCCGGTGAACAGCTGGCGCCAGCCGATCGGGGCGGCGCAATACGGGCAGCGGCGGTCAAGCGGATTGGCCGGGTTCAGCTCCTCCCACAGGCACAGACGCATGCGGTTGGCGCCCGCGTCGGCGAAACCCTCGGACCGCAGCTGGCGGCCGCGCGCAATTGCCGCCTCCCTCTCCCGCCTGATGCGGCGCTCATACTGGGTCCGTTCCTTCTCGTTGAACTTCAGCTCGCGCGCCAGCTCGACGACAATTCCGTCTGGCTTGCCGTGAACCCTGATGACAGCATTCACTAGTTTCTGAAGCTGGCGCAGCGCGATGTGGAGGGTTGGATTGGTGATCTTGCCGTAACGGCGCTCGAGCGGGTCGCCATATTCCGCCCTGCCGGGAGGAATTTCGCGGGCAAGGATCTCACCATAATATGGAAGATAATCGAAACACCTGCCGCTCTGTTCGCCGGGGCGAAAGCCGGCGGCCTCGGCGGCTTCGCCATAGCTGACCACGCCCGCCTTGAGCGCATCGAGCAGCTTTAGCGAAGCCGTTTCGCCGAAGCGGCCATAACCCTCTGGCAGGGGTACATTGGCAACGGCCTCGGCGGCCGCCTCATCGAGGCCATATTCGTCCTTGAGCCAGGCGAGCAGAATATCTGTATCCTCCTCATTTTGCAGCCGTTCGACGATATGCCATTGCTCATCGTCGCTGAAATGCTGCCATCGTCTGCCGAAGCGCTTACGGGCGGCGAGCACGGCGCGCACTTCATCACCGAGCAGCCCCCTGGCGCGTTCGCTTGGTTGGTCGAACCGCTCGCCCTCTGCCAGCATGATGGCCTTGCCGAGCGCTTCATAGCCCAGCCTTTTTCGGCTCTGGAGTTTGGCGATGAGCGCGTCGCGCTCGGCCAGGGTCAAGGCGCGATCGGATGCGTCTGCACCGACAATCCGAAGCTGATTGACCTCTTCGTAGAGTCGCCGCCGCTGGAAGAGCGGGTGCGCCTTGGCCAAACGATGCTCGTGAGCCGGGACACCGTTCATACCCGCGAAGGTGCAATAGCCCACCTCCTGCTTCTTCCACGGGCGCTGGAAGAACAGGATGCGATGGAGCGCCGTACGCGCAGCCTCGGTCAAGAGGGCCGGGTGATGCTTCGCCTGCTCTTCCCAGATGCGTGCAAACTCATATTCGACATGGCGGCGTTGGGGGAAAAAATCATATTCCTGATTGTCCCCGCTCATGCGCACGCGCTTGGTCTGGCGGGTCGCGAGGAATTGACCGAGGGTGTCAGCGCGCTCCTCCGCCATGGCGTGATCGAGCGCGATCGCGCCGTCAGCAATCTTTCCCTCATTGCCGGGGTTGGACGGGCGATCGATTCGCCGACTCGATCTGAATCCCCTTCTCTGGTTGAGATGGAACAGCGCGCGACCGATCTCGAACGGCTCCAATCTCTCCTGGAGCGCACGAGCGCGCAGCTCATACGGATCGTGCTCCGCGACCTGTTTCGCCTCGCCGGGATCTGCGGGCATCAGGCCATGGGCGACAAGGGTCTTCAAAACGGCCGACCGGCGGCCGAGATAGCGATCTCGCCGCCGGCGCGTCACCCGCGCCTCGTGCCGATTGGCCGCCAGCGAGGAACCCGATTGGGGGTCTCGCCCGTCAGCGAACACGCGCACACCGATATCGACGATCCGCCGATCGTCCTCGATCAGGCACCAACCGATGCTGTTGCTGCCGATGTCCAGCCCAAGCCTGCGCATAACCCGCTCTTTCCAGCCCGCCACATTGTCGCATGCGAGATAGGGAGGCAATTGACCGGGCGGCGCATCCTCGCCACATTGACGCGGTTCAGAGATCGCAGGGCCAGCTGTTAACAAGCAGCTTGACTGCACCAAATAAGGGCGGGGCTACGGCCCCGCCTTTTTTTGGACTTCCCACGCACCTAGTCCGAAGCGAGTGCGAGTCTCGGGCTCGAGAATGGGTGCGGGGTGCAGCGACGACCCGCTATTCGCGGCGCCTGCTCGACCGGGTGGGAGGCGGGGACCCCATCCAGGGTGTGGGAGAGGCCGAGCTGCCCCACCAATTCCGGTCCTGGCATGGGCGCATCTTGCGCCCGGTTCGCCGTTCATCCACAGTTGGCCGCCCACAATCCCGGCACGAAGGAGGAAATCACGCCACAGAAACCCTTCGATCACGCCTTTCCATATAAGGATGTCCCCGGCGTGACGGAGACGTTCGCGGATGGCGTGCACCTGGTGAGCGTCAATGCCACCACAACAACAATCATCTTGACGGTCTCGCGCGCGGATGCACCTCGGCCTGCTCACCAAGGATCGCCATCTGGAGAGAAAGTGACTGCCGCGAGGCTCGTGCTGCCCACCGCGGCCTTTCTTGATCTCTATAACCGCATGCATCGACTTGTAACGGAGTTCCAGCAGCGCGGGGCCCCGGGCAAAGGAGGTGGTGGCACGAGGACGATCCAATAGTCGAAGACAGCAATCCCCTGCCCTGAGGTCGACCCAGCGCTGATCGGACCTCCCCCAATCCGTTTAGACATGAGTGCCCTTTGCCTTTGAGAACCCGTCGAGCGTCTTGCACAGACAGCTGGGGCGAATAGTTGGAACCGAAGTCCATGCCATCTGAGGAGACGCCCGGCACATCGGGGCATTTCGCCCGAATCCGCGATGAGCTGGATGCCCTGCAGCGGCGAGTGGCGGCTTCTACGAGCGCGGAATCGGCGAGCCCGCTCGAGATAGCCTATCGATTGCGGCATGAACGCGCGGCGCGAGACGCCATCCTGCCCGCGGAATTGTCTGGGGAGCCTGCCTGGGCATTGCTCCTCGCCATCTTCGTCGGGGGAGAGGAGGGCCGACAGCCCAGCCAAACAGCGCTGCTTCGCCACCTGGGCCTGGCAAGTGCGACCGGGATTCGCTGGCTGGAGCGGCTCGAATCCGCCGAGCTGATACTGGCGCGAGCGCCGCCGACCCGCAAAAACGGCAAGATTTACGGGCTCTCCGACAAGGGTCTGGCGTTGACGAGCCAGCTGTTAATGCGGATCGGACAAAATGGGTAGTGAGAACGAGCTGGCGACCGTCGAGCAATACGGCGCCTTCAAAGACTGGTTATCCCTCACGACCGGCATGCCCGAGGACCTCCTCCATGTCCATATGGGCCTGTTGATCTTCGTCTTCTTCGCTGTCGTTTTGCGGCGGCGAATGCATTCGGTCTGGCCGGTATCCGCGGTGGCGACATTCGCCGTTCTCAATGAGGGGGTGGACAGCCTCAACCCTGGATGGGTCTTCGGACCATCCGCGCTGGATGTCCTCAACACCGTGCTTTGGCCGACCGTGCTATTCCTTGTTGCGCGACGAAAGCACGTGCCGCCGCTCGGGAGCGTGCCGGGGCCCGAAATGGAATCGCAGGCACTCGACCCTCGCGCCTGAATTGTTTCGTTCTCGATATTGAAGGAACAAGCGCCGCGAAGAGCGGTTGAGGGGCATTGGCAACACAAGCTTCCTGGAGAGCGGACATGAGAATTCTTTCGGCCGTGACGGCCCTCGCATTGATTGCGGGAAGCAGTGCCGCTGCTGCCCAAACAGCCCAGTCGCTCAGCCTCTCCAATGCGCCCGCGATCGAGCGAGCGGGTGCCCCGGTGGGCGATGCGAGTGAGCTTGATGGCAGACGCGGTGTTGGGATTTATATCATCGGTGCGATTGCTCTGGGCCTAATCATCTGGGGCATCATTGAGCTCACCAAAAGTGACGATTCTCCTGCCAGCCCCTAGCTAGGGCTTCGCACTGAAAACGAATCGCCGAGGGGCCGCTCGAAGGAGCGGCCCTTTTTCGTTCGTCAGGCATAAGTTCATTCGCGATGCCAGAGCAGACCTGGGAAAGCTGACCGGCTTTACCCGCGTACCACCTCATGTCGCCTACCAACCCACCCAGGGCTCCGCGCCGGCGCGGGCGCTGCCGATGTTCGCGACGTCGCGGAGGACTCGGAGCCGGCAGCAGGCAGCAGGCAGCAGGCAACAGGCAACAGGCAACAGGCAACATAACTCTGGCTCGCTCATCGCGAGTGGAAAAGTCCGTGAATTGGTGGTGAATATCTACCGGGAATCCTGTGAGTAATTCTGAACACACAAAGACAGTTGACTTCACTAAACTACAGAGCAACCACAAGATACAATCTAATTTGTAGGAGATTGTACTTATGGTATATGTCGAATCATTGTCTGCCGCCGGCCGAAGCGACGCAGCGCTTCAGGCCCCAAATTCTCGTGGGACTCTTCAAGTCCATCAAACCGAGACGAGTATCGTAAGTTGGCCCTTGCTTGAGCGACTGGGCCTGGGCAGCGAAGCGCAGCGCGCGCGCCGGAATGGCATCGGCGGCAGCGATGCCAATATCATCCTGTCGGGCGATGCCGGCCGGATACATCGACTCTGGACCGAGAAGCGAGGCGAAGCGGAGCCGGAAGACCTGTCGGCCCTGCTCCCCGCGATGCTTGGCTGCTGGACCGAGGCATTCAATCGGCAATGGTACGAACGGGAAACCGGAAACCTCGTTGCCGACGCCGGGAAAATTGCGGTGAGCGACGCGCATCCGTGGCGGCGATGCACGATTGACGGGTTCGTCCCCTCCCTGGGAGCGGTCTGGGAAGCCAAGCATACCAGCGCATTCAGCAAATCGGACGAGGTCGTCGCGCGCTATATGCCCCAGCTCCAGCACAATATGGCCGTGCTGGAGTGCGGGCGATCGGTCCTCTCCGTCATCTTCGGCAACTCAAAGTGGGAAATCTTCGAGATCGCCTCCGACTGGCTCTATCAGGAGGAACTCCTGATCGCCGAGGTGAGGTTCTGGAACTGCGTGCGAACCGGCGAATCACCGGTGCCGGCGCCAGTTCCGCCGCCACCCAAGCCCGTGGGCGTGCGGGAGATATGCCTTGAGGGCAATAATGCCTGGGCCGCAGCAGCGGCGGACTGGCTCGCCTATCGCGAGGCGGCTCGGCTGCACGGGGTGGCGACAGCGGCGATCAAAGAGCTCGTCGAGCCCGATGTGAAGCGCGCCCACGGTCACGGCATCGAGGCGCGTCGCAGCAAATCGGGTGCCCTCTCGATTCGGGAGCTGGTCCAATGAGCGTCCCCCGCGTCTACGCGGCAATCTCGGCCGTCACCGGCGAACTATCACGAAGCGGGATCGCGAAGCGCCATACCAACGCCCAGGATCAATATCAGTATCGGGGCATCGACGATGTCTACGAGAGTCTCTCACCCCTTTTGGCCCAGCACAAATTGTGCATCCTGCCGCGAATCCTCAAACGACGCATGACGGAGCGGCATGGCCAGAACGACCTCCTGGTCAGCGTGAGCGTAAAGGCCGCCTTCGACCTCATCTGCGCGGAAGATGGCTCGTGTCACACGATCGAAAGCTTCGGCGAGGCGCTGGATGCAGGCGACAAGGCCACGGCCAAGGCGATGACCGCGGCGTACAAGTCGGCCGTTCTGCAAGCGTTCTGCATTCCCGTATCGGGCCCTGATGATGCCGACGCGCAGAGCCATCGGCTGAAGGTGTCCGACAACGTAGTCGAGCCGGTTCAGGGCTGGGCGAGGTGGTCGGAGGACATCATCGAGATCGTGGGCGGCTGCCAGACCGCTGAGGCGATCGATCGCTGCCAGGCAACGTATCGGATGCTCCTTCGCGGCCTCGCGATGTTTGATGCCGGACTCTACGCAGGAATCGGCGAGGCGATTCGCGCCCGCCGCGCGGAATTGTCGACGCCGGCGGCCAAGGCCGTACCGGTCATGAAATCGAAGCGCCCCCCGCCCAGGCGGCGCGTACGAGCAGCCCCGGAGGCGGCGAATGCCTAGGCTGCTTCCTGCCAGGATCAAGCATTCGTCCAAGCCTGGGCGCGAGGAGCGAATCTGTCCCGCCCACCGCGCCTGGGTCCGGCGTCACCATTGCTGTGTTCCCGACTGCCTCGATGGGAAAATTGAATGCGCGCACGTACGTCGGAGGACGGATGGGGGAATGGCGCTCAAGCCCTCCGACCGATGGACGATCAGCCTGTGCCGTGCCCACCATGCCGAGCAGCATCGCATCGGAGAATTGGCCTTCGAACGGCGATATGGCATCGACCTTGTCGGCCTCGCCTCGGCCTTTGCCAGGCTGTCTCCACACAGGCAGCGTCTGGCCAGCACCGCAGGCCCCGAGGGCCGTTTCCCGCCAACGCCAACCAGGAGCTGAGAGGATGACAATAGCAGAATCGCCTACGCGCCGACTGCTTGGCCTCCTTTCGGTCAGCATCGGCGCCGTCATGGAGGATGAAGCTGCGGAAGCGATCCTGGCCCTTCCCAAGGATCCGGAGGCGCGATTTGCGAGGCTCAAGGACGCTGGCCAAGACATCGAGACCCTGGCAGATGCGGCCCTGGCCGTTCTTCGGAGGGGTCTGGAAATCTGAGGGCTCGGCTCCGGCGTCCCACAGATAATTGGCCGGAATGTGCTTCCGTTTCCTTGCCGCGGATTTCAATCCCGGGCGCCTTCAGCAAAATGTAAGGATTCGAGTCCTATCATTGCCTCAGAAAAGCTGATATTTTTCAAGCTGATATGGAATCGATGGTGATGCTGAGAGCCTCGAGAGGAAGATTGATCCTATCGGTATGCGTCGTTGCGCTTGCCGTATCGGGTTGTGGCGGCGGAAGCACGAGCGGAGGGGGGGGCGTTAGCTCGACACCGATTGCACCACCTCCTCCACCTCCTCCACCTCCGCCTCCGCCTCCTCCGCCGCCACCTCCTCCGCCGCCGCCTCCCCCGCCGGTGAACTTCAACGATGCGGAGTATCAGCGCTCGAACGCCGCGACCTCGTCAGGGGCGATCAGCGC
>NZ_JBQTJC010000012.1:0-23379 GCF_052387495.1 Sphingosinicella sp. | reverse complement strand
CCGGCGGTCCGGCCTGCCCCTGCCCCAGCAGAAGACTTGCGCGAACGGCTGACGCGTGGTGAGGCCTTCCCGCAGGCGCTGGAGGCGCACGGGCTCGCGCTCGAGTTTGAGGCGCTGACGCCCTTTGCTCGCTGGTGCCCCAATTTCCGCGAGACGCGGCGCTTCGACACGCTGTTCTACCTCGCCGCGGCGCCGGAAGGTGCACCCGAGCCGATCGTCGCCGAGCATGAGGCGGTGCGCGCCTTCTGGGCGAGCGCGGCGGAGATCCTCGCCGAGCTCGAAGCGGGCCGCGCCCACGCCATCTTCCCGACCCGGCGCAACCTCGAGCGGCTCGCCCGCTTCGCCTCGATCGAAGAGGCGCGGGCCGACGCGGCGCGCCACCCGGTCACCAAGATCGTGCCGTGGGTCGAGACGCGCGACGGGGCGCCGCACGTCTGCATCCCGGACGAGATCGGCTATCCGGTGACCTCGGAACCGCTGGAGACCGCGAGGCGTCGGTAGACGATGAGACGGCTGCGCCGGACCATTTTAAGCCTGATCGCGCTCGGTCTGCTCGTGCTGGGCGCGCTACTCCTCTACGGCCACGCGCGGCGCCACCCGGAGGACATGCCCTGGACCGAGCTCGACCTGGGCCGGCCGATCGGGCTGTTCACCGGGCGCAAGCTCGCCGACCTCGCCGACGAGGGTCAGCGCTGCCAGGGGTTGATGCGCCGCGCCGGCATCGCCTTCACCGCCTTGCCGCCGCGTTCCGCGGGCCCGCAATGCGGCTACGACCATGCCGTCCGCTTCAGCGCGGGCGGATCGCGAGAGATCGCCTGGCGCCCCGCCGACCTCGGCACCAATTGCGCGGTCGCGGCGGCGCTGGCGCTCTGGGAATGGCACGTCGTCCAGCCCGCCGCGCGGCGCCATTTTGGGCGGCCGGTGGCCTTGATCGAGCATTTCGGCAGCTATGCCTGCCGCCGAATCTACGGCCGCCACGAAGGCGCGTGGAGCGAGCATGCCCGCGCCAATGCGGTCGACATCGCCGCCTTCGTGCTGGAAGGCGGCCGGCGGATCAGCGTCGTCGGCGACTGGGAGGAGGAGGGCGCCGAGGGCCGTTTCCTGCGCGAGGTGCGCGACGGCGCCTGCGACGTTTTCGCGACGGTGCTCTCACCCGATTACAACGAGGCCCACCGCGACCATTTTCACCTCGACCAGGCGGCGCGCGGCGCGATGGGCTGGCGTGGTTGCCGCTGAGCACTTTCAGTCGCGGTCGAACAGCGCGCGAAGCTCGTCCTTGGCGGCTTCGAGCGTCTTCCGGCGCTCGGCGGAGAGATTGTCGCCGGCGCGGTTTATGTAGAAAGTCAGCATCGACATGGCCGACTGATAGGGCGTGCCCTTGCGCCGTCTGCTGCGCTCGGCCGAGCGCTTGAGAGACTTCGCGATCTCCTTCGGATCATCCTTCGCGAAGACCTTGTTCTCGAGGTCGAGCGCGTCCGAATGCTCGGTCACCTCCCGCGACCATTTCTCCTTCGCCGCCACCGCCGCTTCAATGCCGCTTGAAATACTGAATGTCGCGCTCGTGCTTTTCCGCCTCGGCGCGGGTGGGGAAGGTGCCGAGATTGCGGCGCCTCCCGGTCTTCGGATCCTTTTTGCGCGAATAGATGCGCCAGCCGGACTTGAGCTTGCGGATCATGGCCGAAGAACGGACAGGGCCCTACGCTCGTTCCCCGATCAGCGCCGACGTCCGCCCATCCGCGTCCGCTGGGTCTTGCCGTAGCGCGTCTTGCGGGTGCCGGGCTTGCCCTCGTTGGAATGGCCCAGCACCGGCGCCCGGCTCTGCTCCGTGGCGAGGCCGAGCTCGCCGGCTTCGAGGCGGCGGATTTCGTCGCGGAGGCGGGCGGCTTCCTAGAACTCAAGGTCGCCGGCGGCCTTGCGCATGCGCACTTCGAGCTCCTCGATGTAAGCGCGCAGGTTGTGGCCGACGAGGTGCGGCGCTTCCTCGTCGCCGGTGTCGACGATGACGCTGTCGCGGTTGGAGACGTCCGCGAGGATGTCCTGGATGTTGCGCTTGATCGTCGTCGGGGTGATGCCGTGCGCCTGGTTATATTCCTGCTGCTTCTCGCGGCGGCGGTCGGTCTCGCGCATCGCGCGCTCGATCGAGCCGGTGATCGTGTCGGCATAGAGGATGACCGTGCCCTCGACGTTGCGGGCGGCTCGGCCGATCGTCTGGATCAGGCTGGTCTCGGAGCGGAGGAAGCCTTCCTTGTCGGCGTCGAGGATCGCGACCAGGCCGCATTCGGGGATGTCGAGCCCCTCGCGCAGCAGGTTGATGCCGACCAGGACATCGTAAACGCCGAGGCGAAGATCGCGGATCAGCTCGATCCGCTCAAGCGTCTCGACGTCCGAATGCATGTAGCGGACCTTGAGCCCCGCTTCGTGGAGGAACTCGGTGAGATCCTCCGCCATCCGCTTGGTGAGCGTGGTGACGAGGGTGCGATAGCCCTTGGCGGCGGTCGCGCGCGCCTCGGCGATGAGATCGTCGACCTGATCCTCGACCGGCTTGATCTCGACCGGTGGGTCGATCAGGCCGGTGGGGCGGATCACCTGCTCGACGAAGACGCCACTGGTCTGCTCGAGCTCCCACGGGCCCGGCGTCGCCGAGACGGCGACCGTCTGCGGGCGCATCACGTCCCATTCGTTGAAGCGCAAGGGCCGGTTGTCGATGCAGCTCGGCAAGCGGAAGCCATATTCGGCGAGCGTCAGCTTGCGGCGGTGGTCGCCACGCGCCATCGCGCCGACCTGCGGGATGGTCTGGTGACTCTCGTCGACGAAGAGAAGCGCGTTGTCGGGGAGATATTCGAACAGGGTCGGCGGCGGCTCGCCGGGCAGGCGGCCGGTGAGGAAGCGGGAGTAATTCTCGATGCCGGCGCACGAACCGGTCGCGGCGATCATCTCAAGATCGAAATTGGTGCGCTGCTCGAGGCGCTGCGCTTCGAGAAGGCGCCCCTCGGCCTGCAATTCCTTCAGTCGCTCGGTCAGCTCGAAGCGGATCGCCTCCATCGCCTGCTTGAGGGTCGGGCCGGGCGTCACATAGTGGCTGTTCGCATAGACCCGGACGTAATCGAGCGCGGCCGCCTTCTTTCCCGTCAGTGGATCGAACTCGACGATCTCCTCGATCTCGTCGCCGAAGAAGGCGATGCGCCAGGCGCTGTCCTCATAGTGCGAGGGGAAGATTTCGAGGCTGTCGCCGCGCACCCGGAAATTGCCGCGGGCGAAGGCCTGGTCGTTGCGCTTGTACTGAAGCGCGACGAGCTTGCGGATGATCTCGCGCTGGTCGACGCTCTGGCCCTTCTTCAAATCGAAGATCATCGCCGAATAGGTCTCGACCGAGCCGATGCCGTAAATGCAGGAGACTGACGCGACGATGATCACGTCGTCCCGCTCCAGCAGCGAGCGCGTCGCCGAATGGCGCATCCGGTCGATCGCCTCGTTCACCGAGCTTTCCTTCTCGATGTAGGTGTCGGAACGGGGGACATAGGCCTCGGGCTGGTAATAATCGTAATAGGAGACGAAAAACTCGACCGCGTTGTCGGGGAAGAAGCTCTTGAACTCCCCGTAGAGCTGGGCGGCGAGGATCTTGTTGGGGGCGAGCACGAGCGCCGGCCGCTGCAGCGTCTCGATCACCTGCGCGGCCGTATAGGTCTTGCCCGAGCCGGTGACGCCGAGCAGCACCTGCGTCTTCTCGCCCGCGCGGATCTGCTCGACCAGCTCGGCGATGGCCTGCGGCTGGTCGCCAGCGGGCCGGTAATCGGAGACGATCCGGAACGGCTTGCCCCCCTCCGCCTTCTCCGGCCGCTGCGGGCGGTGGGGGACGAAGGCCTGGCCGGTTTCGGGCTCGTCGAGGCTGGTGCGGATCTGGATCGGCATGGCATCGCATATGGCCATAAGCCGGCCCGCGCGCTAGCGTCGCGGCCGACACAAAAGGGAGGGTGACGATGCGCAAGACGACTTCCGCGATCGCGATGCTGCTGCTCGCGGCGTGCGGCGGCCAGAGCGGCAACGAGCAGGCGGCCGCCAGCGGCGAGGGCAAGAGCTCCGCAAGCGTCGCGCTCCAGCCCGGCCAATATGAGACGACGGTCGAGGTCACGCGTGTCGCGATGGCCAATATGCCCAACATGCCCGCAGGCATGACCCCGCCGCCGCCGCCGACCACGGTCCGTTCCTGCCTGACCCCCGAGCAGGCGGCGCGGCCCAACGCCAATTTCCTCTCCGGCAGCGGCGACACCGGCGGCTGCGAATATTCCAATTTCTCGATGGATGGCGGCCGGATGCGTGGCACCGTCCAGTGCGATTCGGAAGGCTCGACGATGCGCTCGACCTTCGACGGCCGGATCAGCGGCGATGGCTATCAGATGACGTCGCAGGCGCAGGTTACCGCGAGCGGGATGACGATGGAGATGGACACCCGCACCACCGCGCGACGGATCGGCGATTGTCCGGCCGGCTGACCCTCGCGGCGCTGCCGGCCGCGCTCCTTGCCGCTTCCTGCGGCGGCGCGCCGGAGAGCCGCAACATGACCGCGAACGAGGTTGCGGCCGAGCTCGCCGAGATCCGCATCGCGCCGGGCCTGTGGGAGGTGCGGAGCGAGGTCGTCTCGGTCAGCGCGCCGGGCCTGCCGCTCGTCACGCGCAACCGCATGGTCGGGCCACGGCCGACGGTGCGCAACTGCATCACGCCCGAGCAGGCGGCGCGGCCCAATGCCAATTTCCTCTCCGGCGGCAATACCGGCAATTGCGCCTATCGCGACTTCTCGATGGACGGCGGCCGGATGCAGGGCGCGATGACCTGCCGAAACGAGGATCCGCCCGGAATCACCGAGGCGGCGATGGACGGCACCCACCGACCAGGCGGCTACGACATGACGATGCGGATGGAGACGCAGCTGCCGGGCGGGGGCGTGATGCAGGTCGAGACTCGGACGCAGGGGCGGCGGCTGAGCGAATGCCCCGCCGGCGGCGATCCAAACGCGAACGCCCAAGCGGAGAAGGCAGGATGATCGGTTACGTCACTCTGGGCAGCAACGACATGGCCAAGGCGCGCGAATATTATGACGCGCTGCTCGGCACGATCGGCGCGAAGCGGCTGATGGAATTTCCCGACGAGTTCGGCGGCTTCACCATGTGGGGAACGAGCTGGGGCCAGCCGGCCATTGCCGTCACCACGCCCTATAACAAGGAGGCCGCGCGCGCCGGCAACGGCAACATGGTCGCAATAGTCATGGACAGCCGCAACAAGGTCGACGCGTTCTATGCAAAGGCGCTGGAACTGGGCGGCAGCGACGAGGGGCCGCCGGGCGTGCGCGGCGAGGAAGGGTCGCGGGCCTTTTACGGCGCCTATTTCCGCGATCCCGAAGGCAACAAGATCTGCGCCTTCCGGATCGGCCCGGCCGCCTGATTCATGCGGGTCAGGGTGATCGTCAATGCAGGCGGCGGCACCCTGATCGGCGGCGGAGAGGACAAGGCGCGCGGCAGGATCGAAGTGGCGATGGACGCCGCCGGCGTCAAGGCGGAGACCGCGACGACGGTACCGGAGGCGATCGCGGCGGCCTTCGCGGAGGCGGCGAAGGCGCCCGGGCTCGATGCCGTCGTCGCGGCGGGCGGCGACGGCACGGTGAGCTGCGCCGCCGGTGCGCTCGCGGATGCGGACCGCCCACTCGGCATCCTCCCGCTCGGCACGCGCAACCATCTCGCCCGCGACGCCGGCCTCCCGCTCGGGCTTGAGGAGGCCGCGCAGGTGATCGCTGCGGGCCATGTCCGCGCGATCGACGTCGCCGGGGTCAACGGCCATGTCTTCGTCAACAACAGCGCGGTCGGCCTCTATCCCGACATGGTCCGCCTGCGTGACTTCGAGGAGTCGCACGGCGGCCGAGGCCGGCGGCGCGCGATGCTCTCAGCGAGCCTCAGGGCGCTGCGTTCGTTCAAGCGGCGCCGGCTGTGGATCAGCGCGCCGGGGATCGAGGCGCCGGTGCGGACGCCGTTGCTGTTCGTCGGCAACAATCGCTACCAGGTGAACCTGCTCGCGCTCGGGCGGCGCGAGACTCTCGACGCCGGCGAGCTCTCCATCCACGCGGTGCGGGCGCGGAGCCGCGGTCACCTGCTCTGGGCGGGGCTGAGAGGCCTGTTCGGCAGGCTCGACCAGCAGCGCGACTTCGTCACCGTCTACGCGCCCGAAGCGGAGATTTCCTCGGACCGCGCCGCGCTGACGATCGCTGCGGACGGCGAGACGCTGCGGCTCGAAACCCCGCTCCGCTATTGCATCCGGCCGAAGGCGCTGAAGCTCATCGTGCCCGCGGAACGCTGAAGGTCAGGCCGACGGGTGTGGCGACGAAGCGGCCTGGCGCGAGGCCACGGGCGCGGCGGAGCGCGGCGAGCCGCCGCCAGGGATCGTCGATCGGCTCCCAGGTGAGCTGGAAGGTGCCCCAGTGCATGCCGAGCGCGGTAACCGGATTCAAAATCTCAAAGACGCGCATCGCCTCTTCGGGATTGACGTGGTTGCTCGCCATCACCTCGCGCGGCTCGTAGGCGCCGATCGGGAGAATGGCGAGACGATAGGGGCCGAGCGCCGCCGCCTCGCGAGCCCAGGAGCCGTCGCCCCAGCCGGTGTCGCCGGCGAAGAAGATATTGCCCGATGGGGTGCGCACGGCGAAGGCCGACCAGAGCGCGCGATTGCGGTCGGTGAACCAGCGCGAGCCCCAATGATGGTTGCGCGCGACGATCACTTCGGCACCGTCGCGTAATGGCACCCTCCCACCCCAGTCGCGAGCCACCGACTCCACCCCCGCTTTGCGAAGGATCGTGTCGTTGCCGAGGCTGGTGACGATGACCGGCCGGTCGCGCGTCCAGAGCCGCCGGAGCGTCGGCAGGTCCATATGGTCGTAATGATTGTGGCTGACGAGGACGAGATCGATCGGCGGCAGGTCCTCGAAGCGCACGCCCGGCGCGCGCACCCGCCTGGGGCCTATGAAGGAGAAAGGCGAAGCGCGCTCCGACCAGATCGGATCGGTGACGATGTTCAGTCCCGCGGTCTGGACGAGGACGGTGGCGTGACCGATCCAGGTGACCAGCATCCGCTCGCCCTCGACCCGGCGCGGCGGGACGGTGTGGCGGATGGGGACCTGGTCGGGCCAGGTCGCGGCCTCGCCTCGCGCCGACGCCATGCGGTCCATGACAGTGCCGCGCCGGCGCGGGCGCTCCGGCGCCGAAACCGAGTTGAAGAAGCGCGCGCCGTCATACTGGCCGCTCACCGGACCGTCATAATAGATCCGGTCGAGGAATGGCGGAATCACGGTCGGCGCGAAGCAGATCGCGACGAGCAGGAAGAGGAGGCCCGCACTGAGCCAGCGGAGAATGCGCCTCATCACCTGGTACCGCCCGGGGCGCGCGACGAGCGTTACTGGGCGAGGGTGAAGCCCGCCGGCGGGCGGCTTTCGGCATGCTCCTCATGATACATGTCGAAGACGATCCGCCGGGTCGTGCCGCCGCAGGAGACGGCATAGGCGTTGGTGATCGAACCGAAGCCGCCCATCCCGGCCTCGCCGCGCGTGCCGACCCGGATCGGCGACCCGTCGGCGCAGCGGACTCGAGCGAGATAGGCGCGCTCGCCCTCGGGCCCGCCGACCCGCACCGGATTTTCGATCGTGCCGAGCGGATAGGCCTCGGCCGCGGTGACGAGGCGGGCCATCTCCTCGGCCGGCGTCTCGGTGTTCATCTCGCGGAACAGGGCTTCGGGCGACTGGGTGCGTTCGCCAAGCTCCGGCTGGCCCTGCTGCTGGGCGACGGCGGGAACGGAAATGGCAAGGGCGGACAAGGGGATAAGAAGGAAACGCATGCGACTCTCCGACAGGGGCGATCCGTGTAGAAGGGTTGCGGGCCGCCGCACAAGCAGCTTGCGGCGACGCGCGGGAGATGCAGCGGGCGTTCTCACTGGAAATCGCGGGATCGTATCCTGAGCCCGCCATCGCGGCTCATGGCTAGGGCCGCATGCGCGGGAGCGCGCTCGCGCGGGTCGCTCCCTCCGACGCGGGCGCCGTCGCCGGGGCCGGGACGATGCGGAAAATGCATTTCGCCGACCTGATGGAGCATCGGCGTCAGGTCCTCGATTCTTTCGGCGATGACGTGGATCACCTGCCCCTCGCGCTGGAGCGTCCCATGGACCGCGACCATGGCGGCGGATAGGATGATCCGCCGATAACGGTCGAAGAGGCGCTGCCAGACGATCGCGTTGGCGATGCCGGTCTCATCCTCCAGCGTCAGGAAGGTAACGTTACCCTTACCCGGCCGCTGGCGGACGAGGACGATGCCGGCGACCTGGATTTTGGCGCCGTCCTTCAGCCTGGTGAACCGGGCGGCGGGGACGATGCCGCGGCGGTCCAGCTCCGGTCGGAGGAAGGCGACGGGATGGGAGCGAAGGCTGAGCTGGACGGCACGATAATCCTCGACCACCTCGCGGCCCATCGTCATCGGCGTCAGCGCCACCTCGGGCTCGCCCTCGCGCGTTTCTGCAGCATCGAACAGCGGCAGCGGCACCGCATCGAGCCCGCGTACCCGCCACAAAGCCTGGCGCCGGTCGAGGCCGAGCGCGCGAAAGGCGTCGGCATCGGCGAGCTTCTCCAGCGCCGCCGCCGGGACGCTGGAGCGCCGCCACACATCCTCGACGCTGGTGAAGGGCGCGTCCAACGCCGCCGCCGAGATTCGGGCGCCATGATCGTTGGAGAGCCCCTTCACCATCCTGAGGCCGAGGCGGAGGGCGAGATATTTGCTCTCCGCCGCCTCCAACGTGCAATCCCAACGGCTGGCGTTGACGCAGACGGGGCGCACTTCGACGCCATGTTCGCGCGCGTCGCGGACGAGCTGGGCAACGCCGTAGAAGCCCATCGGCTGGGCATTGAGGATCGCGCAGCAAAAAACGTCCGGATGATAATGCTTCATCCAAGAGGAGGCATAAGCGATCCTGGCGAAGCTTGCGGCATGGCTCTCCGGAAAGCCGTAGCTGCCGAAGCCCTCGATCTGCTTGAAGGTCCGCTCGGCGAAATCGAGGGCATAGCCGTTCTCGAGCATGCCGTTGATCAGCTTGTTCTTGAACCGCGTGACGCCCCCCGTGGACTTGAATGTCGCCATCGCCTTGCGAAGCGCATCGGCCTCGTGCGGCTTGAACCCGGCGCCCACCATTGCGACTTTCATTGCCTGCTCCTGGAAGAGCGGTACGCCGAGGGTTTTCTCCAGAACCTCTTTCAGCGCTTCGCTGGGATAGTCGACTGTCTCCTTACCTTCCCGCCGTCGCAGATAAGGGTGGACCATATTGCCCTGGATCGGCCCGGGGCGGACGATCGCGACCTGGATGACGATGTCGTAAAATCTGCGGGGTCTCAGCCGCGGCAGCATCGACATCTGCGCCCGGCTTTCGATCTGGAAGGTGCCGAGCGTGTCGGCCTCGCAGATCATGTCGTAGACCTTGGGATCGTCGGTCTGCATCTCCGGAGAGGCAAGCGTCAGTCGCTGGCCTTTATATTCGGCCAGGAGGTCGAAGGCGCGCCGCATGCAGCCGAGCATCCCCAGCCCCAGCACGTCGAGCTTCATGATCCGCAATTCCTCGAGATCGTCCTTCTCCCACTCGATCACCCAGCGATTCTCCATCGCCGCGGGCTCGATGGGGACGATATCGTCCAGGTGATCATGGGTGAGGACGAAGCCGCCAGGATGCTGGCTGAGATGGCGCGGCGTTCCGATCAGCTGCCGGGTCAGCTCCAGGGTGAGCGCCAGCCGGGGGTCATCCTTGTCGAGACCCAGCTCCTGCACATGCCCCTCGGCAACGCCATCATTGGACCAGCCCCAGACCTGACCGGACAAGGTGCTGGTCACATCCTCGGAAAGCCCGAGCGCCTTGCCGACCTCGCGCACCGCGCCGCGCGTCCGGTAGCGGCTGACCACGGCGGTGATCGCCGCATGTTCGTGCCCGTAATTTTCGTAAATCCACTGGATGACTTCTTCGCGCCGCTCATGCTCGAAATCGACGTCGACGTCGGGCGGCTCCTTGCGATCGTCGGAGAGAAAGCGCTCGAACAGCAATTTGTGCGCGACCGGATCGATCGAGGTGATGCCGAGGACGTAGCAGATCATCGAATTGGCGGCAGAACCTCGGCCTTGGCACAGGATCCCCTGGCTGCGGGCGAACTGCACGACCGAATTGACGGTGAGGAAGTAAGGCGCGAATCCCCACGCACGAACGAGCTGTAGCTCGTATTCCAGCAGGTCCTCATGCGTCTTGGGTGCGTTGCCGCCATATTTGGCCTTGAGGGCATTGCGGGCCAGCCGCTCCAGAGCATCCTGAGGCGAGAGACCCGTCATCACGACTTCGTCGGGATACTGGTAACTGAGTTCTCGCAATGAGAACCTGCATCTCTCCGCAATGTCGGTGGTGGCGCGGATTGCATCGGGGAAATGGCGAAAGCGGCGTTCCATCTCCCCCGGGGATTTCAGATAGCGGTCCGCGTAGCGCTCGCGGCGGAAGCCGAGCTCGTCGATGGTGCAATGCTCGCGGATCGCGGTGACGACGTCGTGGAGCATGCGTTTGTCGGGGCTGTCGTAGAGGACGTCGCCGGTGGCGAGGCTCCTGAGGCCGTAGCGGCGGGCAAGTGCGTCGAGCGCATGGAGGCGCGCCGCCTCGCCCGGGCGGCGGCGGTGGGTAAGGACGAGATGGGCTCGCTCGCCGAAAATATCAGCCGTCTGGGCCAGGGCAACCTCGGTCATCCGGTCCGCCTCGTCCGGCACCAGCGCCGCGACCAGGCCGTCGCTCCACGCGGCGACATCCTCCCAATGGAGGAAGCATTGACCCTTTTCGCCCTTCTTGCGATCGGCCCGGCCCTTGCCGACGGTGAGCAGCCGGGTGAGGCGCGACCAGGCGGCGCGGTCCTCGGGCCAGACCAACAGCGAGGAACCGTCCATGAGATCGAGCCGACAGCCGGCGACGAGGCGAACGCCGGTCGCATCGCCGGCACGCAATGCCTTGACCAGCCCGCCGACCGTGTTGCGGTCGGTTATACCGAGCGCCTGATAACCGAGCAGGGCGGCGGCCGAAAACAGCTTCTCCGCGCTGGAAACGCCGCGCAGGAAGCTGAAATGCGTCGCAACCTGAAGCTCGACATAGGTCACGCGAACACTCCCTGCAGATGCCAGCTGAGGTCGCCCGTGGCGGAATCCTCGCCGTCGCCGCTACGGAACAGCCAGAAACGGGCGCCGCTTTCGTCCACGACCTGGAAATAGTCGCGGACGGCGGCGCGCTCGCCTTCGCGGCGCCACCATTCGCCATAGACCCGCTCGGGGCCGTCGGCGGCGGCGACCTGGTGGACGCGGCCGCGCCAGCGGAAGCGGCGCGGTGGGCCATCGGGCAACGCGGCCATCACCTGCTCGACCGGCTCGGGCGGCGAGAGCAGCCGGATGGGGCGCGGCCAGCGCGGCCAATCCACCGTCTCCGCGAGCGGTCCGGCGCGGGCGACGCTGCGCTCGGGCAGATCGCTTTCGAGCGCGGTCAGCCGGTAGAGGCGGCGCGCGCCCAGGCGGACCGCGCGCCGATCGACCAGAGCGGCGAGCGCGGGCGCCGGCGGCTCGCCGGAGAGCACGCTGGCGACCGGCCGGGCGGCGAGCGGCTCGACCCGGGCGGCGACGAGGCGCAGGCGCTCGATGCCGAAGCCGGGATCGATCTTCTCGATCTTCGCGTAGAGGAGTTGCCGCAGATGATCGCCGTCGCGGGTTGCGCGGGAGAGGCTAACTATTTGCCATTGCACACTATTATCGACAAGCTGGCAGGCGAGGGCGAGGCGGCGGGCGCCGAGCCCGGCTTCGGCCAGCTTGGGCACGAGGCGGCGGACCGCTTCGCCAAGCGCTTCGGCGATCGCCTCGGCGCCGGCGATCGGCTCCATGAAGCGGAGCAGGACCGACGACGGCTCCTCCGGGACGATCGGCGCGAACGGCTCGGGGGCGCGGCCGAGCGCCTCATCGAGACGGAGCAGAAATTCCGCGCCGAAGCGGCGCTGGAGCGGCGCGCGCGGCATCGCGATCAGCTCGCCGACCCGGTCGAGGCCGAGCCGGCGGGCGGTGGCGAGCGCCGCCTCGTCGAGGCGCAAGGCGGCGAGCGGGAAGTGCGCGATCGCCGCCGCTTCTTCGCCGCCGGGGCACAGGCTTAGCGGCACCCCGCCGAAGCGGGCGAGCGCATGCGCCGCGCCGGTCGTGCCCGCGACGGCGATCCGGGCGGAAAAGCCGAGCCGCCGGACGAAGGCGAGGATGCGTTCGCACATCGCTTGTTCGCCGCCGAAGAGATGGGCGACGCCGCTGAGATCGAGCCAGAGGCCGTCCGCGCCGGAGAGGGCCGCGCGCGGCGTCCAGCGGCGAGCGGCGAACAGGCCGCGGCGCTGGAGCAAGGCGGCGTCGCCCGCCGGGTCGGCGGGGCGAACGTCGAGGCCCGAGACGAGGATGCGCGCCTTGGCGAGCGGCATGCCGGGCGCGAGGCCAAGCGCACGCGCCTGCGGACAGACGGCGGCGAGGAGATCGCGATTGCCGACGCGATGGGCGGTGACCAGGGCGCCATGGCCTTCGCGCATCTTGACCGGAGCGGATATCTCCTCCCGCGCCCAGCGCGCACCCGGACGCCAATGGCCCGGCTTCACACCTTTAGATTCTCCCTTTGGACAGGGAGGAATTGGGACGGGGTGAGCTTCGGGCTTATGCCGCGATGCGATGCGCTCGGCCCGCCTGATCCGGTCGATCGCCAGATCCGGGAGCCAGATTGAGGCGAGCCTCGGCATCGGGAGCCTCCAACAGCCATTCATGAGGTGGGCCGCCGCGCTGCCGCACCAACATGACCCGCCAGCGGGCGCGGCCCATGCCCTGGAGCGGGTCGATCCCGTAAGGTGGCGGTGCGGAGGGCGCGGCGGCGAGGCGCCAGCGGGTCACCGCCGCCGAAGGCAGTGCCAGCGGGTCCGCGCCCAGCTTCTTCCAGCGGCGGAGCAGCAGGACCGAAGTGCCGCCCTCCTCGGCAGCGAGCTGGAGGCGGCGGGCGGCGGGCATGGTGACGCGCCCAGCCTCGCCGATAATGGCGGCGAGGCTGCCGTGGCGCGCGCCCTCCTCCAGCACCGCCAGCACCTCTTCGTCGTTGCGGCATTCGGCGTGGAGCAGCCGCTCCGGCCCCAGCCCCGCCTGGGCCAGGCCGGGCGCGAACAGGTCGCGGCGCGTCTGCGCCCACAGCACCTGGCCGCCGACGCGCATCATCGCCGCGCGGGCGGCGAGCCTGGCGAGGAACAAGGTCACGGCGGCATCGTCGGTGGGAGAAGGGCCCGCCGCCGCTGCCTCGTGCAGGGCGGCCAGCGCCAGCCCACCCCCGGCGAGCCGCGCATCGACCTCGGCGATGCCGAACGGCAGCACTGCGCCCTCCGCGGCGCGGCCGGCGGTTTCGATGCGGGCGATCTCGTCGCGCAAGGCGGCGAGGCGCGCCGCGCGGAAAGGCGAAGCGGACATCAGCGACTCGATTCGGTTGTTCGCTTTATGTTCTACCTTCATTCATGCGGAGTCAAGTTGACGGGCGAAAGAGAGGGCGGCTCGACAATCCGTGCCCGCTCCACCAGAAGGCCCCATGATCTTTCGCCGCACGCTGCTTCTCGCTTTTTCGCTTTTCCTTGCCGTCCCCGCCTTCGCCCAGAGCGCCCAGCCGACCGCTCCGGTGGCCGCCGCTCAGGAGCGGGGCGACCAGGACTGGCTCTATCGCGGCTCAGACATCGCGCGCGATCCGGCCTGGCGCTTCGGCACGCTTCCCAACGGTCTACACTATGCGGTGCGGCGCAACCCGCTTCCCGCCGGCCAGGTCTCGATCCGCATCCGGCTCGATGTCGGGGCGCTCCACGAGGCCGACGATGAGCAGGGCTGGGCGCATTATCTGGAGCATATGCTGTTCCGCGGCACCGAGAGCTATCCGGCCCGCCGGGCGCGCGAGATTTGGGCCGAACTGGGTGCCAGCTTCGGCAGCGACAGCAACGCCACCACCGACGCCACCGAGACAGTCTATCAGCTCGAC
Organism: Sphingosinicella sp.; assembly: GCF_052387495.1. Lineage (GTDB taxonomy): Bacteria > Pseudomonadota > Alphaproteobacteria > Sphingomonadales > Sphingomonadaceae > Allosphingosinicella. Next base: position 9,279 of record NZ_JBQTJC010000012.1, on the reverse strand, counting down.
CTCCCCCATGCGGATCGGGCCAGCCTCGACACCAGCATGCGCGTGCTCGCCGAGATGATGTGGCGGGCGCGGATCGAGGCGGACGCGGTCGTGGCAGAACGGCCGGTGGTGCTTGCCGAGAAGGGCCGCCGGCCCGAGCTCAACCGGCGCGGTGACGAGCTCAGCCGGCCGCTTTATTATGCCGGGCTGCGCTACATGGAGCGCGATACGATCGGCACCGACGAGACGCTGAATGCCGCCACCGCCGCGGGCCTCACCGCTTTCTACCGGCGCTGGTACCGGCCCGAGCGCGCGACGATCGTGATGGTCGGCGACGCCGATCCCGAGATGATGGAAGCGCTGATCCGCGAGCGGTTCGGCGAGTGGCGGGGTGAAGGGCAGCCGCCGTCCGACCCGGATTTCGGCGCCCCCGCCGAGGTCGCGGAGCCGGTCGCCAATCTCGTCTATCCCGGCGTTCCGGTGACGGCCAATGCCGGCTGGGTGCGACCGTACGAACCGATTCCCCATACGCTGGCGCGCGAGCGGCTGTTCCTCGAGGAGATGCTCGCCGCCCGGATCATCAACCGGCGGCTCGAGGCCCATGCGCGGGGCGGCGAGGCCGCCTTCATCGGCGCCGCGATCGGCGTGTCGCGGCGGCGGAACATCGCGAACATGACCAATCTCCAGCTCACCGCGCGCGACGGACGCTGGCGCGAGGCGCTCGCGGAGAGCTTCGCCATCGTCGGCGATGCCCTGCGCGCGCCGCCGAGCGACGTCGAGATCGACCGCGAGCTGCAGAATCTGCGCACCGGGATCAGCGCGGCCGTGCAGGGCGAGGCGACGATCCTCTCGCAGGCCCGCGCCCAGCAGCTGATCAACGCGATCGATGGCGGCGCGGTGGTCGCGGCCGCCACGACCGTGCGCGACAATTTCGAGCGCAACGCACCCGAAATGACTCCGGCGGCGATCGGCGCGGCGATGCAGCGGCTGTTCACCGGCTCGGGCCCGCGCCTGCTGCTGAGTTCGCCCGAGGCGATCGCCGGCGGTCCGGCGACCTTGGCCGAGGGGCTCGCCGCCGCCCGCGCCGCCGCGCCCGCGGTGCGCCAGGCCGAGCGCCGGGTAAGCTTCGCCGATCTGCCGCCTCTGGACCCGCCGGGCCGCGAGGTTTCGCGCCGCCGGATCGACGATCTCGACGTCACCATCGTCCATTTCGCCAACGGCTCGACCCTGACCTTCAAGCGCACCTTATTCGAGCAGGGCGAGGTCCATGTCCGCCTGCGCTTCGGCAACGGCACCGCGGGCCTGCCGCCCGACCGGCCCTCGCTCGGCTGGATGACGCCGCTGGTGGCGCCGTCGGGCCTCGCCGGGCTCGATCTGGACGGGCTGGAAAGGCTGCTGACCGGGCGGCGGATGCTGCTCGCCTTCGGCACCGACGAGGACGCCTTCGTCCTGTCGGGCGCGACCAATGCCGGCGACCTGCACGATCAGCTCCGCCTGCTCGTCACCAAGCTCACCCATCCGCGCTGGGATCCGAATCTGTTCGCCCGCTTCCAGTCGGGCGCGCTGGAAAATTACCCGCTGCAATTCTCCTCGGCGTCGGCGCGGGCGCGGCGCGAGCTCGCCGCCCTCGTCCGTCCCAACGACCAGCGCTGGCGGCCGACCGAGCGCGACGAAATCCGCGCCGCCACAGTCGATCAGCTGCGCGATTATTACACGCCCCTGCTCTCGGCCGGACCGGTCCACGCGATCATCGTCGGCGACATCGAGCTCGACGCCGCGGTCGAGGCGATGCGCCGCACGGTCGGCGCGCTGCCCCGGCGCGAGGAGGCCGCTCCCGCACCGGGGGCCGAGACGCTTCGCCCGCCCGTCCCCTCGCCCGAGCCGCGCCGCTTCACCCATGAGGGCGATCCCAACCAGGCCTATGCGATGATCGGCTGGTCGACGCTCGGCGGGCGCGACCGGACCCGCGAGCGCCGCGCGCTCGCGCTCGCCGCGAACATCTTCCAGGTGCGATTGTTCGACCGGCTGCGCGAGGCGGAGGGCGCGACCTATTCGCCGAGCGCCGCCCATGTCGGCTCGGAAAGCTTCCCCGAATGGGGAATTTTCTATGCCGGCGCGGAAATCCGCCCCGACCGTGCCGAGGCCTTCTTCCGCGCCGCGCGCGAGATCGTCGCCGACCTCGCCACCCGCCCGGCCCCGCCTGAGGAGTTCGCCCGCGCGCTCAATCCGGTGATCAGCGGCATCGAACGGCGTCTGGCGACCAACGCTTATTGGCTGGAGGCGCTGGAGAATTGGGTATCCTCGCCGCAGGACATCGAGAACGTCCGCAACTATCTTGCCGACTATCGCGCGCTGACCGCCGAGGACGTGCGCCGCGCGGTCGCGACCTGGGTCGCCGACCAGGGCGACTGGTCGATGCTCGTACTTCCGGCTAGAGGGGCTTCCACGACGAGAAGCGAATAGTGACCGACAGCGCCGTTCCCATCGCCGCGCAGCCGGCGCCGCCCGCCAAGGGCAGCTGGAACCCGTTCCGGCTGCACGGCCGGCCGTTCTTCGAGGACAAGAACCGCGCCTTCTGGACGCTGCAGACGATGGGCTGGGCTGGCTATTTCGTCCTGCGCACCCTGTCCGGCATCGCCAATGCGATGGGCTGGAGCTATGTGCTCCACACCCTGCTGCTGACCGCGACGGGCTATTCGATCACCTTGCTGATGGCCGCCGCCTTCCGCCGGCTCATCCAGATGAAGGAAATCATCACCTGGGTCGGCTCGATCCTGATCGTGATCGGCGCCGCCTTCGCTTTTTCCGCGATCGAGACCTGGAGCGTCGCCACCTTCGTTCAGCCGGGGACTCGGCCAGAGGGAATTCGCTTCCTCGGCGCGATCCTCCTGACTGTCTCGCTGCTCATTGCCTGGTCCGCGCTCTATTACAGCATCAATTTCTACATCCTCCTGGAGGAGCAGAGCGCCCGGCTGCTGCGGCTCGAAGGCCAGGCCTCGAACGCGCAACTGGCGATGCTGCGCTACCAGCTCAACCCGCACTTCCTGTTCAACACGCTGAATTCGATCTCGACCCTCGTCCTGCTCAAGCAGACCGAGCGGGCGAACGCGATGCTCTCGCGCCTCTCCTCCTTCCTGCGCTACACGCTCGTCAACGAATCGATCGGGATGGTGACGCTCGCGCAGGAGGTCGAGACGCTGAAGCTCTATCTCGAGATCGAGAAGATGCGCTTCGAGGACCGGCTGCGCCCGCATTTCGAGATCGATCCGGGGTGCAACATGGCGCTGCTCCCCTCGCTCCTGCTCCAGCCTTTGATCGAGAATGCGATCAAATATGCGGTGACGCCGCAGGAGGAGGGCGCCGACATCTCGATCGAGGTCAGGCGGCAGGGCGACCGGGTCGTCATCCTGGTCAGCGACACCGGGCCGGGGAGCGACTCGCAATATACGGCCCGCGCCGCGGAATCGACCGGAGTCGGTCTGGCGAACATTCGGGACCGTCTGGCGCAGGCCTATGGCGACAACCACCGCTTCGAGACACAGTCGGACATTCAGGGGGGCTTCCGCGTTCTCATCGACATTCCCTATCAAATTGAAGAAGCCGAGGAGCCGAAATGACCATTCGCACCATCCTGGTGGACGACGAGCCGCTCGCCATTCAGGGGCTGCAACTCCGTTTGGAGCCGTTCGACGACGTCGAGATCGTCGACACCTGCTCGAACGGGCGGGAGGCGATCCGATCGATCAAGACCCACAAGCCCGACCTCGTCTTCCTCGACATCCAGATGCCGGGCTTCGACGGATTTTCGGTGGTGCAGGGCCTGATGGAGGTCGAGCCGCCGCTCTTCGTCTTCGTCACCGCCTATAGCGAGCACGCGATCCGCGCTTTCGAGGCGCAGGCGGTCGACTATCTGATGAAGCCGGTCGACGAGGCGCGGCTCGCCGACACGCTCGACCGGGTCAGGCAGCGCCTGAGCGAGAAGCGCGGTGTCGAGGAGATGGAGAAACTGAAGGAGGTGCTCGCCGAGGTCGCGCCGGAGGCGATGGAGAATGTGGAAGCGGCGGCCGCCGGCGACGATGCCCATGCCGCCAACCGCTACGAGCGGATGATCAACATCAAGGATCGCGGCCAGATTTTCCGGGTCGACGTGGATTCGATCGAGAAGATCGACGCCGCCGGGGACTATATGTGCATCTATACCGGCGACAACACGCTGATCCTGCGCGAGACGATGAAAGACCTGGAGAAAAGGCTCGATCCGCGCCGTTTCCAGCGCGTCCACCGCTCTACCATCGTCAATCTCGACCAGGTCAGGCAAGTGAAGCCGCATACCAACGGCGAGTGCTTCTTGGTGCTCGACAGCGGGGCGCAGGTGAAGGTCAGCCGCTCCTATCGCGACGTCGTGGCGCGCTTCGTCCATTGACGGTGTTGAGCGCAAGAATCGGGACGCGCGTGCCTCGCGGTGCCGGCAGGGGAGCGCTATGAGCCGAGCAGACAAGTTCCGAGCCTTCGCCGCGCTGCATGTGCCGGGCGACCCGGTCGTCCTCTACAACGCCTGGGACGCGGGGAGCGCCAGGGTGGTCGCCGAGACGGGAGCCAAAGCGATCGCGACCGGAAGCGCTTCCGTGGCGGCGGCGCAGGGCTTTTCGGACGCGGAGGCGTTGCCGCTGGAGCTGGCGCTCGCCAATGCGGAGCGGGTGGTGGCGGCGGTCGAGTTGCCGGTGACGATCGATTTCGAGGGGGCCTATGCGATCGAGCCCAAGGCGGCGGCGGCGAACGTCGCGCGGCTGGCGGCGGCCGGGGCGGTCGGCTGCAATTTCGAGGATCAAGTGATCGGGGGCGAGGGGCTGCACCCGGTGGATTTCCAGGCGGAGCGAATCCGCGCGATCCGCGCCGCGGTCGGGCCGGACTTCTTCCTGAACGCGCGGACCGACATCTTCCTCAAGGCGAAGATCGAGACGCACGACGCGGCGATGGTCGAGCACGCGCTGGAGCGGGCCCATGCCTACGCCGAAGCCGGCGCGAGCGGCTTCTTCGCGCCCTTGCTCTCCGATCTCGATCTGCTCGCGCGCTTCTGCGCGGCCTCGCCCTTGCCGGTGAACTTCATGGCGTATCCGGGGGCGCCTTCCGCGAGGGACGTCGCCGCGAAAGGCGTGGCGCGGATCAGCCACGGACCGTTTCCGCACAAGCTGGCGATGAAAGCGCTGAAGGACGCCGCGGCGGCGATCTACGCCTAGGCGAGCATGTCCTCGGCGGCGAAGGCGGCGGCGAGCCGGTCCATCCGCTCGATGATCTGGCGCTGGCGGTTGGCGCGCTTTGCGGTGACGTCGCGCATCGGGGCCTCGCCCTCCGCCTCATAGATGACGAGACCATCTTCCTCGATCTGGCGAAGCAGCTCGATCGCGCGGTCGCGCTCGTCGAGGATCAGGGCCACCACATCCCGAGTCATGAACCCCACATAGCGCAAATCCGACGGGAGTCGAAACGTGGACTTCGCGCGTCCCGCCGCATAGCCTCCTCGCATGGCCGCGTCCCAGCAGCGCTTCGCCGACCCGGCGACGGAACGGGCCTTCCTGCGCGCCGAGCGGAGCGAGCGGGGCGGGGCGATCCGGGCGCTGATCGTGCTCGCCGCGCTCACCCTCATTTCCTACATATTGATCAACCCGATGCACCTGCCGCGCGACGGCGTGGTCGCCTACAGCGCCGCGGCCGGGACGCTGATCCTGCTGATGGCGGGCTTCTTCGCGCTGACCCGGACGGACATCTATCTCGACCGGCCGTGGCTCGATCTGCCGGTCTTCGTCCTGCTCGCCGCCGCGATGACATGGCTCGCGCTCGTCCTGGCCGGGCTCGCCGCCTACACCGGGTTTCCGGCCCATGTGATGGCTATGGTGCAGATGGCGATACTTGTGGTCTTCGCCAGCGTCGGCTTTGCCGGCACCTTCCGGCTCTTCCTGCTCTGGTCGTTCGCGCTGTTCGCGCTGTTCGCCGCCTGGCTGTTCACGCGGGACAATGTCTCCGAGATCAGCCGGGTCTACACCCTCACCAATTTCTCGACCTTCTTCGTCTTCGCGCTCTACTTCAACTGGGACACGGAGCGGCGGGCGCGCAAGGTGTTCGCCGCCAACCAGGCGCTGGAAGCCGAGCGGGCGAAGACCGAGGCCCTGCTCTACAACGTGCTGCCGCAGGAGGTGGCGGCGCGCCTGAAGGCGGGCGAGGCGGTCGCCGACGCCTTCTCGGACGTGACCGTCGTCTTCGTCGACCTCGTCGATTTCTCAAGGCTCGCCAAGAGGCTCTCGCCCGGACATCTGGTCGAATTGCTCAACGGGGTCTTCTCGGCCGCGGACCGCTGCGCCGAGCGCCACGGGCTGGAAAAGGTGAAGACGATCGGCGACGCCTATCTCGCGGTGGCGGGCGGCATGGCCTCGCGCGACGCGGGCAGCCGCGCGGCGATCGCCTTTTCCGCCGACCTGATCGAAGAGCTCGGCGGAATGGCGAACGAACGCGGCCTCCCGCTCCAGGCGCGGATCGGCGTCCATACCGGCCCGGTTGTCGGAGGGGTGATCGGCAGCCACCGCCTCGCCTACGATTATTGGGGCGATACGATGAACATCGCCAGCCGCCTGCAGGGCGCCGCGCCGCCGAACGGCATCGCCGTTTCCGAAGCGACTTATTTCCAGACCCAGGCGCTGCTCGCCTACGAGGCGCGTGCGCTCGTGCTCAAGGGGATCGGCGAGACCGACGTCTATGTCGCCAGCCTGAGCCGCGCCTGAGAGCGGAACCCGGAGCGCGCCGGGGCGGTTCGACAGGCGATGAAGGCGCTGCTCATCCACCATCCGGACGCCGGCTCCGGCTCGCCCTCGCGCAAGGCGCTCGAGAAGGCGATCAAGGCGGCGGGCTGGAGGCTCGATTATCTGGAGCGCGACGACGCCGACGCGAAGGCGCTCGTCAAGGCCAAGGCCGATCTGATCGCGATCGCCGGCGGCGACGGGACGGTGGCGGACACCGTCAAGATTCTGCCCGACCGGACGGTGCCGGTGGCAATCATCCCGATCGGCAACGCCAATAATGTCGCGCGCTCGCTCGGGCTATGCGCCGCGCCGGAGCGGCTGATCGCGGATTGGGACGCGGAGCGGCTGATCCGGCTCGACATCGGCGAGGCCGAATGTCCGTGGGGAAAGCGGCCGTTCGTGGAGGGAATCGGCTTCGGCGCCTTCGCCCATTCGCTCTGCGTCGTCGAGTCCTGCGAGGACGAGACGGGCTGCCCGACCGGCGTCGAGGCGCTGCGCGCGGCGGTTCGGGAGGCCGAGCCCCTGCCGTTGCGGATCGAGATCGACGGCGAGGAGCTGGCGGGCGAGGCGTTGCTCGTCGAGATCATGAACGTGCCGCTGACCGGGCCACGTCTGCGGCTGGCGCCGCGCGCCCGACCGGGTGGCGGCGAATTATGCGTGACGACGCTCGAGCCGAAAGCGCGGGAGGAAATGCTGGCCTGGCTGAAGGACCCGGGCGGCGATCCGCCCGTTGACCAGCATATCGGCCGGACCGTTCGCATCGCCGGCGGCGACGTGCCGATGCGGATCGACGACGAGCCCTGCCGGCTGGAGACGGGATCCGAGATCATCGTGCGCGTGCAGAGCGAGTCCGTGCAGATCCTCGCCCCGCCGGACGACCCGGCGCTGGCGAGCCGAGTAGCGTGAGATGGAGATTCTGACCGCCGAAGCGCCGGACGAGCGGCTGCTCGCCGAGATCGAGGCCACCGCGGTCGAGCTGGCGCGGCTCGCCGGCGCGGAAATCGAGAACACGCTCGGGAAGGTGCTCGCCGTCGAATATAAGGGCGAGGCGGGCGAGATGGCGCTGCTGCGCGACCCGGTTTCGGAGGTCGACCGCAATGTCGAGACCTTGATCCGCGCCCGGCTGGCGGAGCGCTTCCCGGGCCACGACATCCTCGGCGAGGAATCGGAGGAGCGCCCGGGCCGGGAAAGCGACTTCGTCTGGGCAATCGACCCGATCGACGGCACCACCAATTTCGTCAACGGCTTCCCCCTGTTCGCCGCATCGATCGGCGTGCTTCATCGCCACGTCCCGGTCGTCGGCGCGGTCTGGTGCAGCACCAGCCATGCCCTGCGCGCCGGCGTCTATCATGCCCGCGCGGGCGGCCGGCTCCACTTCGACGAAGCCGAGATCGCCCATATCGGCAATCCAGCGGTTCGCCGCTGGCTGGCGGGCGAACCCGAGGCGACGGCCAGGCCGGGCCTACCGTGGGACGTGCGCAAGACCGGCTCGGCGGCGATCGAGTGCGCCTTCGTCGCAGCCGGCCTGCTGAGGGTCGCGCGGTTCGAGGCGCCGAACGTCTGGGACATTGCCGGCGGCCTGCCGCTGGTGCGCGCGACCGGGGGCGTGATCCTGACCCGTGCCGGCGCGGGCTGGATTCCGTTCGATCGGTTCGAGGCCGTCGCCCATTCGGACAAGGCCCTGGCCGACCTGCGCCACTGGCGCCGGCCGCTGATCATCGGGGAGGAAGCGGCGGCGAATCTGCTCGCCGCTTGAGCCCCGGGGGCGTCTGATGCCCGGCGCTCTTTCGTTCCGAACGGACTCCTTCTAGCCTGCCTCGTTGCGAGGGAGGAACGACTATGCTGAAAAGGGCTCTGCTCGCGGCCGTCGCCGCCGTCGCCATCGCCGCGCCCGCAATGGGTTTCGGGCTGCGCAGCCATCTCTTCATCGCCGATCAGGTCTATGCCGATCTCGCCGATTGCCGGGTCGGCATTCGCGGCCAGGATTTCGCGGTGCCGGCCGCCACCTGCCGCGCGATCCGCGCGCACCGCGGCGAGTTCCTCGCCGGCGCGCTGGGGCCCGACATCTTTCCCGACGTGCTGGTCGGCCAGGCGATCGTCCATCCCGGCGTGCCGAACGGCTGGCAGGCGAGCGACTGGCTCAACCACCTCCTGTCGAATGCGAGCACCGACGCCGAGCTCGCCTTCGCCTGGGGCTATGCGATGCATTATGCGGGCGACGCCTTCGCCCACTCCTACGTCAACAATTATGCCGGCGACGTCTTCGAGATCACCTCGGACCGGACCAAGGCGATCGAGCTCCGCCATTTCCGGCTCGAAAAATATATCGACCAGCGGCTCGCTTACGACATCGACCCGGCGGTGCTGCGCGTCCCCGCCGGCTTCCTGTCGCGCCAGCTGATCCAGTTCGATTATGCCGCCGGCACGCCGCGCGTCACCGATTTCTACGCTCAGGCCTCCGCCGATCCGGAAGGCTTCGCGCGCGGCGCGTCGCAGCGGCTGCGGCGGG
>NZ_JBQTJC010000011.1:0-19485 GCF_052387495.1 Sphingosinicella sp. | reverse complement strand
GCGAGCGGATCGGCCTTCGGGTGCTGGCCGACCGCAGCTGCGGCGGCGGCTGCACGGCCCGGGGCGCTGGCCAGCTCACCGAGATCGGCACGCCGGCCGCCAATCTGGGCGCGATGACCTGCCCGCTCGCCCGTCAGTTCGCGCGCTGGACCCGCGAGACCGTGCAGCCGGCGGCGACTCGCTTCCTCGGCGCACCGGTGCGGCGGATCGAGACCTTCGGCACCTACGCCTGCCGCGGCGTCAACGGCCAGGAGGGCGGGCGCCTCTCCGAACACGCCTTCGCCAACGCGGTCGATGTCTCGGCCTTCGTCCTCGCCGACGGGCGGCGGATTACCGTCGCCGACCATTGGCGCGGCGACGACGGCGACGCCCGCCGCTTCCTGCGCGCGCTGCACCAGGGCGGCTGCCGGACCTTCGCGATCGGCCTCGGTCCAGACTCGAACGCCTATCACTACAACCACTTTCATTTCGATATGGGCCGCGGCCCCTATTGCCGCTAAGTCCGGCCGAATGACCGATCCGATCCCCCCCAGGCGCGTCTTCCATCCCGCGCGCGAGGAGGCCGCGACCGCGGCCCAGGCGGCAGAGAGCCCGCAGACTGTCAATCCCGCCTACACGCTCGCCTTCCAGGACATGGATTTCCTGCTGCGCGAGGATTTGAGGCCGGTTCGCTTCCAGCTCGAACTGCTCAAGCCCGAGCTGCTGCTCGAACAGGCCAATATCGCCACCACCTTCGTCTTCTACGGCTCGGCGCGCATTCCGGAGCCGAGCAAGGCCGACGCCCTGATCGAGGCCGCCGCGACCGATCACCAGCGGCTAGTCGCCGAGCGGCTCAAGGCCAAATCGAAATATTATGACGAGGCGCGCGAACTCGCCCGGCGCGTGAGCCGGATCAAGCCCGATCCGGAAGGCCGCCGCCAGTTCGTCGTCTGCTCGGGCGGCGGGCCTTCGATCATGGAGGCGGCCAATCGTGGCGCCTGCGACGAGGGCCAGGAATCGATCGGCCTCAACATCGTCCTGCCGCACGAGCAGATGCCCAACGAATATGTGACTCCGGACCTCTCCTTCCGCTTCCACTATTTCGCATTGAGGAAGATGCATTTCCTGCTGCGCGCGCGGGCCGTCGCGGTCTTCCCGGGCGGCTTCGGCACGTTCGACGAGGCGTTCGAATTGCTCACCCTGGTCCAGACCGGCAAGGTCCGGCGGATGCCGATCATGTTCTTCGGCCGCGATTATTGGGGCCGGGTGGTGAACTTCCAGGCTCTGGTCGACGAGGGCGTGATCGCCGCCGCCGACCTCGATCTGTTCACCTTCTGCGAAACCGCCGACGAGGCCTGGGACTGCGTCTGCAATTATTATTCGGGAACCGAGGAAGACCTCGGCTGCTAAGAGGCTATTGAGCGTTCCCCGCCGGTGCCGCCGCGTTCGCCGCGGCGGGCTCGGCCTGGTTGGCTGCCGGGGCGGCCGTGTTGTCGGCCGGCGCGGCCGCGTTGGCGGCGGGCTCGGCGGCGGCGGGCGGCGGCGGGATCTGGAGGTTGCCGCCCTGCGCGTTCAGATAGACCATCACGTCGGCGCGGTCCTGGGGATCGGAAAGGCCGGCGAAGGTCATGCGTGTGCCGGGCGCGAAGTTGCGCGGGCTTTCGAGCCAGGCGCTCATCGTCTCCCAGTCCCAGGTGCCGCCGCGGCTGCGCAGCGGCTCCGAATAATTGAAGCCCGCGACATGGGCGACATTGGCGCCCATCGTGGCGTAGAGATTGGGGCCGAGGCCGTTGGCGCCGCCCTGGTTGACGGTATGGCAGGCGGTGCACTTGCGGAACACGGCCTCGCCGCGCGCCGCGTCGGCGGTCTGCAGGAAGTGGGCGATCGGCTGCTCCGCTTCCTCGCCTTCCTCCTCCTCTACCCCCGCGATCGGATAGCCCATCGTGTCGGGCCGCTCAGCCTTGAAGATCTCGCCGGTGATCAGGATTCCGCCCAACAGGACGATGCCGGCGCCCAGCGCCCATCCCGCAATCGTGTTGAAGCGATCGTCCATGCCCCTGTTGAACCTCCGAGAAAGCGCGGCCGCCGGCCCGCGCGCAGCAATTAACTGGCCGCTCCTTTATGCGGCCCGCGCGCGCGGGGCAAGCCGCGCCTTGAGCCGCCGGCAGTGGGCCGCGGACCTGTCCCGCGGTGGTTTCGCCCGGCTTTTCAAGGGGCTCCGCACTTACCCCCGTTATCCTCATTATCCACAGTCGGAATCCGCTTGGTGCGACTCGGATTCGCGTGACAGCTTCCGGTCGTGGCCGAGACGAAATGCCGGAAACGGTTGATCGCCTTCCCAGCCACGGCCCGAGCGAAACGGGCCTCGTGCCCCACCAGGCACGAGGAAACGGCGCGAAGGCGGGGCGGCTGACGAAGCCGCCGCCAGGCGGAAGCTGCGGGCTTGCCCTTTAGCGGATGCGAAAGCGGCAGGCTTCGAAAAGCGCCCATCCCGGACCCAAAGAGCCTTCGGGCTCGGAGGACGAGGGAACAGGCGGAATGAAGGGAACGCAAGTTCCGGACATTCCGTCCGGCGGAAGGCCGGTCTTCGGACTGGGCGCCGCCACCGGCGAAAGCCGGGAGCTTCGGCTCCGGGGCATCGTCGGGCAGGACCGGGCTTCGGCTCGGGAGCTGCGAACCCGGCAGGGCCCAGGACGTAAGTCCATGGCCTGCCAGGCGGAACCTTCGGCTTCGGCCGCAAGGATCCCGCCGGTTCCGAGGTCTGGCTTCGGCCGGGCGGAGGGAAAGCGGGAATGAGGGCTTCGGTTCTCGATCCGCCGAGCGGCGAACCGCCAGGGCTTCGGCCCTGACGGGGAGCCCGCGGGGAAACCTGAAGACGGGCTTCGGCCCGGCGAAGGACCCCGGAGACCGGCGCCAGAACCCCCGGTTCGGGCCCGGTTTCGAAACCGCCCGCGTGGACTGCCTCGCCTCCCAGGCTGGGTGTCACCCGCGACGGGACAGTGGGGGCCGGCGGCGACGTCGGCCCCCATTACATTGCGGATGGGCGCGAGAGCGCGACGGGCGGCAACACCGGTTCGTCGCGGCGCACTTGATCCGGCGCCCGCGGCATTGGATAGTCCCACACACCGAGGGAGGGGCTCAGATATGTTCTCACGCAGCAATACGAATGCCGCGGCCGCGCCGCGCGCGAAGAATGGCGCGCCCGGCCTCTCCTTCATCGGGCCCGAAGCGGTGATCAACGGCGATTTCGCGACCGGCTCGCACCTCCATCTCGACGGCCGCATCGACGGCCACGTCCGCTGCGCCCAACTCATCCAGGGCGAGGGCGGGACGATCGCCGGCGACATCGTCGCCGAGGAGGCGCGGATCGCAGGCCTCGTCCAGGGCACGGTCAACGCCCGTGTCGTCACCGTCGAGGCGAGCGGCCGGATCACCGGCGACGTCACCTACGAGACGGTGACCATCGCCGCCGGCGCTCAGATCGACGGCCGGCTCGCGCGCCGCGCCGCCCTCGCCCAGGGCGAGGAGGGGGCGGGCGTCCTGATCGCGACGCCGACCGAGTCCGCGCCGGCGAGCAAGCCGGGCGGCCTGTTCTCCGGCGAGCCGACCCGGGTCGCCGCCGACTGATGTCGACGCACAAGGCGCGGATCGCCTGGACTTCGGACGGCGAATTCTCCTCGGGCCGCTACAGCCGCCGCCATGAATGGATGTTCGACGGCGGCGCGATCGTCACCGCTTCGTCCTCACCCGACGTCGTGCCGGCGCCGCTGTCGGACCCCGCCGGGGTCGATCCCGAGGAAGCCCTGGTCGCCTCGGTTTCCTCCTGCCACATGCTCTGGTTTCTCGCTCTGGCCCAGGGCGCGGGCTTCGATATCGTCTCCTATCTGGATGACGCGGAAGGCGTGATGGGCCGGGCCGGCCCGGGACGAATGGCGCTGACCAGGATCACGCTGCGGCCCGCGGTCGTCTTCGCCGGCCGCGAGCCGGACGCCGACGAACTCGCCAGGCTCCACCACGACGCCCACGAGCGCTGCTTCATCGCCAATTCGCTCAAGACCGAAGTGGTCGTGGAGCCGGTCTAGTCGGCGCCGGCTTCGGCGAGGATTTTCGCCTCCGCGCCGTCCCAGAGCAGCTTCAGCCCCTTGGGCAGCGCCTGGCGGACCTTGGCGAGCTGGCCGTCCGACAGATGGCGATCGAGCACGCCGAACACCGCCGCGATCGCCTCATCCGGGTCGACCGGACGGATGTCGGCGAGCCATTCCGCCACCTCCGCCTTGAAGTCCTCCGGCGTGTTGCAGTCGCTCGGCATCCGCCTCGGCGCGAACTGGTCGTAATAGACGCCGCGGACAAGCAACGGCAGCTGCGCGCCGAGATGGGCGGCGAGCTCGACCGGGAGCCGGTCGCGCAATTTGTGAAGCACGGTCGAAAGCACCTTCCAGGCGACCTGCTTGTCGGGGCCGATGCGCTCGCTGATTTCGTTGAGCCAGATGTTGGTGATCTGAAGGGTCTTGTCGAAGACCTCGAGGCCGGTGGCGCTCATTGCTGCCTCCTGGATTGGCGTGAGTCCCGCCATCAAGAACGGCGGAGACGCCGGCTCCGTTCCTCAATCCGCCGGGGACCGCGGGCCATCAAGCGCGCGTTCGCGCCGCGCGAGGCTCTCCTCGGGCCATAATTTCGAACTGTCGTAATAGGCCTCGACCGCCGGCACGCCCTCGGGCAGCCGCACCCAGGGCAGCTTCGAGCGCGTGTAGATGTGGATGTCGGGCGGCAGCGCGGCGGGTTTGTCGAGCGTGCCGACGCGGACGAAGCGGATGAGATCCTTGGCGCCGCCATAATTGCTCCACAGCGCGACGCGGCAATTGGGGCAGCGCCAGATCTGCTGACCGCGCCCGCTTTCGGATGGAGTCAGCAGCGGCTCGGCGGTTCCCTTGATCGTGTTCACCAGCTCCGCCTCGATCAATGCGTTGATCACGAAGGCGCTGCCCGTCTCGGTCTGGCAGCTGGTGCAATGGCAGCAATGTACGAACATCGGCGGCGCGGTCAGGCGATAGCACACCGCCCCGCACGCGCAGCCACCTTCGACGCCCGGCGCGTCAGCCATCTGCGACTCTCCCTGTGTCGGCGACCCGCTAGAGCGCGTCGCCCGTGACATCGGGCCTGGACTTGGCGTCGGCGCCCAAGGCTTTGTAGACGAGACCCCCGATCAGCGCGCCGGCGATCGGAGCGGCCCAGAACAACCACAATTGCTCGATCGCCCAGCCGCCCTGGATCAGCGCCGGCCCGGTACTGCGCGCCGGGTTAACCGACGTGTTGGACACCGGGATGCTGATCAGATGGATCAGGGTCAGCATGAGGCCGATCGCGATCGGCGCATGGTCCGCCGGAGCGCGCGCGTCCGTGGACCCCATGATCACAAGCAGGAAGAAGAAGGTGAGCAGCACCTCGACGATCAACGCTGCCTGCATCGTATAGCCGCCGGGCGAATGCTCGCCGAAGCCGTTGGCGGCGAGGCCGTTGGTGGCGAGCGAATAGTCCGCATTGCCGCTGGCGATCAGATAGAGCGCGCCGGCCGCGGCGATTGCGCCGGCAAGCTGGGCGATGACGTAGAGCGGAACGTCGTGCACCGGAAAGCGACCCCCCGCCCACAGCCCGAGCGTCACTGCCGGATTGAGGTGGCAGCCGGAAATGTGACCGATCGAATAGGCCATGGTGAGCACGGTTAGGCCGAAGGCGAGCGAGACGCCGAGCAGGCCGATGCCAACCTCCGGAAAGGCGGCGGCGAGCACAGCGCTGCCGCAACCTCCGAAGACCAGCCAGAAGGTGCCGAGCAATTCGGCGAGTCCGCGTTGCATATTGGTCATGGCGATTCCCCCTTGGTCGAACCTTGCCTCCCGCCCGCACAATGGGCCGGTGGGCGCCGTTGGTAAAGCCGCGGAAACGGGCGCCTTGCCAGGCACGTGGCCGCGCGGAGTAAGCGCGCGGCGAGGGGCTTCGATGGCGGAATAGCCAGCCGGGCGTGCGCGGGAGCGGGTCGAGCGCGGGCGCACCGCGCCGGCGGGCGCCGAGGGTGAGGAGCCGGGAGGCGGAGCATGCCGCCAAGCCTGGCACGACGTTTGGAGCATTGAAGCTGAAGCGTCCGGCCGCACGGCCAAAGGGCGGGGGGGCGTTCCGGTATCCCGCAAGCCGAAGGGGGAGCCGCAAGCCGATGGCAAGGACACGACAGGTAAGGGCGAGCCCGACGGATAGGGGCGCGCAAAGAAAATGAGGGCCGGCATCGCTGCCGGCCCCCACTTCGCCCGAATCCGAATCTCGCGCCGGTGAGGGCTTGAGCTCGTCCCGGGAGAGGTTCCGGCCGAGGCCTTCCGGCCCCGGTCGGTCCCTTGGGTTCCTTCCGAAGTCTCGCGACCTCTTCCGGTTCCCTGACCGTTTATCCGTCGAGACATTGCTGCCTCGCCGCATATCCGGCGTGGGTCCCCGCTGAAGCAAGCTCCAGCGCTTTCCCTTCGCGGCTCCGTTTGCCCGAAGGCCCCGGTCTTCCGCCGGACGATCTCGAAGAAAGTGGGTTCGGCTTGCGCCTCGCGCTTCTTCCTCGATTTCACCCGTTCCGCCGCGTCGTTTGCTTCGACCCTTGCGGGTCTCCGCCGCGTCTCGCGGAGGCCGCTGCCCTTTCCGTCCGTCCGTTTCCGGCCGGCCCTCCAGGGCGGCGAAAGATCAGACTGACTCGGCTTCCCGAGTCGCGCCAAGCGGAATCTTTCGAGTCGTGCCTGTGGATAACGGGGATATCGTGGATAAGTCGGCGTTCATTCGGCCGGCTTGGCCGCATTGTCTCCGCCGGCCGGCGCGGCCGCCCCAGGCGCGGCGCCACCCGGCATCGCGCCGGTGCGCCGCAATTCGCTGTTGAGGCACTGGGCCATCGCCGCCTGGGCGCCGGTCATGTCGGTCTTCTCATTCTCGCGCATCAGCTCGGTGCCGCTCTTGCCCTCCATGTGGCGGTCGATCGCGCAGCCGCAGACCCGGTCGAAATCGATGGCGACGCCCGCGGGCGCGGCGGAACGGGCGCCGGAGACGCAGCTGCTCAGCGCCTTTTCCCGATAGGAATCGCGCAGCCCGTTGTCGAAGGCGCTGCCCTGGCCGCAGGCGGCGATCGCGACGAGCGAGGCGGCGGTCGCGGTGGCGAGAAGGATGCGCATGGGAACCTCCCTTCGGGCTCGGGCTGCGGAGCGGGCAAGTAAGCGCTTGCCCACAGGCGATGTAAAGGCGCGGCCGGCGCGCCGCAATCTTCGCCTTTTGCCCATTCCCGCCGGCATGATATGGTGGCGCGGCCTTTCATCGATCCGCGGAGTTCAAGCCGATGCGTCTCGTCCTTGCCGGTTCCGGCCTCGCCGTCTTCCTCGCCACCGCCGCCATCGCCTCGGCGCAGCAATCCTCCGGCCAGCGCGGCCAGAACGCGACCGAGCGCGATCCGAACGAGGTCATTTGCCGCCGGATGCGCGACAGCAGTTCACTTGCGCGCCGCACCCGGCAATGCCTCACCCGCGCGCAATGGGACCGGCTCGCCGAGCAGCAGCGCGCCAACAGCCCCGCCATGACCGCGATGAGCGGGAGTCAGAGCGGCCAGTAGCCGTCACGCGGACCTAATTCTTCCTCCTAAACCACCGGTTCGGCGGTGAGCATGGCGGCGGCTTCGGCGGCCTTCCTGGCCTCGGTCTCGGCGCGCATCCGTTCGGTGCGGGCGACTCGGGCGGCCATGCTCTCCCAGGCGGCGGCGGCGCGCAGGCAGCGGTCGCGGACATTGTCGAGATTCGCGGCGGCGGCGTCGCGCCGCGATTCAGCGGCCCGCTCCAGGTAGAAAGTATGGGTGGACATGTATTTCCCTTCGTGAAGTCCTTATCGTTGGCGAAAGCGGCGCGCCCGGGCCGCTAGAGCGCCTGCAGCTGGACCGCGCTGGTCCTGCCGCGTTGATCCGTTTCGAGCTCATAGGAGACGCGCTGGTCCTGGTTGAGCGTGGCGAGACCGGCTTGCTCGACCGCGCTGATATGGACGAAGGCGTCATTGCCTCCATCTTCCGGCGCGATGAAGCCATAGCCCTTCTGGGCATTGAAGAATTTGACCGTGCCGACAGGCATCTGAACCGTTCCTTTCTGGGCGGGCGGACCGGAATTGGCGCGCCCGGGAGGGTAGGCATGGGCAGGAAGAATCAGGCTCCCTTCGAACCATCGGCAAGCGGGAGCGCGCGGCAGGCGTACCAAGCCGCCTGGTCGGCGGGGCTAACCCCGCGAGTCTCTCAGCCGCCGGCATGCTTGGGAAAGCGGGTGGGAGCCGACGATGCGCTTCCCATAGCACGACAGCGACGCGGCGCCTAATCGCCGAGCCGTCGGGCCGCGTCGAGATGTCGGGCGGCGATTGGCGCCGCAGCCCGGGCGAATTCGATGAGGCGCGGCCCAGTGCCGTTGGCGGCGAAATTCCGGTGCAGCTCGACCGCGATCTCGTGGCTTTCGACCTGCTGGGCGACATAGGTCCGTTCGAAGCGGCTTCCGGACCTCTGCTCGAGGCGGCGCAGCATCGCCCAGTGCCGCGGCAGCATCGCCGGCGGCAGCTGCTCCTCCAGCCCCGCGGCGCGCGCCGTCTCCTCGAACCGGGCCAGGCGGTCGCGATGCTCGGCGAGCATCGTCTCGGCATGACTGCGCAGCGCGGGGGTGCGGGCCTTTTCGAGCGCGATCTCGGCGGCGCGGAGCTGATAGGCCTCGTTGGCTCCCGCCAAAGCGGCATAGGCGCCGCGCCCCTCCGGCGTCAGATCCTGCCCGCGGGCCGGCGCAGCGAAAGCGGCGAACGCGGCGGCGAACCCTGCGGCGCCGATCGATAATTTCCGCATCGGATGCTCCCTCCTCGATGACCCGGCCTCACCCTAGGCCGCCGCGCCGAGTCGGGGCAAATCCGGGGCTGCCTTATTCGCAGCGCATCTCGCCGCGCTCGATCGCATAGCCGATCGCCGCACCGGCGCCGGCGCCGAGCAGGGTGCCGAGCGTGTTGGAGCCGCGCGGCGCGATGATGTTGCCGAGCAGAGCGCCGACGCCGGCGCCGATCACGAGCCCGACCGTGCCGTCGCGGCGGCGGCAATAATAGCGGCCGTCGGCGCCGCGATAGATGCGGTCGTCGCGGGTGAGCGCATAGGGCTCGTAAGTGCCCGTGCGGTAATAGCGGTCGTAATAGCCGTCATAGCGGCTCCAGGGATCGCCATAGGGATCGCTGTAGGTGGCGCAGCCGGCGCCGAGCGAGGCGGCGGCGGCAAGCGCGGTCAAGGATGCGAGACGCATGGGCCCAAGTCCTTCCGTTCGGGGTGACGGAAGGGTAATGATCGAAGCGACGGATGGTTGCCCGGCGCGACGAAAGGCGCCGCGCGCGACCCCTATTCGGGGTTGGTCAGCCGGACGCCCTGCTCGGCGGCGCACTGGCGGATCGCCTCGCGCTGGCCCGAGCCGGCGATCACCCGATCGACCGCGCAGCCGCACAAGGCGGCGATGTCGGTCCCCTCGGCCACGTTGCCCGGCGCGCCGCTGCTGCATTCGGCGACCATCTCCTCGCGGCTCTCGCCCGGACCGACGGAGCTGCGGTTGCCCGGCGCCTCGCCGACGGTATTGACGGGGGCGACGGCGTTGGCGGGCGCGGCGTCATTGCCGCTCGCGGCGTTGTTGGCGACCTCGGCGCCGCCGCAGCCGGCGAGCAGGACGGCCGCGAGGCCGGCGAAGATCATGCGCATGAAAGGAACTCCCCCGTGAAAGCGGGCGAAGCCCCGCGCCCGCCCTTAGGGCAGCCGCCGCGCCGCTTGTAAAGCCGGGATCGGCGGCGCGGCGCACCCCCCTTGCGCCGCGGCCCGCTTTGGGGCGATCCTGGAGGGGGAGGATGGCGATGAGCGTTCGCGGAAGCTGTCATTGCGGGGCGGTGCGGATCGAGGTGCCGGCGCCGCCGGACTGGGCGGCGGATTGCAATTGCTCGCTCTGCACCAAGCGGGGCACCCTGATGGCCTATTATCCGGCGAGCAAGGTCACCGTGACCGGCGCGACGGCGCGCTACGTCTGGGGCGACCGGCTGCTCGACCTTCACCATTGCCAAACCTGCGGCTGCCCGACCCACTGGACCGCCCGCGCGGACGCGCTGGTGCGCGACGACCTGCCCGACGAGGTCCGCGCCGCGCTGACCGACCGGGTGGGAATCAACGCCCGCCTGCTCGAAGGCTTCGACCCGGAGACGACTGAGATCCGCAAGCTCGACAATCGCGACCTCTGAGGCGGCGGAAGCTTCAAAGTTTCGGCTTCCCTGGGCGGAAAAAAGTTGAGGATGTTGAGACTTGCGGAGAGGCGGTTCCTGGACCCCGCATCCCTGGATCGCGGCCCGGGGCAGGCTTCGCGTCACGAATGGCACGAATGTCACACGGAATCGCGGGGGTTCTGTTCCGGCAAAAACCGGAGCGCGGCGCGCGAGGTAGCGGGGAGCGAGGCGAGGAATCGGCTTCACCCGCGAGGGTAGGACAGATCATTTCCTACATTGCAAGGAAATAGGATTTGGGCCGCGGAAGCGGCGAGCCGGGACGGCCGAAACCGCGCCCGGCCCGGGCGTCAGCGGCGGTCGAGGCCGGACAGCAGATTGTAGAGACCGGCGACCAGCTCCCCCATCAGGACGCCGAAGGCCAGCGACCATAAGCCGCCCTGCAGCAACGCCGCCGCCGAGGTGGGCTCCGCCGTCGTGAACAGCCCGATATAGGCGTGGCTGGGGCTGGCGAGCGGAATGAACAGGCCGAGCCAGCACAGGATGAAAAAGAGGGCGGCGGCGATGCCGCCGGTGGCCGCCAGCCGGGCGATGCCCAGCCTGTGCCCGGACGCGGACGCGACAAACTCGACGCTCGTCAGTTCGGATTGGATCGTCGCCATGACTTCCTCCTTCGCGCTTGCAGCCCGGGCAGAATGCGAAGCGCGGTCGGGCAGCGCCATGCGTAATGATACGGAGGCGGAACGCGAGGAATGCGGCGCGCGAGGGAGCGGGGCGACTCGGAGTTTGTGCCGACTTCAGACGGCGGCGGCGAGGGCGGCGCGGGCTTCGGCGGCCTTGCGGGCCTCGGTCTCGAGGCGCAGGCGGCCGGTGCGGGCGGCGCGGGCGGCCATCGCCTCCCAGGCGACCGCGGCGCACAGATGCCGCTCGCGGACATTGGCGAGGGGCGCGGCCTCGGCCTCGGCGCGCGCCGCGAGGGCGCGATCGCGATAGAATGCGTAACTGGTCACCATCTTCGGTTCGCTCCTGAAACGCTCATGCCGCGATCACGGGGTTTCGCCGGGCAGGCCGGGCGGGTGGCGCCGGCCGAGCCAGCGCTCGCGCATCCCGCGCTCGCGGCGGCGCAGCCGCGTCGCGCGGGTCGACCACCACCAGGCGAGCGCGGTGGCGGCGGCCGCGATCAGGACAATCAGCCCGTAGGCAAGGATGAGGCGGGTTTCCACGGACGCGGCGATCAGCGCACGGACGGGCGCGAGTGGACGCCGGGGCCGGCCTCGGCAGGCAGGGTGCGCCCCTGGGCGATGCGGTCGCGATAGCTTTCCGCCATGACGAGATGGGCGTCGCGGGCCTGGCCGCAGACGGCGTGATCGGCGCGCAGCCGTTCCTCGCCTTCGCGATGAATCATATAGTTGAGGTCCATGGGGACGCTCCTTCGATGCAAGCGGGAGCGCGCGGCGGGCGGCCTCAGGCCGCCAGGTCGGGGCGGAGGCGATCCTCCGCGGTCTCTCGGCCGCCGGCAGGCTCACGAACGGGAGCCGGCGATGCGAGGCATGTAGCACGGATCGGCGGGGGCGCCTAATGGCAGGGCGGCCATCAGGCGAACACACCTGCATGGCGGGCGAGGCGCTGGGCATGAGCGAGGCGGCCCATCAGGCGGACCAGCACCAGGCAGAGGCCGACATTGAGCGCGGCGGCGAGCATATCGAAGACGTAGAAGCCTTCGAGCGGTGTCTCCGAAGCGCCGCCGAGCTGAATCCCGACCCAGCCGACGATGTTGGTGACGATCCACAGCCCCCACCACAGAGGCGGCAGGCCGCTCTCCGCGTCCTCCAGCAGCCCGCCGAATTGATGGCTGACCCGCCACGTCTCCTTCATCGCCTCGTAGGGCTTGAAGAGGTTGGCGATCGGAATGAAGAACCAGCCGACCGCCCAGCCGGGGCTGATCGTCATTTCGCCCGTGCCGAAGGCATGGGCATTGGCGTTGGTGACGTAGATCCAGCGGCCCACGACGAAGAAGCAGACGATGATCCCCACGAAGGTAGGAATGGACAGCATGTCGCTGAGCCCGCCCGGATCGCGCAAGGTGAAGCGCGCGACGGCGCCGACGACGTCCAGCACCATGTAGATCAAGACCGCGATCGTCGCGGCGCGCGTGATTCCCGTCGGATCGCGGTAGTCGTCCATCGGTGAAGCCCCCTCCCGTTTGCGGCTGAAGGATTAGCCAGTGACGCGCGGAAATAAAGAGCGGAAAGGAGGATGTTGCCGAAGGCCAAAGGAGGCGGCGATGCGCAAGGTGACGTTCGGCGGGGCGTGCAGCCTCGACAATCTCTTCACCGGACCGGACGAGGCGATGGACTGGCTCAGATGGAGCGACGATGCCGCGAAGGTCACCGCCGAAAGCTGGAAGGGCGTCGACGCGATCCTGATGGGGCGCAAGACGTTCGAGTTCGCGATGAAATCGGGTGGGGGTGGCGGCGGCGCGTCGTCGAAGTTCAGGACCTACGTTTTCTCGCGGACGCTGGAGAGTGTGCCGGAGGGGGCGGAGCTGGTCCGCGAGGATGCGGCCGGCTTCGTTCGCAGGATGAAGGAGAGCGGCCCCTCAGCTGGGCTCGGGGCAGGCGACATCATCGTGATGGGCGGGGGCGAGCTCGGCAGCGCGCTGATCGAAGCCGGCGTGGTCGACGAGATCGGGCTCAACATCCATCCCCTGCTGCTCGGCGCGGGCACGGCGTTGTTCCACCCGATGGAGAGGCGGATCGAGCTGGAGCTGATCGAGGCGCGGCCGATAGCGCACGGCTGCGTGCTCGTGCGCTATCGGGTGCTGAACTAGGCCGGGCCTCGCCGCCGCCCAGGATCAGCGGCCGAGCTGGCCGCGCACCGCGCCGGCCGGGAAGGCGGCGTTGTGCACGTTGACGTAGAAGGCCGCCGGCGTGCGGATCAGCTCCTGCGCGAGCGCGCGCGCCACGTCGGCGCAGGCCTCGCTCGAGCCGTCGGCGGGGGCGTCGAGCGTCACCACCGGCGGCCCGGCCGAGTCCGGCCCGCCGCGGTGGATATGGGCGGCGGTCGCCGGATCGATGTTGCTCACACTGAGCGTGTAGCAGACCCGGTTCTGGCCGGCATTGACGCGGAAGGTGGCGGTGCCGGCGCCGTCGGGATCGCCCGGCCCCGGCCGTTCGGCCGCGCCGGTCATCTGCACCGTGTAGGGGCGGCCGCCTTCGCCCTGGGCGGGCGTGCCCTGCTGGGCGAGGGCGGGAACGGAGAACGCGGCCAATGCGGCGGCCGCGAGCGGAATCCGTGGTGTCATGTCAAGGCTCCTTGCCGGCGCGCCGGGCGCGGCAAGAGCCGCGCCGGATGGGCGCGCTGGGGCGGGAAACGGACGGCGGTGCGGGCGGTTCCCGAAGGAGAGGGAGATCGCCGCAATCCACCCGCAACCGCGGAATCCGGCTAGGACTCCGCGGCGTTCAGGCGGAATTCGAAGCCGATTTCGGCGTTGAGCAATTTGGAGACCGGGCAATTGGCCTTGGCCTCCTCGGCTAGGGCGCGGAAGCGGGGCTCGTCGATGCCGGGGACGCTGGCCTCGAGGCTGAGGTCCGAGCGGCTGATCCGGAAGCCTTCGCCCTCCTTGTCGAGCTTCACCCTGGCGGTCGTCTCCAGCGTGCCTTCGCTCAGCCCCTCCTTCGCCAGCGCGAAGGAGAGGGCCATGGTGAAGCAGGCCGCATGGGCGGCGGCGATCAGCTCCTCGGGATTGGTGCCCTTCCCGTTTTCGAAGCGCGAGCCGACGCCATCGGCGGTGTCGGCGAGCACGCCCGACTGGGTCGAGACGCTGGCCCGCCCCTCCTTGCCGAAGCCTTCGTAGCGGGCCGATGCGGTGCGGGTGATCATGAGCGGTTCCTTGCGCTGCGGTGCGGCATGGGAACGGGCGGGGCGCGGGATGGTTGCGGCGGTCGGACGAGAGGGGCAACTTGAGCATTGTGTCCCCAGAATTCCCCGCGGGACGGGGACCGGGCGACGATCGGTTCGCGCGGAGACGCGGAGACGCGGAGGTCTTTCCCGGCCGAAGGCCAATCGACTTTCGGCCCTGGCCGCACCCTCCATCTCGCGAGGATGAGACAGGCGCTTCGCGCCATTTGCCTCTCCGCGTCTCCGCGTCTCCGCGTGAACCCGAGCTACCGTCGTCCCACCCGCGAAGCTCGGCGTTCTACGATACCGGGCCGGGGGCGGAGGCGGGGTGGAGCGAGGAGATCGCGCGGGACGCGCGCTTTTTCTGTGCCCGCTGCCACTGCCCGAACGACCTGGGGAGGAAGTCGAAGGCCCGCGTCCGACGTTGCGACTTCTCCGGTGCCAGTTGTATGTGATCGAGGAGCATCCAGCATCAGTCCGTCCATCTCGCGCGGGGCTAACTCGTCTGGCCGGGATCCGGTGCTGAGCGGCCGGACCTGACTTAGGCTCGTCCGACCGATTGACTCGGCGTCCCTCGTAGCATTTGATGAGACATGGCTAGAATAACACGCCGCCCCAGTCGGCGACCCTCGGAGAGCGGCAACCCCCACCTTGATGGTCGAGCGAGCGTTACCCCAAGACCTCCCCTCAAGAGCCTTACGATTCGGGGGCTTTTTGGTAGGTTCGATTTTCCTACGATTCCGTTGTGTCACGGTGGAGAAGCACCCCGTTTGACGCTCCTCTATGGGGAGAATGGGGTCGGGAAGACAACAATCCTTAATTTGATCTATGCCCTGCTGTCGGATGAGCGAAACCGCGGACGCCGAGGATATAGGCTGAATATTAGAGATCACGAGACAATCACTTACTATCTTGCTTTTGCACGAAAGATATACGGCTTAAGAGACGTGACGGAGGCGGAGGTCTGGCGTCATCTCGTGAGGGAGATCATTCGTTCGCGTCTGTGCCCAGAATTTAATAGGATTAGCGATCATGCGAGGGCTATATCAGGAACGGCGTAGGGGATTCGATGTTGCCAAGTCGGAATTCAGCCCGCGAAGTTTGCCTCACCTCAGCGATCTCATTCAGCCGCCTCTCGCTCGCGCATAGGGACGGAACCCCGTTTCTTCCGCGTCGCGACGACGGGGAGCTCCGAGCGAACTGATTTCGCTAGCACGTCTTTCAAATAGTGCCCCGTATAGGAGCGGGGCTCCCGGGCGACCTGTTCGGGCGTGCCCTCGGCGACGACCTCGCCGCCCTTATCCCCGCCCTCCGGCCCGAGATCGAGCACCCAGTCCGCCGTCTTGATGACCTCCAAATTGTGCTCGATGACGACGACGCTGTTACCCTGCTCGACGAGGGCATGGAGCACCTCCAGCAGCTTGCGCACGTCCTCGAAGTGAAGCCCGGTGGTGGGCTCGTCCAGGATGTACAGCGTCTGCCCGGTCGCCCTTCGCGACAGCTCCTTGGCGAGCTTCACCCGCTGGGCCTCGCCGCCGCTCAGCGTCGTCGCCTGCTGGCCGACCTTGATATAGCCGAGGCCGACCTCCTCCAGCATGCGCATGCGATCGCGGATCGGGGGGACGGCCTTGAAATATTCGGCGGCGTCCTCGACCGTCATGTCGAGCACGTCGGCGATGTTCTTGCCCTTCCACTTCACCTCGAGCGTCTCGCGATTGTAGCGGCGGCCGTGGCATTCCTCGCAGGTGACGTAGACGTCGGGGAGGAAATGCATCTCGATCTTGATCAGCCCATCGCCCTTGCACGCCTCGCAGCGGCCGCCCTTGACGTTGAAGCTGAAGCGGCCGGGCTTGTAGCCGCGCGCCTGGCTCTCCGGCAGGCCGGCGAACCAATCGCGGATGTTGGTGAAGGCGCCGGGATAGGTCGCCGGGTTCGAGCGCGGGGTGCGGCCGATCGGCGACTGATCGATGTCGATCACCTTGTCGAGATATTGCAGGCCCTCGATCCGCTCGAAACGCCCGGCGGGGAGGCGGGCGCCGTTGAGCTGGCGCGCGGCGGCGGCGTAGAGCGTGTCGATGGTGAAGCTCGACTTGCCGGAGCCGGAGACGCCGGTGACGCAGGTGAACGTGCCCAAGGGGATCGAGGCGGTGACGCTCTTGAGGTTGTTGGCGGTGGCGCCGGAGAGGGTGAGCTTGCGGCCCGTGCCCTTGCGGCGCTTGTCCGGGATGGGGACGGCGCGGCGGCCGGTGAGGTAATCGGCGGTGAGGCTGTCCTTGCAGGCCAGGACCTCGTCGAGCTTGCCGGCGCAGACCACCTCGCCGCCGTGCATGCCGGCGCCGGGGCCCATGTCGATGACGTGGTCGGCGTGGCGGATCGCGTCCTCGTCATGCTCGACGACGAGCACGGTGTTGCCGAGATCGCGGAGGCGCTTGAGCGTGATCAGCAGGCGGTCATTGTCGCGCTGGTGGAGGCCGATCGAGGGCTCGTCGAGGACGTAGAGGACGCCGGAGAGGCCCGAGCCGATCTGGCTGGCGAGGCGGATGCGCTGGCTCTCGCCGCCGGAGAGGGTGCCGCTGGTGCGGTTCAGATCGAGATAGTCGAGGCCGACATTGTTGAGGAAGCCGAGCCGCTCGTTGATCTCCTTGAGGATGGCGCGGGCGATCTCGTTCTGGGTGGGCGTGAGCTTCTCGTGGAGGCTCGCGAACCAGGCGAGCGCGTGGCGGACCGAGCGGGCGGTGGCCTGGCTGATATGCTCGCCGGCGATCTTCACGGCGAGCGGCTCGGGGCGGAGGCGGGCGCCGTGGCAGGTCTCGCAGGGGGCGGCGCTCTGGTACTTGCTCAGCTCCTCGCGCATCCAGGCGGATTCGGTCTGGAGCAGGCGGCGGTTGAGATTGCCGATGACGCCATCGAAGGGCTTGACCACCTCGTAGCTCTTGCGGCCGTCCACAAACCGGAGCGTGACCGGGCGGCCTTTGGTGCCGTTGAGGATGATGTCGTGGATCTCCTCCGGCAGCTCCTTCCATGGCGTCTCGAGGTCGAAGCCGAACTCGCGGGCGAGGGAGCCGAGCACCTGCATGTAATAGGGGCTGGGCGGATTGGAGCGCGCCCAGGGGACGATCGCGCCCTTCTTGATCGTGAGGTTCTCGTTGGGGACGACGAGGTCGGGATCGAAGAGCTGCTTCTCGCCAAGCCCGTCGCAGCCCGGGCAGGCGCCCTGCGGGGCGTTGAAGCTGAACAGGCGCGGCTCGATCTCGGCGATGGTGAAGCCGGAGACGGGACAGGCGAATTTCTCGGAGAAGGTGATCCGGCCCTCGGGGGCGTGGGTAGCGAGGACGGCGCGCTCGTGCGCCTCCTCGATCGCCGCGGCGGCGCCGACATTTTCGGCGCCGGCCGGGGCGGGCGGCGCGTCCGCCGGGTCCAGATAGACGAGGCCGTCGGCGAGCTTGAGCGCCTGCTCCAGCGAGTCCGCGAGGCGGGTTTCGATGCCTTCGCGGACCACCAGCCGATCGACCACCACCTCGATGTCGTGCTTGTATTTCTTGTCGAGCGCTGGGGCGTCCTCGATCTCGTAAAATTGCCCGTCGATCCGCACCCGGGTGAAGCCGGCCTTCTGCCATTCGGCGAGCTCGCGGCGATATTCGCCCTTGCGGCCGCGCACGACCGGAGCGAGCAGATAGAGCCGGGTGCCTTCGGGGAGCGCCATGGTGCGGTCGACCATCTGGCTGACCGTCTGCGCGGCGATCGGCTCGCCGGTGGCGGGGCTGTAGGGCACGCCGACACGGGCCCAGAGCAGGCGCATATAATCGTAGATCTCGGTGACCATGGCGACCGTCGAGCGCGGGTTGCGGCTGGTCGTCTTCTGCTCGATCGAGATCGCCGGCGAGAGCCCTTCGATATGGTCGACGTCGGGCTTCTGCATCAGTTCGAGGAACTGGCGCGCATAGGCGCTCAAGCTCTCGACGTAGCGCCGCTGCCCCTCGGCATAGATGGTGTCGAAAGCGAGGCTCGATTTGCCCGAGCCGGAGAGGCCGGTGATCACGGTCAGCGACTCGCGCGGGATATCGACGTCGATATCCTTGAGATTATGCTCGCGCGCGCCGCGGACGGAAATGTGGGTCAGCATATGGTAAACCTATGCTTCCGGATGTGGGTCAGCATTCGACTGTCGTTCCAGATTTGTTCTAGTGTTAAATGAGGCCGCGCCGGGCGTCAACGCGGGTCGGGGCGAGATGGGGGCGGCGGGCGGCGGGGGCAAGGCGCAGCCGCAGCGAGAGGGAACCGACCGCCGCCGCAAGCGGTTGGGGCGGCATGGCTTTTCTGCTCCAGCAGCGCGCCGACGCCGCCGAGGCGGGCGGCCTCGTCCTGAGCGCGCGCGAGGCGGCGGTGCAGGCGGCGCTGGCCCGCGCGGCGCGGGCCGCTTTGTTCGCGCCGCGGCGAGGGCGGCGATGAGGCGGCGGCGGCGCACGGCACTGGTCGCGGGCGGCGCGGCCTTCCTGATCGTGCTCGCGCTCGGTTTCGGCGCCACGGGCGGCAGCGACTATCTGCGCCGCGCCGAGCCCGCCCCGCCCGAGGCGCTGGAAGGGGTCAGGGCGCGCAACGAGAAAGCGGCGGTCGAGGCGGCGGCGCGGATGCGCGAAGATTCCGAGCAGCGGGCCGAAGCCACCGACGCCGAGCTCGCCCGCACCGAGGCCGTCCAGGGCCGCTGAACCAGGGCCGCTGAACCAGCTTCCCACGCCCGCCGCCTTTGCCTAGGCTCAGCCGGGGAGGGCACGCATGGCGATCCGGCTTCACGCATTGGCACTGGCGGGGCTGCTGGCCGCCTCCGGGGCCGCGGCTCAGGTCACCGACCGGGCCGGCAATCGGATGGAGCCGTTCGCCGCCGTCCGGGCGGTTGCTCCGGAGGAAGCCGCCGCCCGCAGCGCCCTTCACTGCACCGCGGCGCGCGACCTCTGCCTCGAGGCGCGGCGCGATGGCGAGGAGGGGCCGTGGTTCCTTTGGGTCCATGATCGCATGCCCGCGGGACCCGCAGTCGAGCCTGCACGGCGCATCCCCGTTCCCGAGACCGGCGAGAGCTTCGGGGACGAGGTCGCGATCTGGCCGCATCTGGTGCGCGAGGCCAGCGGCGCGACGATCGTCGGCGCCGAGCTTTACCGGCGCACGGGCTTCTCCGGCGGCGGCGCGGGCGAGACCACGCTGCGCCTGTTCGCGCTGTCGGCGCCCGTCGGAGCCGAGGCGGCCGAGCCCCAGGTGCTGCTCGCCATCCCCTACGGCTACAGCGCGATGATCCGCGCCTGCTTCGGCGAGGAGGATATGGCGGCGCGCTCCGGCGCCTGCCACGACGAG
>NZ_JBQTJC010000010.1:0-10399 GCF_052387495.1 Sphingosinicella sp. | reverse complement strand
GCCGCCGAGGCTGACGC
Organism: Sphingosinicella sp.; assembly: GCF_052387495.1. Taxonomy (GTDB): domain Bacteria; phylum Pseudomonadota; class Alphaproteobacteria; order Sphingomonadales; family Sphingomonadaceae; genus Allosphingosinicella. The sequence goes on along the minus strand of NZ_JBQTJC010000010.1, from coordinate 10,382 downwards.
CCTCGCTTTGCGCCCGTCGCCCGGCAAGGGGCGGATCTACGTCATCCGCCGAGGCTTCGCCGCCGCGATCCAGGGCATGAACGTGGCGATCGACGGCCGCCTCAAGGGGCAAATCCGCTCCGGCCATTTCCTGATGGCCGAACTCGATCCCGGCACTTATCGCGTCGACGTCCGCATGGCGCGCGGCGGCAAATCGACCGAGTCCGCGCTCGACGTGACCGTCGCGGAAGGGCGCAACCAGGTGATCCACGTCCTCTTCGAAATGGGCGCGATCACCGGCTCGTCGAAGATGACCCCGATCGAGGAAAGCAAGGCGACCGAGGCGCTCGCCGGCGCCAAGATGATGACTTGGTCAGAGGGCACTTAGACCCCTAGTCCAGCCGGCGCGCGGTAACGACGCGGATGCGCGGGAAAAGCATCTGGCCGCGCATCACGCCCTCCCCTTCGGTCGGCGAGGTCGGCGCGGCGAGGATGCGCCGGGCCACGTCCATGCCCTCGACGACGCGGCCGAACACGGCATAGCCGAGGCCGTCGCCGCTCGCCGAAGCGGGACCGGCGTCGAGATAGACTTGCGGGCCGACCATGATCGTGAAGTCGCCCTGCGCGCTGCCCGGCGCGAAGCGGGGCACCGAGAGCGCGCCGTCGACATGGGAGAGGCCGGTCTCGCTGGTCGGCTCGTGCGCGATCGGCGGGAACAGCCGACGCGGATCGCGCACCCCGCCCTGGATCAGGCCGGCGCCTTCGCCGGTGCGCATCGCCCGGTAGAATTCGGTCCCGTCGAGGCGCCGGCCATCGACATAGCGCAGGAAATTGCCGGCGGTGATGGGCGCACGCGCCGTGTCGAGTTCGAGGACGATCCGGCCCGCATCGGTCTCCAGCGCCACGCGCGGGAGCGCCTGCGGCGGTTGGGCCTGAGCCGTCGCTCCGAACAGCGCGAGCGCCACGACAATCAAAATCCGTTTCAGCATGCTTGCGTCCCGTTCCGCCGATTTGCGTCCGCGTCCTCGATATGCTGGAAGCGGCGGGCAGCCAAGAACGGAGAATGACATGGAGACCGGGGCGATCGTCTCGCTGGGCGTCTATTTCGTCGCGATGCTCGGCATCGGCCTGTGGGCCTGGTGGAAATCGACCGACGACATCAACGGGTATCTGCTCGGCGGACGCAAGCTCAGCCCGGCGGTCGCGGCGCTTTCCGCCGGCGCCTCCGACATGTCGGGCTGGCTGCTGCTCGGCCTGCCCGGCGCGGCCTTCGTCGCGGGGCTGAGCGCGACCTGGATCGCGATCGGCCTCTTCGTCGGCGCCTTCGCCAATTACCTGATCGTCGCGCCGCGGCTGCGCGTCCACACCGAGTATACCGGCGACGCGATCACCATCCCCGAATATTTCGAGAAGCGCTTCGACGACAGGAGCCATGCGCTGCGCGTCATCGCCTCGGTCGTGATCATCATCTTCTTCACGCTCTACACCTCGGCCGGCATCGTCTCGGGCGGCAAATTGTTCGAAAGCGCGTTCGGCGCCGATTATGCGCTCGGGCTCTGGCTCACCGCCGGCGTGGTCGTCGCCTATACCCTGTTCGGCGGCTTCCTCGCGGTCAGCCTCACCGATTTCGTCCAGGGCTGCATCATGTTCGTCGCTTTGGTGCTGCTCCCAGCCGTCGCTTTCGGCCAGCTCGACTGGGAGTTCACCGGCGCGCTCGTCGCGGCCAATCCCGGCGCGTTCGACATGATGGCGAACATGACTTTCCTCGCGATCGTCTCCTCGCTCGCCTGGGGCCTCGGCTATTTCGGCCAGCCGCACATCATCGTGCGCTTCATGGCGGTGCGCTCGGTCCGCGATGTCCCCGCGATGCGCAATATCGGCATGACCTGGATGGGCGTCGCTTTGGTCGGCGCGGTCGCGACCGGGCTGATCGGCGCGACCTATGTCGCGCGCACCGGCACGCCGCTCGAAGACCCCGAGACGATTTTCATCCTGCTTGCCGACGTCCTGTTCGATCCGCTGATCACCGGCTTCCTGCTCGCCGCCCTGCTCGCCGCGATCATGAGCACGATCTCCTCGCAGCTGCTCGTCTCCTCTTCCTCGCTCACCGAGGATTTCTACCGCATCTATTGGCGGCGCGGGGCGAGCCAGCGCGAGCTGGTGACGGTCGGGCGCATCTGCGTCCTGATCGTCGCCTTGGTCGCAATCTGGCTGGCCTATGATCCGGAGAATACCATCCTCGGCCTGGTCGCCAATGCCTGGGCGGGCTTCGGCGCGGCCTTCGGGCCGATCGTCATCCTGGCGCTTACCTGGAAAAGGCTGACCCGCAACGGTGCGCTCGCCGGCATCCTTGTCGGCGCCGCCACCGTGCTGTTCTGGATCTATGCGCCGGTGCTCGACGGCGGCGCGGTCTTGAGCTCGATCCTTTACGAGATCGTCCCCGGCTTCCTCCTCTGCGGCGCGACCGCGATCCTGGTCAGCCTGCTCGGCACGCCGCCGCCGGCGCACGTCGTGCGCACCTTCGAGGAAAGCGAGGCCGAGCGGAGGGCCGCCGGAAGCGGGAAAGCCGCGCAGGAGTAACAGAGGCACTCCGTTCGTCCCATGCGCGGAACCGCCGAACCTGATCTGCGTTAAGCAGGATTCGTATGGGGGCAAGGACCGACATGGACGCACCGCGCGCAATCGTCCGCGAGCTTGGGCGGGGGCAATCGACCGACGAAATGCTGGCCGCGGTGCTGGCCGCGGCGTCCAACGGTCATGAAGCGCTGGGCGAGACGCTAGAAACGCTGGACGCGCCGATCTACGTCACCGACGCCGAGGGCTGGGTGACCTCGTTCAACAGCGCCTGCATCGACTTCGTCGGGCGTACGCCGGTCCCCGGGCAGGACCGATGGTGCGTCACCTGGCGGCTCTACACCGAGCAAGGCGACCAACTCCCGCACGATTGCTGCCCGATGGCGGTCGCGATCCGCGAGGCGCGGCCCGTCCGTAACGTCGTCGCGGTGGCCGAGCGGCCCGACGGCACCCGCGTCATGTTCCTCCCCCATCCCACCCCCATCTTCGATGTCGACGGCGCGCTGACCGGCGCGGTCAACCTGCTTGTCGACGTCACCGACCGGCGCCAGGCCGAGGCGCTCGACGTCCAGGCGGCGCGCTGCCGCCGCCTCGCCCAGTCGCTGACCGACACGCGCACGGTCGAGACGCTGAGCGCGATGGCCGCCGAATATGAGGAAAAGGCGCGCAACCTGCGCAACTAAAGCGTGGCTTTGCCGCGCACCTCTTATTCATGCTAACGGATCCCGGACATTGCCAATCGGGGGGTGATCATGCGCGGATGCGCAATGCTCGCGGTCGCGGCGACCTGCCTTGCAGGCTGCGAAGTTTCCTTCACCGCGGATAATGTCAGCGTCGGCCAGGTCAGGGGCAATGTCTCGACCTCGGCGCCCGCCGCGACGCGGACCTTCGTCAATTCGCGCGACACCGCCCGCTCGGCCCCGCTGCAGCAATATTATGTCGATTTCTCGTTCGACTACCCCACCAGCTGGTCGATCACGGCGCAGCCCAATGACGGTACTGCGCAGAACTTCGTGCGAGTCGCGGCGCCCCTGCTCGACGGCTACGAGCCCTTCGCGGTCCATGTCGGCTATGCCTATGGCAGCGGCGATGCGGCGGCCGACCGGCGCGACCTCGAAGGCTCCCTTCCCCAGTTCGCCGAGCAATTCGGCCGCAATTTCCAGAATTATCGCGTCGTCTCGGTCGGCACCGACCGGGTCGCCGGGCAGGAGACGCTGAACTGGCGCTTCACCGCGACCGCGCCGGGCGTCAGCGGCGGCGCGCCGGCGCAGGTCTTCGGCCGCGGCGACGTCCTGCTCCCGCCCGGGGCGACGCGCGGCGTCTCGATCATCAGCATCGCCACCAGCCGCACCAATGAGGTCGCCCGGGCCGAGGATGTCGGCGAGACGGGCACGCTCGCCGCCGTGCTCGCCAGCTTCCGCCTCGGCGGCGAAGTCAGCGGCCGCGGCGACGAATGAGCGCGGTCCGGGTCGCGGTCGCGCCGCTGGGAGAGGAGGACCGCGCCGAATGGGAGGCGCTCGCCCGCGGCTACAAGGCGTTCTACGAGACGGTTCTTCCGGATGAGGATTATGACCGCGTCTGGCGGCGGCTGCGCGCCGGCGAGGAGATTCACGGCATCGGCGCGCGCCTCGACGGCCGTCTGGCCGGCATCGCCCATTACCTCTTCCACGCCCAGACCTGGTCGCCCGACTGCTGCTACCTGCAGGACCTGTTCACGGCAGAGGACGCGCGCGGCAAAGGCGTGGCTACCGCCCTGATCGAGGCGGTCGCCGGCGCCGCTCGCGCGCGAGGCGCCGCCAAATTCTACTGGCTGACCAAGGAAGACAATGTCCCTGCCCGCGCGCTCTACGACCGGATCGCGCGCTGGAAAGGCTTCATCCGCTACGATTTTCCGCTGTGAAGGACGCGCGCGCGAGTGTCCCGTAGGCGACGGCGCACCCGGGGCCGGACGCATTGTCGGTCGTCATGCCGGGCTTGACCCGGCATCCGCCTTGTCCTTCGGTCCGGCGATGGATCGGCAACCCTGCGTCTACATCCTGGCGCGAGCGTCCCACAGCACCCTCTATACCGGCGTCACCTCCGATCTGCCCGGTCGGATTTGGCAGCACCGGGAAGGTGCCGTGCGCGGATTCACCCGGCGATACGGGATCAAGCGGCTGGTATGGTTCGAGATTCACGAGACGATGGAATCGGCGATCCTGCGAGAGAGGCGGATCAAGCGCTGGCCGAGGGCGTGGAAATACGACCTGATTGCCGAGCGCAACCCGAGTTGGCGCGATCTCGCCGAGGACCTTGGCTTCGATCCGCTGCCGCTCAAGCTGCAGGCGGATCCCGGCTCAAGGCACGGGATGACGAAAGCCATGCTCATCCAGATAGTCACCCCGGCCTTGAGCTGGGGTCCGCCCGTCTTCCCAAAACCGAGGAAAAGATAAGGCAGATGCCGGGTCAAGCCCGGCATGACGAATTCGATGCCGTTCGCGGGATGGTAATCGCGCGTTAGCGCGTCAGCTTCCGGTAGGTCACCCGGTGCGGGCGGTCCGCTTCGGGCCCCAAACGCCGCCGCTTGTCCTCCTCATAGGCCTCGAAATTGCCTTCGAACCATTCGACGTGGCTGTCGCCCTCGAAGGCGAGGATGTGGGTGGCGAGGCGGTCGAGGAAGAAGCGGTCGTGGCTGATGATCACGGCACAGCCGGCGAAATTCTCGAGCGCCTCCTCGAGCGCGCGCAGGGTCTCGACGTCGAGATCGTTGGTCGGCTCGTCGAGCAGGAGGACGTTGCCGCCTTCCTTGAGCATCTTGGCGAGGTGGACGCGGTTGCGCTCGCCGCCGGAGAGCTGGCCGACCTTCTTCTGCTGGTCCGGCCCCTTGAAGTTGAAGGCGCCGACATAGGCCCGGGTGCCGAGCTCGTGCTTGCCGAAGCGGAAGATGTCGAGCCCGTCCGAAATCTCCTCCCAAACATTCTTGTTCGGGCTCAGATGATCGCGCGACTGATCGACATAGCCGAGATGCACGGTCGGACCGATCTTGATCTCGCCCGAATCCGGTTCTTCCTGGCCGGTGATCAGCCGGAACAGGGTGGTCTTGCCGGCACCGTTCGGGCCGATCACACCGACGATGCCGCCCGGCGGGAGCGAGAAGCTCAGTTCGTCGAACAGCAATTTGTCGCCATAGGCCTTTGAGACATTGTCGACGTCGATGACGTTGCCGCCGAGCCGCTCGGGCACCTGGATCAGGATCGCGGCCTTACCCGGGGTGCGGTTCTCCTGCGCCTCGACCAATTCGTCGAAGGCGCGGATGCGGGCCTTGGATTTGGCCTGGCGGGCCTTGGGCGAGCGGCGGATCCATTCGAGCTCGTCGTTGATCGCCTTCTGCTTGCCCTGCTCCTCGCGCTCCTCCTGCTCCAGCCTCTTAGCTTTCTTCTCCAAATAGCCGGAATAATTTGATTCGTAGACGTAGTAGCGGCCGCGGTCGAGCTCGAGCACCCAGTTCACGACATTGTCGAGGAAGTAGCGGTCGTGGGTGACGAGGATGACGTTGCCGGGATAGTCGACGAGGTGCTTTTCCAGCCATTGGACGCTTTCGGCGTCGAGATGGTTGGTCGGCTCGTCGAGCAGCAGGATGTCCGGCTTTTCGAGTAGCAGCCGGGTCAGCGCGACCCGGCGCTTCTCGCCGCCGGAGAGGTTGTCGACCGAGGCGTCGCCGGGCGGGCAGCGCAGCGCGTCCATCGCGATTTCGAGCTGGTTGTCGAGCGTCCAGCCGTCGACCGCGTCGATCTTTTCCTGGAGATCGCCCATCTCGGCGCCGAGGGCGTCGAAATCGGCGCCCTCCTCGCTCATCTCGGCGACGATCGCATTGTAGCGGTCGACCAGATCGGCGACGGGGCGGACGCCCTCGCGGACATTCTCCATCACGCTCTTGCTTGGATCGAGCTGCGGCTCCTGCTCGAGATAGCCGACGCGGATCCCCTCGCCCGGCCAGGCCTCGCCGGAAAATTCGGTGTCGCGGCCCGCCATGATCTTCATCAGGGTCGATTTGCCCGAGCCGTTTGGGCCGACGATGCCGATCTTGGCGTCGGAATAGAATTGCAGGCTGACATCGTTGAGCACGGGCTTGGGGGCGCCCGGGAAGGTCTTGGTCATGTGCTGCATGACGTAGCTGTACTGGCGGGCCATGGCGGCGCGGTCTCCATTGGGTGTGATGCTGACAGGATTGGCGCCCACCTAGCGGCGCACTGTTGGCTTGTCACCCGGGCAGCGCAGCGGCTAGGCGGCGTTCCCATGAAAAAACTGCTTCTGCTCGTCCTCGCCCTTCCCTCCCTAGCTTTCGCCCAGCCCGCCGCCGATCAGGCCGCCGCGATGCGCGATGCCGCGCTGAGCGGGGACACGCTTGCCTGGGAGCTGCTCGAAAGCCTGACCACCGAGGTCGGCCCGCGTCTGGCCGGGACCGAGGCGGAGGGACGCGCGCGGGAGTGGGCGGTGCGGCGGCTGACCGAATTGGGCTTTTCCAACGTCCATGTCGAGCCGTTCGAGATGGAGGTCTGGGTGCGCGGCGAGGAGCGGGCCGAGATCGTCGCGCCCTTCCCCCAGCCGCTCGCGATCACCGCGCTCGGCAATAGCGGGGCGACCCCGGCGCGCGGGATCGAGGCGGAGGTCGTCCATTTCGACAGCGTCGCGGCGCTCGAGGCGGCGCCCGACGAGACGGTGCGCGGGCGGATCGTCTTCATCACCCACAACATGCAGGCCAATCAGGACGGGTCCGGCTACGGCCCGTTCGGCGCGCCGCGCCGCGCCGGGCCGAGCCTCGCCAGCCGCAAGGGCGCGGTCGGAATCGTGATCCGCTCGATCGGCACCGATTATCACCGCAACCCGCATACCGGCGTGCAGAACTGGGCCGACGGCGTCCGTCCGATCCCCGCAGGGGCGCTCTCGATTCCCGACGCCGAGCAGCTCCAACGCATCCTCGCCCGCGCAGGCGAGCGGCCGGTGCGGATGCGGCTCGTTCTCACCCCGCGCAACATCGGCCAGCGCCAATCGGGCAACGTGGTCGCCGAGGTTCCGGGGAGCGACCCGCAAGCCGGCGTGATCGTGATCGGTGGCCATCTCGACAGCTGGGATCTCGGCACAGGCGCGATCGACAATGCCGCCGGGGTCGCGATCACCACCGCTGCCGCGCACCGGATCATGCAGGCGGGCCAGCCGCGGCGGACGATCCGCATCGTCCTGTTCGGGGCAGAAGAGGTCGGCGTGTTCGGCGGCACCGCCTATTTCGAGCGACACCGGGGCGACGGCAATGTCGTGCTCGTCGTCGAATCCGATTTCGGCGCCGACCGGGTGTGGCGGTTCGCCACCAATTTCACCCCGGCCAACGCCGACCTCGGCAGCCGCATCCAGGCGCTGCTCGCGCCGCTCGGCATCGTCCGCGGCCGCGACCGCGCCAATGCCGGCGCCGATCTCGGCGCCTGGGCGACGGCCGGCGTGGCGGCGGTCGATCTCAACCAGGACGGCACCCGCTATTTCGATTATCACCACACGCCCGACGACACGCTCGACAAGGTCGATCCGGCCCAGCTCCGCCAGAACATCGCGGCCTGGACCGCGGTGCTCGCGGCGGCGGCCAACGCGCTCGAGCCGATCGCGGCGCCCGGCCCGGCGCCGGGGAGGAAGCGGCCCAAAGCTAGACCTTTGCGGCCTCACCAACGAAGAGCAGCGCCCCGGGGGCCGTGATTGCCGAGGCTTGCGCTTGACCTGCACCCGTAACCCCCTCTTCCTGCTTGCGGCCGCCCTGTGCCTCCTGCCGCAGCCGGTGCCCGCTCAGGACGGGCTGGCGGCGACGGCGCGGCCAGGGCCAGCCTATTCGGCCGAGGAGGCGGTGAAGGCTGGCTTCCTGCCCAAATTCCCGCGCTACGTGAGCTGGCCGGCGGCGCGGATGCCCGAGGGCCGCGAGCCCTTCCAGCTCTGCGTGATCGGCCACGACCCGTTCGGGCGGACGCTCGATCAGGCGGCGGCGGCGGAACTGATCGGCGGGCGCGGCGTCACGGTGCGGCGGCTGCCGGGAACGGAGGGTGCCGAGATCTGCCATGTCGCCTATGTGCGCGGCGCCGGCCCCGAGGAGACCGGGCGGCTGCTGCTCGCGCTCAGGGACCATGCCATTCTCACCGTCACCGACGCGCGCGCCGGCCCACAGCGCGGGATGATCCATTTCACCGTCATTCGCGGCCGGGTGCGGTTTTTCGTCGATGAGGTGGCGGCGGCGGCGCGCGGGTTGACGATCAGCTCGCGGCTGCTCGCGCTCGCAGTCGGCGTGCGGCAGAGGCGGTCATGAGGGGCCGGCTCGCCCGTCTTTCCGAGCGCAGCAACGCGCCGGCGACGATCCTTGTCTTCGTCGTCTTGCTGGTGCTCGCCGGCGTCGGCGTGATTGTCCAGAACGAGGCCACCTATCGCGACCTCCAGCAGCAGGAGACTCGGGTCCAGGCCGAGATCCTCGCCGCCAGCGTCAGCGCCGCGCTCGATTTCGGCGACGCCGCCGCGGCGCAGGAGGGCGTCAACGCGATCCGGGTTAACCGTCAGGTCCGCACCGTCGGCATTTACAATGCCGAGGGGCGACTGATCGCCGGCTACGGCCGCGACGGCGCCAACCCGAACGAGCGGATCGAGGACGGAATTCGCGGCGACGTCATTGCCGCAACGGTGCCAGTCGAGAGCGGCAGCGAGCGGATCGGCTCGGTCTATCTCGCCATCGACCGCGAGCCGCTGTCGCGCCGCATCTCGCGCTATTTCCTGATTGCCCTGCTGGTCGCGCTCGCGGTGATCGTGGTGATCGTGCTGAGCCAGGCGCAGGCGGCGCTGAGGCGTGCCAATCGCGAGCTCGAGGAACGCGCCGACGCGCTCGTCCAGGCCAATGCCGAACTGAAGGTTCAGATTGCGGAGCGCGCCAAGGCCGAGGACGAACTGCGCCAGGCCCACAAGCTGCAGGCGCTCGGCCAGCTCACCGGCGGCATCGCGCACGACTTCAACAATCTGCTCACCGTGATCCAGGGCTCGGCCGACATGCTACGCCGGCCGGGAATCAAGGACGACAAGCGTATGCGCTTCGCCGAGGCGATCGTCCAGGCGGCGTCGCGCGCCGCCGCGCTGACCGGACAATTGCTCGCCTTCGCCCGCCGCCAGCCGCTCCAGCCCGAGGTGATCGACGTCAATGACCTGATCTGCGGCATGGTCGACCTGCTCGACCGGACGCTCGGCGAGCGGGTTAATGTGGTCACCGCGCTCGGCCCGAGCGCCTGCTCGGTCGAGGCCGACCGGGCGCAGCTCGAATCCGCCTTGCTCAACGTCGCCGTCAATGCGCGCGACGCGATGCCCGACGGCGGGGATATCACCCTTGCGACAGCGCTTTGCGACGAATTGGAGGGCAGAATGATCGCGATCTCGGTCCGCGACAGCGGGCTTGGCATGGACGAGGAGACGCTCGGCCGCGCGATCGAGCCCTTTTTCACGACCAAGGGCACGGGCGAGGGCACCGGCCTCGGCCTGAGCCAGGTCTACGGCTTCGCGACGCAATCGGGCGGGGACGTCCGAATTGACAGCGCGCCCGGCGAAGGCACGACCGTGACCTTGCTACTGCCGTGCAGTGGCGCGACCGCGGCGACGCGCGGCCAGGAAGCGCTCGGCCCGCTTGTCTCCCGGCGGCAGGGCCGAATCCTCCTCGTCGAGGACAATGACGAGGTCGGCGAGTTCGCTGAAATCCTGCTCGGCGAGCTCGGCCACGACGTCCAGCGCGCCCACTCTGGCGTCGAACCGTTCGCGGCGCAGCATTTGTAGCGCCTTGACGCCAG
>NZ_JBQTJC010000009.1:0-8784 GCF_052387495.1 Sphingosinicella sp. | reverse complement strand
GGTCAAACCCTGGCGCCCGATGCGGCAACGTTCGAGCGGCTGGCCGACGCCGCGGTCGCCGCGCTGCCGGAGCGCTTCCGCAATCATCTCGATGGCGTCGTCGTCCGGATCGAGGATTTCGCCGACGAGGAAACGCTGGAAGCCATGGGCATCGAGGACCCGTTCGAGCTGACCGGCCTCTATTCCGGCCGCTCGATGCGCGAGGAATCGAGCCTCGCCTCGGGCGAGATGCGGCCGATGATTCACCTCTACCGCCGGCCTTTGCTCGACGAATGGGTCGATACCGGCGTCACGCTGGAGGCGCTGATCACCCATGTCATCGTCCATGAGGTTGGCCACCATTTCGGGCTCTCCGACGCGGAAATGCACGCGATCGAGGAGCAGGCGGGTTGAGCCTGCTCCGCCTCGACAATGTCGCCTGCCGGCGCGGCGGGCGGTTGCTTTTCGAGGGACTGAACCTTGCGCTCGCGCCGGGAGAAGCGGCGGTGGCGACAGGGCCCAACGGGGTCGGCAAGTCGAGCCTGCTGCGCCTCGCGGCGGGGCTGCTGCGGCCGGCGGTCGGAACGGTCGAGGCGGGCAGCGTGGCCCTCGCCGACGATCGGCTCGCGCTCGACGAGCGCCGGAGCCTCGGCACGGCACTCGATTTCTGGGCGAAGTTGGATCGCGGCGACGCCAAGGCGGCGATGGCGGAGATGGGAATCGGCCATCTCGCTGAAGCGCCTGTCCGCATCCTCTCCACCGGCCAGCGCAAGCGCGCCGCGCTGGCGCGGGCGATCGCGAGCGGCGCCGTGCTCTGGCTGCTCGACGAGCCGGCGAACGGCCTGGACTTCGCGGGGCTGGAGCTGCTCACAGCGGCGATGGCGGCGCACCGGATGGCAGGCGGCGCCATCCTTGCCGCCACCCACCAGCCGCTCGGCCTCGCCGACGCGAAGACGGTGGCGCTCGGATGATCGCGCTGATCGTCCGCGAACTGAGGCAGGCGCTGGCCGGCGGCGCGGCGGCGCTGCCGCTCGTCTTCTTCCTGCTCGTCGCGACGCTTTTCCCCTTCGCGGTCGGGCCGGACGGACCTCTGCTCGCGCGGACCGGCGGCGGCGCGCTGTGGATGGCGGCTCTGCTCGCCGCCTTGCTGCCGGTCGATCGCCTCGTCGCGCCGGATCAGTCCGCTGGCGTGCTGGACCAGCTCGCGCTGCGCGGGATCAGCGATGAGGCGGTCGCCCTCGCCAAGCTCGCCGGTCACTGGCTGAGCTTCGGACCGCCTTTGATGCTCGCCGCGCTGCCGGCGAGCGCGCTGCTCAAGCTGCCGGCGGACGTGCTGCTGCGGCTGGAGATCGGGCTCCTGATCGGCACGCCCGGCCTCGCGGCGCTGACTTTGGGCGTCGCCGCGCTCACCGCGAGCCTGCGCCGAGCGGGCGCGCTCGCCGGCCTGCTGATGCTGCCGCTCGCCGTGCCGCTGCTGATCTTCGGCGCCGGACTCGTGGAGCGCGGCAAAGACGCCGGCGCGCTGCAATTGCTCGGCGCGGTCTCTTTGCTCCTCGTCGCCGGCGCCCCCTTCGTCGCCGGCGCCGCGATCCGCGCGGCGCGGGACTAATCGCGGCTCCAGCGCGCGAAGATCGCGGTCGGCAGGAGCAGGCCGCGCGCCTCCTCGCGCACGGCCATGTCGCCGCATTCGATCCGGCCGCCGAGCTCGCCGAGCGCCTGGCCCAGCAATTCGCCGATCGCCAGCGCCGACGTGCGGACCGCGTAGACGGTGAGGACGAGGAAGCGGCTGTCGGCGTCGAGCAATTTGCGGCAATCGGCGATCAAAGCAGGCAGATTCTCTTCGAGCCGCCAGACCTCGCCCTCCGGCCCGCGCCCGAATTTGGGCGGATCGAGGATGATGCCGTCATAGCGCCGCCCGCGCCTTACCTCGCGCGCGGCGAATTTCGAGGCGTCGTCGACCAGCCAGCGGATCGGTTTGTCGCCCATGCCCGAGAGCGCGGCATTGGCCTTGCCCGCCTCGACCGATTTCTTCGAGGCGTCGACGTGGGTGAGCCGCGCGCCCTTGGCAGCCATCGCCAGCGTGCCGACCCCGGTATAGCCGAACAGGTTGAGCGCCTCCGAGCCCTCATCCAGTCGCTCGCGCATCCACGCCCATTGCGGCGCCATGTCGGGGAAGAAGGCGAGATGGCGGAAGGGGGTGCACTGGGCGCGGAAGCGGACCTCCTCCCAGCCCAGCTCCCAGCCCTCGCGCGGCACCGGCTTGTCGAAGCGCCAGCGGCCGCCGCCCTCCTCATCGGAGCCGGGTACGAACTCGCCGTCCGCGTCCCAGTCCGCCGCGGCCGCCGCCCACAACGCCTGCGGCTCGGGGCGGATGAAGCGGTGGGCCCCGTAGCGCTCGAGCTTGCGGCCGTGGCCCGAATCGACGAGGCCGTAATCGGCCCAGCCCTCCGCGACCAGGGTCTCGAGGGTCACGCCGCGCGCACCGCCCGGACGCCGATCGTCGCGGTCGCGCTCGGCCCGGCGAGCATCTTCGAGCCGGCCGCGCGCACTTGGTCGAGCGTCACCGCCTCAAGCTCGCGGACCAGCTCGGCGGGATCGACGAGGCGTCCGCGCGCGGCGAGCTGGCGGGCGACATAGCTCGCCTGGCCCCAGGCGCTCTCCAGCGACATCAGGAGGCCGGCGCGGGACTGGGTGCGGACCCGGTCGAGCTCGCGCTGGGTCGCGGTCGCGGCGGCGTCGGCGACGATCTCGGCGATCAGATCGGCGGCGGCCGCGGCCTCGCGCCGGGCTGTCGCCGCATAAAGATAGAAGGTGCCGCCATCGCGATAGGGGAGGAGCGACGCCCAGACGCTGTAGGCGAGCCCACGGTCCTCGCGCACGGCCTGGAACAGCCGCGACGAGGCGCCGCCGCCGACCAGATCGGCGAAGAGCCGCGCGGCATGATAATCGGGATCGAGCAGGGCCGGAGCGGGGTAAGCGGTGGCGAGATGGGCCTGATCGGCGCGCGGCCGTCCGGATCGGCTGCCGCCGACGAAACGGCCCGGCTCGGCGGAAGCGATCGTTCCCGCCGGCAAGGCGCCGAACCGCGCCTCGGCCAATGCAACCAGGGCGTCATGATCGACCTTGCCGGCGGCGACCAAGGCGAGGCTCCCCGCGCGATAATGGCCGTCGCGCCAGGCATGGAGGTCGTCCGCGCCGATCGCGGCGATGCTGGTCTCGTCGCCGAGCACCGAACGGCCGAGCGGCTGATCGGGATAGGCCGCCATCCAGAGATCGTCGAAGATGATGTCGGACGGCGTGTCGCGCGCCTCGCCCAGCTCCTGCACCACCACCTCCTTCTCGCGCAGCAGGTCCTTCGCATCGAAATGGGGCCTGAGGATCAGGTCGGAGATCAGCTCGATGCCGAGCGGGAGATGCTCGGCGAGCAGGGAGGCGGTGAAGCTCGTCCCCTCGCGCTCGGTGCAGGCGTTCAAGTCGCCGCCGACATCCTCGATCGCCTCGCTCAATTCACGCGCCGAGCGCCCGCCCGCGCCCTTGAAAACCATATGCTCGAAGAGATGGGCGATGCCGTTCAAGCGCGCCGGCTCGTGGCGCGAGCCGATTTCCGCATAGAGGCCGACCGCCACCGTCTCGAAGCCCGGCATGGCGCGCGAGGCGACCTTGAGGCCGTTGTCGAGGATGGTGAGCCGCATCATGGAAGGGCGGGACTTAGGGGCTCAGGGCTCCGGCGGCAACCTGCGCGCCTGCCGCTGGCTCAGCGCGATGAGGAAGATGACGAGCGCGACGGCGGCGAAGAAGAACCATTGGAAGGCGTAGGCGCGGTGGTTGTTGGGGATGTCCTCGATGCCCGGCGCCGCGCTTGGGGCGAGCGGCGGGACGGCGGTGGCGCTGGTCAGCACGATCGGCCGGTCCGGCTCGACCGGCCCCAGCGTGCCCGCGACGATCCCGGTGAGGCTGATCCGCCGTTCGCTGCCGGGGAGCTGGCTCCAGCCGGCATTGACGACGATCCGTCCTGCCAGGCCCTCAGCCCCCGGGCGGCAGGGAATTCGCCAGGCATAGCCGCCCCGGCCGTCGCGGCTGCGCCCGCCGCGCAGGTCGGGCACGACATTGCCGGCCGAGCAGGTAACGAGCACGCGGCGGAAGGCGAGCGGCGGCAGCGGCGCCGCGCCGTCACGCGCGAGCAGCGGGTCGAGATCGAGCGCGGGCAGGCTCGCCGCGGCGGCATATTCGGCGAGCAGCCGCTCCTTCCACGCCGCGCGCTGGAGCTGCCAGATGCCGAGGGCGATCATCACCGCGACCGCCGCGGCAACGATAAGCGTCGGCAGGAGAGGAAGGCGCCTCATTCTTCGTCGATGATCCGCGCCTCGCGGGCGCGGTTCTTATATTCGAGCGCGAGCAGCAACCCCTTGGCGAGGCGCAGGAGGCCGACGACGAGCAATGCGGTCAGCGGAAACCAGAGCAGGATATGGACCCAGAAGGGCGGCTCGAAGGCGAGTTCGACCCAGATGGCGAGGCCTGTGATCAGCCCGCCGACGATGAAGATCAGGAAGGCCGCGGGCCCGTCGCCGACGTTGAAGCCGGCGAAATCGAGCCCGCAGGCGCGGCAATGAGGGGCGAAGCTCGCGATGCCGGCGAACAGGGTCTTGGCACCGCAGCGGGGGCAGAGGCCCTTGAGCGCGGCTTGTATCGGCGTCGCCCCGGCGAAGGCCGGGGTCTCAGGACCAGAAGTCACGGCGCTGCTCCCTGAGATCCCGGCCTTCAGCCTTTCGGCTGAAGTTTACCCTGAGCGCCTGCCTTGCAGGCAGTCGAAGGGCCGGGATGACGAGTGCTAGTGGTATTCGGCGCCCCAGCCGCCCCAGACGTAGATGCAGAGGAACAGGAACAGCCACACCACGTCGACGAAATGCCAATACCAGGCGGCCGCCTCGAACCCGAAATGCTGCTGCGGCGTGAAATGGCCTTTGTAGGAGCGGACCAGGCAGACGATCAGGAAGATCGTGCCGATGATGACATGGGCGCCGTGGAAGCCCGTCGCCATGAAAAAGGCCGAGGTGTAGATATTGTCGCCGAAGCTGAACGGCGCGTGGACATATTCATATGCCTGGATCGAGGTGAACAGGAGGCCGAGCGCGACCGTCGCCCACAGGCCGTTGATCAGCCCCCGCCGGTCGCCGTGGATCAGGGCGTGGTGCGCCCAGGTCACGGTGGTGCCCGAGCAGATCAGGATCAGGGTGTTGAGCAAGGGCCAGCCGAACGGGTCCATGACGTGCATGCCCTCGGGCGGCCAGACCCCGCCCACCGCCTCGACCTCGGGCGGGAAGAGCGCGGCGTTGAAATAGGCCCAGAACCAGGCTACGAAGAACATCACCTCCGAGGCGATGAACAGGATCATGCCGTAGCGCAGGTGGAGCTGGACGATCGGCGTGTGATCGCCGCCATGGGCCTCCTTGATCACGTCTGCCCACCAGCTCACCATCGTGAAGGCGACTCCGAGCACCCCGGCGAAGAAGAGGTAGGTGCCGGTCGGGTTGTTATGGAACCACATCACCGCACCGCCGAACAGCGACAGCGCAGAGATCGCGCCGACCAGCGGCCAGATGCTGGGATTCACGATATGGTATTGGTGGTTCTTCGCTCCGGCCATTCTGTCTTCCTCAGCTTGTTCCCCGGCGAAGGCCGGGGTCCAGTCCCGGCGCCCGTCTGGGCCCCGGCCTTCGCCGGGGAACTAGGGGTCTCTAACTTCCGCTTCGCGGCTGGTCCACTGGGTAAAAGGTGTAGGAAAGGGTGATCTCGCTGATATCGCGCGCGTCCGGATCGTCGAGGATCGCCGGGTCGACGTAGAAGACGACCGGCATCCGCACCGACTGGCCGGGGGCGAGGCGCTGCTCGGTGAAGCAGAAGCATTGGATCTTGGTGAAATATTGCCCGGCCTGGCTCGGCGTCACGTTGAAGGTGGCGGTGCCGGTGACGGGCACGTCCATCGTGTTGGTCGCCTCATAGAGCGCGATGTTACGCGCGCCGATCGCGACCCGGCGCTGGGTGTCGACCGGGCGGAACTCCCAGCCGAGCTCGTGCGAGACGTTGGCGTCGAAGCGGACCGAGATCATCCGACCGACCGCGCCCGGCGCCGAGCCCTCCGCGGCGCGCTGGGTGGTGCCGGCGAAGCCGGTGACCTGGCAGAAGATGCGGTAGAGCGGCACGCTGGCGAAGGCCAAGCCGACCATGAAGACCACGCCCAGAGCGGCGAGCGCGGCGGTGCGGCCGTTGCGGCGGGCGAGCGCGCTCATCCGCCGTAGACCGACATCTTGGCGATGGTGATCAAATAGACGAGCAGGACGAAGCCGCCGAGCAGCAGCGCCATGATCAGCGCGCGCGCCTTCTGGCGGCGGCGGATTTCCTTTTCGTCGGGCGTCGTCATCCGATCAGCCATGCGTCCGCCACCAGCGCGCCGAACAAGGCGAACAGATAGAGGATCGAGAAGGCGAACAGGCGCTTTTCCGGCTTCATCCCGGCTGGCTCGGTTGCCGGGTTGGCGAGCACCTGCGCGGCGAGGACGAGGAAGGCGAGGCTGAGCGCCGCCGCCGCGATGCCGTACAGCGCTCCGGCGAGGCCGAGCGGCCACGGTGCGACCGCGACCGAGGCCATGGGCAGTGCGTAGAACATGATCTGAATCCGCGTCGCCCTGGCGCCCGCGACGACCGGGAGCATCGGCACCCCGGCGGCGGCATAATCGGAACGGACGAACAGCGACAGCGCCCAGAAATGCGGCGGCGTCCACAGGAAGATCAAGGCGAAGAGGAGCAGCGGCAAAGACGCCGCGTCGCCGGTCGCCGCGGCCCAGCCGATCAAGGGCGGGAAGGCGCCCGCCGCGCCGCCGATGACGATGTTCTGCGGCGTCCGCCGCTTCAGCCAGATCGTGTAGACGAGCACGTAGAACAGGATCGAGGCGGCGAGGATCGCGGCGGCGAACCAGTTGGTCGCCACGCCCATTAGCAGCACCGAGAAGAAGGACAGGCCGACGCCGAAATGGAGCGCGGACTCGCGGTCCATCCGCCCGGCGGGCAGGGGCCGCGAGGCGGTACGCTTCATCATCGCGTCGAGATCGGCTTCGTACCATTGGTTGAGCGCCGCTGCCGCGCCCGCGCCGAGCGCGATGCAGAGGATCGCGGTGAAGCCGAGCACCGGGTGGAGCGGCGCCGGCGCGACGAGCAGACCGCACAGCCCGGTGAAGACGACGAGCGTCATCACCCGGGGCTTGGTCAGCGCCACGAAGTCCCGCCAGTCGGCGGGGAGGGCGTGATGGTTGAGCGTCGTTGTCGTCATCATCCACATTTCGTCGCCCCGGCGCAGGCCGGGGCCTCAGGACAAGAAGTCACGGCGCGTCCCGCCGAGATCCCGGCCTTCGCCGGGATGACGCGCTGACGCCGTCAATCCACCTTCGGCAGGGTCTCGAACTGGTGGAACGGCGGCGGGCTCGACAGGGTCCATTCGAGCGTCGTCGCGCCCTCGCCCCAGCGATTGTCCGGCTCCTTCTTTCCGAAGGCCAGCGACCAGAAGATGTTGAGGAAGAAGAAGACCATGCCCGCGGCCATGATCAGATAGCCGTAGCCGGCGATCGCGTTCCAATCGGCGTAGGCCGGGGTGTAATCCGGCACGCGGCGCTGGAAGCCGTCCAGCCCGAGGAAGTGCATCGGGAAGAACAGCACGTTCACGCCGATGAAGAACAGCCAGAAGTGGAGCTGGCCCATCACCTCGTTGTAGCTGCGGCCCCACATCTTGCCGAACCAGTAATACCAGCCGGCGAAGAGCGAGAAGACCGCGCCGAGGCTGAGCACATAGTGGAAGTGCGCGACCACATAATAGGTGTCGTGCATCACCGTATCGACGCCCGCATTGGCGAGGACGACGCCGGTGACGCCGCCGACGGTGAACATGAAGATGAAGCCGATCGCCCACATCATCGGCGTCTGGAAGGACATCGAACCGCCCCACATGGTCGCGATCCACGAGAAGATCTTGATGCCCGTGGGCACGGCGATCACCATCGTCGCGGCGGTGAAATACATCTTGGTGTTCACGTCCATGCCGACTGTGAACATATGGTGCGCCCAGACGATGAAGCCGATCACGCCGATCGCGACCATCGCATAGGCCATGCCGAGATAGCCGAAGACCGGCTTGCGGCTGAACGTCGCCACCACCTGGCTGACCATGCCGAAGCCAGGGAGGATCAGGATGTAGACCTCGGGATGGCCGAAGAACCAGAACAGGTGCTGGTAGAGCACCGGATCGCCGCCGCCGACCGCGTCGAAGAAGTGGGTGTTGAAGTTGCGGTCGGTGAGCAGCATCGTGATCGCGCCGGCCAGCACCGGCAGCGCGAGCAGCAGCAGGAAGGCGGTCACCAGGATCGACCAGACGAAGAGCGGCATCTTGTGCAGCGTCATGCCCGGCGCGCGCATGTTGAAGATCGTGGTGATGAAGTTGATCGCGCCGAGGATCGATGAGGCACCCGCGAGGTGGAGCGCGAAGATCGCCATGTCGACCGAGGGCCCGGGCGAGCCGCTCGTCGAGAGCGGCGCATAGACGGTCCAGCCGACACCGGCGCCCATGCCGGTGCCGCCCGACACGAAGCTCGAACCCAGAAGAAGGATGAAGGCCGGCGGCAGCAGCCAGAAAGAGATATTGTTCATCCGCGGGAAGGCCATGTCCGGCGCGCCGATCATCAGCGGCACGAACCAGTTGCCGAAGCCGCCGATCATCGCCGGCATCACCATGAAGAAGACCATGATCAGGCCGTGCGCGCTG
>NZ_JBQTJC010000008.1:0-17041 GCF_052387495.1 Sphingosinicella sp. | reverse complement strand
TGCTGACGTCGCGCTGTCGCCCGAGCCAGGCGATGCCGCGGAAATCGAACTCGTTGTCGACCGACTGCGCGGCGCGCGCGCGATAAGCTTCGACCCCGGCCTGGTCCATGACCAGCAGATTGGGCGGCAGCCGCAGCATCGCGCCGTCGGGCTCGAAGATCAGATGGGTGACTCCGGCCAGCTCGCCCTCGATCGGCGCGAACAGGTCGCGATAGAGCTGGTGGGCCAGCTCGACGTTGAACGGATAGGTGAGCTGGACGCCGTTCTCCATCACCGTGATCGTGCGGCGGAGCCGGTCGACTCGGCTCTCCAGATCGTCCGGCGTGATCCCGGCGCGATAGGCGCGGGCGCCGTCCGGCGTGACGAACAGGGCATAGGCATCGTCGCCGACCAAGACGAGCTTGTAATAGGCCTCGCCGGGGCGGAGCAGCTGGCGGAGGTCGGCGAGCGAGAGCGCGTTCCCCGCGACGACGCGGTAGCGCGGGAAATCGGCAAGCCGCGCCTGGGTCGCGATCTGGGTGTCGCGCAGCTGGGCGAGCGAGGCGCGCAGCGCGTCGATCCGGCCGGCGGGGGCCGGGGGCGCCGCGTCGCCGCCCGCCTCGAGCCGGGCCAGCTCGACCCGGGTGCGCTCGATCTCGCGGGTGAGGTTGATCGACTGGCGGAACAGCCGCGCCGCCTCGTCGCTGCCGCCGCTCAATTCGCGCGCCAGGATCGCCTGGGTCTGGGCGACGCCGGGCCGGATCAGCACCTGGCTTGCCGCGAACATCTCTTCGACTGCGGCGGGCTCGGCGGCGCGCTCGGCGAGCAGCTCGAAATAGGGCGCGAGCGTGCGGCGGAGCGCGGGCGCGCCGCCGTCAGCATTGGCGGCGACGATCTCGCGGAACAGGGTCAGCGCCTGCTCGGTCCGCCCGGTGCGCGCAAAGAAGCCCGCGAGCCGCCCCTTGGCGCTGAACAAAGCCGAGGAATCGGGATAATTGACCTCGAGCAGAGCGACCGCTTCCCGGTGCCGCCGCTCCGCCTCGGCCGGGTTGCCCTCCGCTTCCGCGATGCGGGCGAGCTCGCCGAAAATCTGCGCGCGCAGCCAGATCGTGGCGGCGATGCGTCCGCCGCGGATCGCGACCAGTTCGTCGAGCGCCTGGGTGAGCGCGGCCACCGCCCCGGCCCGGCGGCCCTGCTGGTAGAGGATGGTGCCGCGGATGTGCCGGGCCTGGCCGTCCAGAATTTGCGCCTTGTCGCGCTCGGTCAGCCCCGCGATCCCGGCCAGCGCCTGCGCGCCCGGCGATTCCGCGCTCAATCGCGCCGCGGTCGCCGAATCGATCACCAGCTCGCTGACGCCGCGCGCCGCCTCCACCTCGGGCAGGGGCCGATCGAGCTCGGCCAGCGCGGCCGCGGTCAGGCCCTGATTCAAGAGGTGCATCGCCCGGTAGTTGCGGTAGCGCCGCGCGGTTACCGGATCGGCGCGCGCCATGTCCTCGGCCTGGGCGAAAAGCACGTCCGCCTCGGCATAGCGGCCGAGGTTCGAGCGCTGCAGCGCTTCGTTGACGACGGCCTCGGCGCGCGCGGCGTCGTCGCCTTGTCCACCGGTGAGCACCGCGAAGAATTCGGCCGATTCGGCGAAATTGCCGGCATTGTTGCGGCGATAGGCTTCGGCCAGCGCGCGCTGGCGGTCGAGCGCGCCGGCCTGGGCGCGGGCGAAGGCGACCGGATCGCCGGCGCCGGTGACCGCGATCGAAACCTCGCCGGGCACGATCCTGTCCTCGATCACGCTGCGCAAGGCGAGGCGGAGCACGCCGTCATAGCCGCCGAGCCCCTCGGCGACATAGACGATGTTGCCCGCGCGGTAGGTGTAGACGCGATAGGCGACGTCGGCCGCGCTGAGCCGGCAATCGAGGCTTTCGACCGCTCCCAGCCCCTCGATCTGCGCCTGGCCGCCGCCCTGGCAGGTGACCCGGTCGGCGCGGATCCCGGCGAGCCGCGCCGTCGGGTCGCCGCCGCGGGTGCGCAGCGCATAGACCTGGCCGACGGCGGTCGCCGCGTCGCGGCAGACGATCGCATAGCCGCGGTCGAACATGTCGGTGAGCGCCCGATCGGTCGCGCTCGACTGTGCGGTGCAGAGGACCAGGCCCTCGGTCCCGATCCGGAAGCTGTCCCGGCTGGCGAGCGAGAAGGTCTCCGGAGTCTGGGCGAGCGCCGCCGGCGCGGCGAGCATGGCGGCCAGCGTCAGGCCGGCAAGGAGTTGGCGGCTCATCTCATTCATCCCCGTCCGTCGGCTCGCAGGGCGTCTGCTCATCCGGCTCGCATTCCCACAGGCTGGTGTCGCTGCCGCTCGTCACCGGCTCCTCGAGCAGCGACTCGGTGTCGAAGCCGGTGTCGATCAGGTCGTCGCTGACCGCGAGCGCGATCGGCGCCGGATCCTCGACCGGGCCGGTGATCGGATCGGGCCCTTCGACGATCTCGGTCGGCGTGCAGCGGCCGGTGGTGATGAGGCAATTGTTGATCCGCGACAGCGCGTTGAGATTGGGGCTGGTGCCATCCGGCCCGCTGATCTCGGCCAGCACGATCACGCCGAATCCGGTGACGAAGCCGCCGTCCGGCGTCGCCAGGCGGCCGTTGATGAAAATCTCGGTCGGCGTGCTGCCGGTGGCCGAGGTGACCAGCTCCAGCGCGTTGGCGGTGAAGCCCCGCCTTTGATCCGGATCGCCGTTGCTGACGCCGGTATTCTGCACGTAGATCGTGCTGCTCGGCGCGGAAAGCTGCAGCCGGCCCGCCTGCAAATAGCCGGCGTCGTTCACCGGGCCGTTGTTGGCGCCGAGCAGCAGGTTCCGTTCGAAGGCCGAGCCGGCGTTGCCGAGCGCGGCGATGGTCGCCTGCGTGGCGACGACGATTTGGGTCGCGCTCAGCTCGATCGAGCCGGCAAGTCCGCCATCGGCATCCCGAACCTCGATCCGCCCATCCGGAGTGACGATGCGCACGAACGGCCCCCCGCGCAGGAAAACGCCCTGGCTCGCGTCCGCCGCGTTGGTGACGAGGAGCAGGCCCCCGGCGGTGATCCCGCCGCCTGCGTTGACGTCGATCACCTGGCCGGCGGTCGCGGCGTTCAGGCTGACCGCGCCGGTCGCCTGCACGCCGATCAGCGAATTGGCTTGCAGCAGGTCCGCGGTGAGCGAGCCCGCGCTGATCCGGACATCCTGGAAGGTGGAGACCGCGCTGTCGATCGTGATCGCCCCGGTCGCATTCAGCACCACGTCGTCGGCGAGCGCGATCGCATCGCCGCCGGTGATCGTCGCCCCGCTCAGGGTGACCGCCCGCCCTTGGGCCGAGGCGAAGCTGATCCCGCCGCCCGCGGTTCCGGACAGGAGCTGGCCGGCGTCTGCGCTGTCGAAATCGAGTCCGGTCGCGGCGTTCAGCGAGACATCGCCGTCCGCCGCGAGCGTGCCGGCGTCGATCGCGCCGGTCGTCGAGGTCAGCGCCAGGGTCGTTCCCGCCGCGCCGTTATCCAGGGCGACGCTGCCGCCCTGCAGGGCCAGGCTCGTCCCGGCGACGGCCGTATCCACGTCGACCGCGCCGGTCATCTGTGCCTGCACCTGGCCCGCCGCATCGAGCAGGCCCGCGGTCAGCGCGCCGCCGGTGATCCGCACGTCCTGGGCTTCGGAAATGGCGCTGCTGATGGCGATCGAAGTGGCGTCCAGCGTGACGTCGTCAGCGAGCGCGGTCGCGTCGCCGCCATTGATCGCGCTCGCGCTCAGCGTCACCGCCTGGCCGCGCGCGGTCGTGAAGTCGATCGTGCCGCCGGCGCTGCCTGCCAGCGACGTGCCAGATTCGGCGCTGGCGAAACTGAGGTCGGTGTCGGCGTCGAGAATCATGTCCCCGGTGGACGACAAATTCCCCGCGTCGATCGCGCCGGCCGTCGAGGTCAGCGCCAGCGTCGTTCCTGCAACGCCGTTGTCGAGGTCAACGCTACCGCCCTCGATCGACATCGCGCCGCCGCTAGTCGCCGCGGTCACGTCCACCGCGCCGCTCGTCTGAACGGAAACCTGGCCCGCCGCGTCGAGCAGGCCGGCGGTCAGCGAGCCGCCGGTGACGCGCACGTCCTGGGTCTGCGAGACGGCATTGCCGATCACGATCGAGGCGGCGTCGAGGGTCACGTCGTCGGCGAGCGCGGTGTTGCCGTCCGCGGTGACGTCGCCGCCGTTGATCGCGGCGCCGCTCAGAGTCACCGCGCGGCCGCCGGCAGTGGTGAAGTTGATCGCGCCACCCGCCGTTCCCGAAAGGAGCTGGTCCGTATCCGCGCTGGAGAAGTTGAGATCGGTCGCGGCGTCGAGCGTCATGTCGCCGGGCGAGAAAAGCGTGCCGGCGTTGATCGATGTGGCGGTCGAGGTCAGCGCCATGGTGGTGCCGGCGGTGCCGTTGTCGAGCGCGACGCTACCGCCCTCGATCGACATCGCGCCGCCCGAAGTGGCCGTCGCGACGTTGATCGCGCCCGTCGCCTGGACATCGATCAGTCCGGCGGCGTCGAGCAAATCGGCGGTGAGCGCGCCGGCGGTGACGAGCACGTCCTCGGATTGCGAAACGACGTTGCCGACATTGATCGCGCCGCCCGCGATCAGAACGACATTGTCGGCCAGCGTCGTGTTGCCGTCGGCGGTGACGTCGCCGCCGGTCATGCTGGTGCCCGCGTCGAGCGTGACCGCACGGCCTCCAGCGGTCGTGAAGTTGATCGCTCCGCCAGCCGTCCCGAGGAGGACCTGGTCCGTGTCCGCACTGGCGAAGTTGAGATCGGTCGCGGCGTCGAGCGTCATGTCGCCGGGCGAGAAAAGCGTGCCGGCGTTGATCGATGTGGCGGTCGAGGTCAGCACCATGGTGGTGCCGGCCGTGCCCGCGTCGAGATCGATCGAGCCGCCTTCGATCGACGTGGCGTCGCCGGAAATGGCGGTGACGACGTTGACTGCGCCCGTCGCCTGGACGGTGAGGTCGAGCGCCGCATCGAGCAGGTCGGCATTGAGCGAACCGCCGGTGATCTGGACGTTACCGAAAAGTGAGACCGCGCCGACGGTCGAGATCGCGCCGCCCGCGTCCATCACGACGTCGTCGGGCGCGTCGGTATCACCTTCGGCCGTCGCCGTGCCGCCGGTGATGGTCGTGCCGGCGTCGAGCTGGATCGCCCGCCCGAACAGATCGCCGAATCCGATCGCGCCGCCGGCCTCGATCAGGATCGCCTCGCCGGCGCGCGCGTTGCCGGTGGTCACGTCGCCCTGCGGCGCGCGCAACTCGATCTGGAGGTCGGCGCCCAGTGTCCCGGTGAAAATGTTGCCCGTTGCCGCGTCCATCACGATGCCGTCGCCCGCGAAGAGCGCGACGCCGGGCGTTTCGCGTGGATTGAAGGCGCCGGCGTTCATCGAAATGCCGCGCGTGGCGAAGCCCTGCAGCCGCGAGCTTATGTCGAGATCCTGGAAGACGATGGTGCCCGCCGGACTGGTGTCGTCGGCGATCTCGGCATCCGGCGTCTGCGCAAAATCGGTGAGCTGTGGCGGATTCGCCCCCGACGAGAGGTAGACGACCCCGTTCTCGACCGACGCGCTCACCGCGTCGTCAAAGCCGATCGTCCCGCCCAGCAGCAATTGCGTCGTCGTCGCCCCCTGGGGCGCCGCGACGAGGTAGATGCGATGATTGTCGCCGGCCGCGCCGGTGCTCGCCGGGCCGCCCGTATTGCCGCCGTGCGTGATCGCGTTGGGCTGGCCCGTGCCGGTGGTGATGACGATGTCGAACAATCCCTGGTTCACCACGAACGAGCCGGCCAGCATGGCCATATAAGCGGCCGAGCCGTTGACCCGCGTGTCGCCGCCATGATCGATGCGCGGCGCGACCAAAGCGACCCAGCTGCCGTCGGCCGTGGCGACGATCCGCGCCCCGGCTTCGGTGACGATCGCTGCCGAGGGGTTTTGCGGGACGATGAAGCGAATCGAGCCGTCGGGCTGGATGAAGGTGCCGTAGCCGACCTCGACCGCGAGCGTGGTCAGGACGAGATTACCGACGTCGAACAGGGCGTTCGGTCCGACGATGATGCCGCCGGGTCCCTGAAACAGCACGGTGCCGCCCGGCGCGCCGTTGACTCGGCTGTTCACCGTGCCGTCGAAGCGTGACGGGAAGTTGGTGATGATTCGGTTGAGGACGGCGAAGTTGGTGATCGAGCCGCCATTCTGGAAAGTGGCGATGTTGCCCGCCGGCAGGAAGACGAACGGATTGTCGGTGGTGTTCGGCCGCCAGTCGATCACCGCCTCCGGCGTGTTCACGGTGATCGTGGTCGTCCCCGCCCCGTTCGCGAAGGTGGCATTGCCCCCGGAGATGGTGGGCAGCGCGTCGAAGGCCTGCGCCCTGGCCGGCTCGGGCCGTCCCACCGCCGCGAGCGCGGCGCCGAGCGCGCAGCCGAGCAGCAGATGGCGCCGGGTGGTGGAGAGGCGGGACGGGGCGGAACGCGCGGAGACCGTCATCAGAAGCTCCATGGCCACAGCCGGGTCGTGATCGTAAGCAGGATGCGCGGGTCGCGATCGGGCTGGAGGAAGGTGCGGTCGAGCGGGAAGGCGACGAGCAGCTCGAGCCGCATCGCATTGCCGTAGCCGGCGCGGATGCCGCCGCCGACGGAGGTCAGCTCCTGCCGCGGGATCGGGAACAATCGCTCCTCGTTCCACGACCAGGCCTGGTCGACGAAGACGAAGGGCTCGATCGCGAACGACCGCGCGCTGCGCGGGTTGACGCTGCCGTAGCGAAGTTCCGCCTGCACGGCGATGCCCCGGTCGCCGAGGATCGTGCCGGGATCGTAGCCGCGCCCGATCGTGTAATTGCCGCCGGAAAACTCCTCGAAGCTGAGCAGCGGGCTGCCGCTATACTGACCGCGCACCTGGGCGGCGAAGGTGAGGGCGGGCGTCGGCCGGGCCTCGCCATAAAGCGCACCGCGCAGCACGGTCGCGGTGGGATCGCCCTCGAGCCGGGTCGGCGGCTCGATTCCGGGCGCCAGACAGGCGGCGAGCGCCGGCCCGCACGGCGTGGTCGCTCCGAGAATGTCGAGCCCCTGGCGCAACTCGGCCGAGGCGCCGAGGCGCCACGCCGGCGCCGCCATCGCGTAGCGCGGATCGGCGGAGCGGCCGATCGCCTCCCCGGCGATCCGTGCGAAGAGGACGCGCAGCCGGTCGCGGTTGATCGGGATGCCGTTGAAGTCGATGTCCTGGTTGACGAGGTCGAGGCCGAGCGTGCCGCGCAGCCAGCCGTCCTGCCGCCGGACGAAGGGGTAGCTCGCCTCGATCGTCGCGAAGAGCGTGTCCGATCCGATCTCGGCATTGGCGAGGCCGAGGTCCGGATTGGCCCAGGCGAAGGTGAGCTGGCCGCCAATGGCGAGGCCCTCGCCGCCCAGCCGGAAATCGTGCGCGATCTGGAGCGACTGCTGCTCGTCGAAATCGGCGGTGCTGTAGGCGGCGATCGAGGTGCGGTCGCCGAGCCCGGTCAGGCCGAAAAACTGGGCGCGAAGCAGCCCGCCCCAGCGGCCGAGCTCGCGCGAGCCGAGATTCTGCACGGTGAAATCGACCAGCGCCGGGACGCGCTGGACGGTCACCTCGCCGATCACCTCGCCCCGCGCCTGCCCCGCCGAGCGCAACGCGAGCCGCACGTTGTAGCCCGGCAGGTCGCCGGCGAGCAGCAGATAGCGCTCGGCCTCGTAGCGGTTGAACACCTCTTGTTCTGTCAGCCGCTCGAGATAGGAGGCGATCAGCGCCTCCGCCCGCCCGGCGTCGCCGCGCACGCGCAGGGCGACGAGCCGCGCCATCACAACGCGAAGGCGGACGGTGCCGTCGGCGATGCGTTGCTCGGGCACCTCGATCGCGGCGACATAGCCCGCTTCCTGAAGGATCGCCGCCGCCCGGTCGCGTATCTCGCAGATCGAAGCGACCGGCACCTCCTGCCCGACCATCGCGGCATAAGCGGGCCGCAGCGCGTCCGCGGAGAGGCCGCGCAGATCCTCGAAGACGACATCGCTCAGGGTGAAACGGATGCTCGCATATTCCGGCCGGTCCAGTGCGCAGGGCGCGCGCTCGATCTCGCCTTCCACCGCGAGCCGCGCCCTGGGCTGCTCCGCGCGCTCTGGAAGCGGGCGCTCGACCTCCTCGCGGGTCGGCGCGACCGGCTGCTGCGGGGGCACCTGGGCGAATGCGGCCGAGGCGATGAAGAGGAGGGGGGAGGCGACGAGAGCGGTCGTGCCTCTCAACCCTGGCCGCCGGCGCCGGCGTTGGGCCACCACCCCGTCACGGTCCGCTTCCGCTAACGCCATACGCGACCCCACTTATTTTTTCGCTGTGGCCTTTTCCGGCGGCATAGCAGAGATCGAAGGGAGTCGCCAAACGGGCAATGGACGTTCGCGCCCGCCCCCCGGCGTCCGTCAACCGGGCCGGACACGCCCCTGATTGAGACTCAAGACATGCTGGAGGAAAGAGCGAGGCCGCTTCATCAGCCGGGACGGCTGCTCGACGCGCAGCCCGACCGTGATCGCGAGCTCCGCGACGAAGTGGACGCAGTTGCGCCGGTTAAGATTATAGGAGGGCTGGGCGCGGTTCCGCCACGCCTCGACCACCGCCATCACCGCGCGATACTGCTCGTCGCTGAGGACGAGCGAGAACTGCCGGTCGCTGCGCGCGATCTGTTGTGGCCCCTCCACGACAACCTCGCCCGAAACCGAGCCGAACAGGATCGCCGGCGAAACCGCGCGGGCGGTGAAGCCGTAGCTCGTGTCGACGGCCTCGCCGGTCGCGTCCACCCTGCCGCTGAGTTGGACGAAGGCGTGCGGGAAATTGTTGCCGCCCAGCTCGCGCGAGTAAAAGGCGATCTCGACGGCCGCGAGCGCGGGCGCCTGCAGCCCGGTGAGCAGGAGCAGCCCCAAAGCGAGCCGCGCGATAAATCTAGGCAAGAAATTGCTCCCGGTGTGTGGAGATTGGGGGGTCAGGCTTCGCCGAGCTTGCCGAACCTGTCCTCGAAGCCGTCAACGTCGCCCCGGGCGAGATAGTCGGCCTGTTCAGCCACCCGATCGCGTGCGAGGCGGCCGCTGAACGGGCCGAGGCGCTCGTCGAGATGGGCGAGCTCGGTCTCGTTGAAGCCGGCGAGCTGGGCGTAGCTGATCACACCCAACTCGTTGAGTCTGGCGGCGAATTTTGGCCCCACGCCCTTGAGCCGGCTGAGGTCATCACCGGGTCCGGTCGCGCCGCCGAGCTCGCGATGGGCGTCGACGCTGAATACCTCGCCGGCAACGTCGGTGGTCGCCGCCGCGACCTCGTCCGCGACCCCATTGCCCTCCGGACCGTCCTTTCTGGGCTTGACATAGGGCCGGTCCCGGCTGGCGACATAGGGCTCGCCCTCGCGGCGCTCGACCCGCTTCGCGGGCCTGGACCGCATCGTCAGGAAGCCGAGGATCAGCACCGCGAGCACGGCGACGATGATCAGGATGGTGGTCGTGTCGAAGGTCATATGACGGATCGTTTCCTGGCTATTTCGCTTTCGGCCGGCGGAACGCCCACCAGCCCGTGAGGATGCCGATCAGCAGCGCGGTGGCGAGGACCGGCAGGTTGAACTGGAGCAGGCTCAGCATTTCGGCGACATCCTAGAGGAAGCCCTCTCGCTTCGCCCGCCCGAACAGCAGCCAGCCGAGCCCGAGCCCGAGCAGGTAGGCCATCGCGACAAGGAGCAAGGTTTCGACGAGCAGCGGCATCAACTTCTCTCCGGCGCGCAGCAGTCGGTATCGTCCCAGCGCAGCCCCGACACGCCCGACACATCGCGAATGCGGTCATTAAGCCCCGGGAACAATCCTTGCCCCTCACGTTGAAAATCGTTGGCGTTGCCGCTCAGGATCGCCTGGCGGGCGAGCGGATCGCGCGGGAAGCGCACGGTGACGTCGGGCAGCTCCGCCTGGCGGATCACCACCTCGCTCTGCGCCTGCAAACGATTGACGAACGCCTCGCCCCGCCCGAGCGGGCCGTGGCTCACCCAGCCGGCGGCGAGCGCAGCGGTGAGGCCGATCAGGATTTTGGCAATGGCCGGCATATCCGCGTCAAACCCTTTCTCGACCGTCCATATCCCGCGCCGCCGTCAAAATCAGCCCTTTCGCGCCACTTCGCGCCAGCCGATGTCGCGGCGGCAGAAGCCGCCCGGGAAATGGATGGCGTCGACCGCGCGATAGGCGGCGGCCTGCGCCTCGGCCACGGTCGCGCCGAGCGCGGTCACGTTGAGCACCCGCCCGCCCGCGGCGACGAGATGGGTGCCCGACTTCGCCGTGCCGGCGTGGAAGACCTTGGCGCCGGTCGCTTCGGCGTCGGCGAGATGAGCGATGCCGCTGCCTATCTCCGGCGTTCCCGGATAGCCCTTCGCCGCCATCACCACGGTCAGCGCCGATTCTTTCGCCAAGCGAGGCTTTCGGGCCGTTGCGAGCTCGCCCTTGGCGGTGGCGAGCATGAGCGCCAGCAAGTCGCTTTCGAGCCGCATCATTAGCACCGGGCATTCGGGATCGCCGAAGCGGGCGTTGTACTCGACCAGCTTCGGGCCCTCGGCGGTCAGCATCAGCCCGGCGTAGAGGATACCCGAATAGGGCGTGCCGTCGGCGGCAAGCGCCTGTGCGGTGGGCGCGACGATCTCCTTTATCACGCGCCGCTCGAGCTTCAGGGTGAAGATGGAGGCGGGGCTATAGGCGCCCATACCGCCGGTATTGGGCCCAGTGTCGCCCTCGCCGACCCTTTTGTGGTCCTGCGCCGAGCCGAACGGCCTGACCGTCTCGCCGTCGACCAAGGCGAAGAAGCTGACCTCCTCGCCTTCCATATATTCCTCGATCACCACCGATTCGCCGGCGCCGCCGAAGCCGCCGTCGAACATCATGTCGAGCGCCAGCGCCGCCTGCTCCGCCGTCTCCGCGATGATCACGCCCTTGCCGGCGGCGAGCCCGTCCGCCTTGATCACCACCGGCAGGCCGAAATCCTCGAGGGCCGCTTCTGCCGCGAGCCGGTCCGAGGCGCGCGCCCAGCGCGCGGTCGGAATGCCGGCGTGGTCGCAGAGCGCCTTGGTGAAGCCCTTCGAGCCTTCCAGCTGCGCCGGAATTCGATTCGGACCGAAGACGAGCAGGCCCATGGTGCGCAGATTGTCGGCGAGCCCGTCGACGAGCGGTGCCTCCGGCCCGATCACGACCAGGCCGATCGACTGGCGGCGGCAGAAATCGATCACCGCGCGATGATCGGCCGGGTCGAGCTCGACGAGCTCCGCCTCCTCGGCGATGCCCGGATTGCCCGGCGCGGCGTAGAGTTTATTGAGCAGCGGCGATTGCGCGAGCTTCCAGGCCAGCGCATGTTCGCGTCCACCCGAACCGATGAGCAACACATTCATGGACGACGATTCTCCCGACAGCGGGCTCCTAGCAACCGAAGCCCCGGGCGACAACGCGCCGGCGCTGAGCGTTTCAGAGCTGTCGTCGGCGCTCAAGCGGATGGTCGAGGGCGCCTTCGATCATGTCCGTGTGCGCGGAGAAATTTCGGGCTTCAAGCGGGTCGGCTCCGGGCATTGCTATTTCACCCTCAAGGACGATGCCGCCTGCATCGACGCGGTGATCTGGCGCGGCACGGCCAGCGCGCTGCGCTTCGCGCCGGAGGACGGGATCGAGGTCGTAGCGACTGGCAAGCTCACCACCTATCCCGCCCGCTCGCGCTACCAGATCGTCGTCGAGCGGCTCGAGCTGGCCGGGCAGGGCGCGCTGATGGCTCTACTCGATAGGCGCCGCCGCCAACTTGCCGCCGAGGGGCTGTTCGACGAGGCGAAGAAGCGGCCGTTGCCCTTTGCGCCGCGCACGATCGGCATCGTCACCTCGCCGACCGGGGCAGTGATCCGCGACATCCTGCACCGGCTCGAGGATCGGTTTCCGAGCCATGTCACGCTCTGGCCGGTGCCGGTGCAAGGCGAGGGCGCGGCGGAGAAGATCGCCGCAGCGGTGGAGGGTTTCAACGCGCTGCCGGTGCCGCCGGAGCTGTTGATCGTCGCCCGCGGCGGCGGCTCGATCGAGGATCTCTGGGCGTTCAATGAGGAAGTGGTGGTGCGCGCCGTCGCCGGCTCGGCGATCCCGATCATCTCGGCGGTCGGCCACGAGACCGACACCACCCTGTGCGACTTCGCCGCCGACCGCCGCGCGCCGACGCCGACGGCTGCGGCCGAGTTGGCCGTGCCGGTGCGGGCCGAGTTGCTTGCCCAGGTGCGCGAGCTCGGTGGGCGGGCCGAGCGCTGTGCGCGGCGTGCCCAGGAACGCGGCGCCGAACAGCTCCAGGCCTTGCTCCGTCACTGGCCGGCGCGTGAGGAGTTGCTCGCGCCGCAGCGGCAGCGGCTCGACGAGCTGGCGGAGAGGCTGCCGCGTTCCCTGCGCGGTCGGCTCGATCGCGCGCGGGGCGAGCTGGGCCACGCCTCCGGCGCGCTGCGGCCCGGGCTTCTCGTCTCCGCGCATGCGCGCGCGAAGGAGCGGCTCGCCGCCTTGTGGCGGGTGGCGGAGCTCGCCCATCCGAACCGGCCGCTTGAGAAAGGCTATGCACGGGTCGAGGACCTGGCCGGCAAGACCCTGATCTCGGCCGCGGCCGCGCGCGCCGCCGGACGGCTGCGCCTGATCTTCCGCGACGGCCGGGTCGAGGCTGCGGTCGGCGTCGCGCCGCCGAAGGGCGCTTCCCGTTCCGCCAAGGTTGATCAGCCCAAATTACTGTGATTGAGCGTTCCCGATGTTGATGTCGCACCGAAACCGCCTCGCCCGGCTGCATTATCTTCCCGGCACCTACCGGGTGCTCGTCCCCGGCGATCATGTCGTCTGCGCGGTGACCCGCCAGCCGATCCCGCTGGCCGATTTGCGCTACTGGAGCGTCGAACGGCAGGAGCCCTATGCTTCCGCCGAAGCCTCGCTC
The DNA here is from genome assembly GCF_052387495.1 of Sphingosinicella sp. Classification (GTDB taxonomy): domain Bacteria; phylum Pseudomonadota; class Alphaproteobacteria; order Sphingomonadales; family Sphingomonadaceae; genus Allosphingosinicella. Next base: position 4,094 of record NZ_JBQTJC010000008.1, on the reverse strand, counting down.
ATGGCGGAAGGCCAAGGATGATCCCGCGCCTCGCGGCTGCCGCTTCGCTGTTCTGTCTGTCGCTCCCGACCGTTGCTCAGGTGCCGGGCGGCGCCTTCCGGCTGCAGGGCAGGCCCGCCCAGGGCGCGCTGTTGCGCGGGACGGCGCCGGCGGGGTCGGTTTCTCTGACCCTGGATGGGACCGAGGTGCCCGTCGCGCCGGACGGTCGGTTCCTGCTCGGCCTCGACCGCGACGCTCCGCCAGCGGTACGGCTTGTCGCAAGGACCGGCGACGGGCGCGAGACGGTCGAGACGATTCGCGTCGCACCGCGCGCGTGGCGGCTCCAACAGATCAACATGGTGCGGCCCTCGACCGGCCCCACTCCCGAATATCGCGTGCTGCGCGAGGGCGAACTGGCCCGGATCGGTGCCGCCCGTGCCCGGCGCACCGACGCGATCGGCTGGACGCAGCGGCTGATCTGGCCGGCGCGCGGGCGGATCAGCGGCCAGTTCGGTTCCCAGCGCATCTATCGCGGCGGCGTCCCGGCGGCCTATCACAGCGGCACCGATGTCGCCGCCGGGGCGGGCGCGGCCGTCATCGCGCCGGCGGACGGGGTGATTGTCCTCGCGCCGCCGCCGATGTTCAGCCTCGAGGGTAATTTGGTCATCATCGACCACGGCCTAGGGCTAAGCAGCGCCTTCCTTCATCTGTCGAGCGTGAACGTCCGGCGGGGCCAGGCGGTGCGGCAGGGCGAGCCGATCGGCCGCGTCGGCGCCACCGGCCGCGCGACGGGTCCGCATCTTCACTGGAGCCTGGTCTGGAACGGCGCCCGCCTCGATCCGCAGGCGGTCGCCGGCGCGATGGGCGGCGATTGAGCTAACGGACGCGGACGACCCTGACTCCGGTCCGTTCGGCAACCGACAGAATGAAGGAGCCGAGCAAACCGCGGCGGACCCGCACTGCCTCGCCGGCCCGCGGCCGGCGCCCGACACGGCCCTCGGTCTGCACCCAGATGCTGTTGTCCTCGAGCGCATAGTTCATCCGGCCGTCATTGCCCGTATAGGCGGAGCGTATCGTCGAATTGATCTCGTTGACGCCCGCGCCGTCCTCGTCACGGTCGTCGTCGTCGCCGAAAATGCCGAGATCGGGGAGCCGCAATCCGAACAGGCTGCGCCGCGTGCGGCGAATCTGTTGCCGGTCGACCACGGCGATCTCGCGTGCCGCCTCCGCCGCCTCCAGCGCGGCGACCTGCTGGTCGAAGCAGGCGAGCCGCTCGGCGGGATCGGCCACGGCCCGGCAGGCGGTGAGCTGGTTGAGCACCTCGGGGCGCTCCGGCGCGACCGCGCGCCTTTCCTGGGCGGCGGCGCTCGATGACGCGGCCGCGAGCAGGGCGAAGAGGATGAGTCGCTTGGTCATGCCCGCCTTTTCCCGCACCTCCGCTCGCTTGTCGAGGGGCGGCCGTGCCTCGCGCGGGACATGACAGGACTGTGGCAGCGGCGCAAAAGATGAGCGAATAGTCGTCAAAGAAACACTCAGGAGAATTGTCTTGTTCGGTCAGGTCGAATAACCCGATGCTCGAGGACGAGGTTTTCGTCCGCCGTCTAACCATGCGCCGCGCCTGTGCGGCTACAAGGGGGTTGAACATGACTTCACGTACCAAGATCCTTCAGGGCCGGCTTCTGGCGTCCACGATTTTCGCCTCGGCAGCCTTGATTGCATCGCCCGCCTACGCGCAGGACGATCCGCCGGCCCAGACCGCCGAAGAGAGCAGCAGCGACAGCACGATCGTCGTCACCGGCACTTTGGTTCGCAATCCGAACCTTGTTTCCTCGTCCCCGGTCAACGTGACCGACGAGAACGAGATCGAGCTGCAGCAGGCGAACGTCGCCGAAGAGCTGCTGCGCGAGCTGCCGGGCGCGGTCCCGTCGATCGGCTCCGCCGTCAACAACGGCAATGGCGGCAACTCGTTCGTCAACCTGCGCGGCCTTGGCGCCAACCGTAACGTCGTCCTGCTCGACGGCGTTCGCGTGGTGCCCTCGACGCTGGGTGGCCTGTTCGACCTCAACAACATTCCTCTCGCCCTCATCCAGCGCGTCGACGTGCTGACCGGCGGCGCCTCGACCACCTACGGCGCCGACGCCGTGTCCGGCGTGGTGAACTTCATCACCCGCCAGGATTTCGCCGGCATCGACATCAACCTTTCCGAACAGATCACAGAGCGCGGCGACGGCAACGTCTTCCGCGCGGACGTGACGATCGGCGCCAATTTCACGACGGCCGCGGCAACGCGACCCTCTCGGTCGGCTATCAGGAGGCCGATCCCGTCTATCAGGGCGCGCGCGACATCTCGCTGTTCACTATCGGGTCGTTTAGCGGCAATCCCGCCGGCTCCGGCCTCGCCCCGGCGCCCTCGCGCTTTGCTAACGTCAATCGAACCGGCACCGACAACGGCAACGGCGTTCCGCAGGTGACGGCCGACGGCACGGGCTTCTCCCCCGTCCTGATCCCGTTCAACTTCAATCCGTTCAATATTTTCCAGACGCCGTTCGAGCGGTTCAACATTTACGGCAGTGCCAATTACGAGGTCAGTGACGCGATCGAAATTTACACGCGCGGCCTCTTCTCGAAGCAGACGATCGATACGATCATCGCTCCGTCCGGCGCGTTCGGCATCGGCGTCGTCGTTTCGCTGAACAATCCGTTCTTCACGGCGGCGCAGCGCAATGCCTTCTGCGCGTTCGACACCAACCCGGCCGTCGGCGTTTACACGCGGCGCTTTACCCAGGCCGAGTGCGACGCGGCGGCCACCGCAACCGGACCGGGAGACCCCAATTATCGCGAGGTGCAATCCGCCCTCTTCCGCCGCGCGGTCGAGACCGGTCCGCGCATCAGCTCGTACCGCAACACGACGTTCGATTATCGTCTCGGGGCGCGGGGCGGGATCACCGACACGATCGACTGGGATCTCTTCGGCTCTTACGGCGAAAGCGAGCAGACCCAGGTCATCCAGGGCTACTGGCTGAACTCTCGCGTTCGTCAGGCGCTGCTCATTCGCCGTGATCCGGTGACGGGAGCCGCCACTTGTCAAGATCAGGCCAACGGATGCGTTCCCATCAATTTCGCCGGGTCCGTCGGCAACGCCACCTTCACGCCGGCGGCGCTCGACTTCCTGAACGACAACAGCACGGTGCTCACCCGGGTCACGCTCGCGCAGGCCCGCGGTACGATCAGCGGCGATTTCGGCTGGGCCATGCCCTGGGCGAACGATCCGGTCAGCTTCGCGGTCGGCGGCGAGTATCGTTCCTATGCCGCTCAGCAGGCCTCCGACTCGCTGGCCCAGTCGGGCGATCTCGGCGGTGCCGGCGGCGCGGCCCCGAACATCGACGGCGGATTTGACGTCTACGAAGCGTTCGGCGAGCTCATCCTCCCACTCGTCCAGGATCGTCCGTTCTTCGACGAGCTGACCCTCGAGGCCGGCATCCGTTATTCGGAATATGGCGTCAACGCGCCGGGACGTCCGCGCTTCAACACGACGACATGGAAGGTCGGCGGCACCTGGGCGCCGATCCGCGACATTCGCTTCCGCGGCAATTATGCCCGCGCGGTTCGCGCTCCGAACATCGCCGAGCTTTTCTCGCCGGTGAACACGGGTTTGACCAACCTGTTCAACGATCCCTGCGCGAGCCGTCTCGAGAATAACGCCGACATAGCCGCTCGCGGTCCGATCACCGGCGAGTTGCGTGCCATTTGTCTCGCCCAGGGCGCGTCGGCCGGCAACGTGGACTTCATCCAGCAACCGGCCGCCGGACAGGCCAATGCCACGGGTGGCGGCAACCTCAACCTTCAGCCGGAGACGGCGACAACCTGGACGGTCGGCGCGGTCATCCAGCCGCGGTTTGTCCCCGGCTTGTCGCTGTCGATCGACTATTACAATATCGAGATCACGAGGGCGATCACGGCGCCGGCGCCCGAAGATGCGATCAGTGCCTGCTTTGGCCTGCCCGATGCCGCCGGCAACTTCACTCCGGCGGCTGGTGCGGCGGGGAGCGCCGCCTGCACGATCATCGGGCGCAACCCTGTTACCGGCTCGCTGGCGGGCGATCCGGCGGTTACTC
>NZ_JBQTJC010000007.1:0-35432 GCF_052387495.1 Sphingosinicella sp. | reverse complement strand
TTTCCAGGACCTCTACTACTACTCCGCACCCAAGAGCACCGAGGGGCCGAGGTCGCTCGACGACGTCGATCCGGAGCTATTGAGAACCTACGAGAAACTCGGCATTCCGTTGCGCGAGCGCGAGATCCTGCTCGGCGTCAAGGACGGCGCCCCCCGAGTTGCGGTCGATGCGGTGTTCGACAGCGTCAGCGTCGCCACCACTTTCCGCGAGGAACTGAAGGCCGCGGGCGTCATCTTCCTGTCGATCAGCGAGGCGATCCGCGAACATCCCGAGCTGGTGCGGAAATATCTGGGCAGCGTCGTCCCGCAGCGCGACAATTATTATGCCTGCCTCAACAGCGCGGTCTTCTCCGACGGCACCTTCGTCTATGTGCCCGAGGGTGTGCGCTGCCCGATGGAATTGAGCACCTATTTCCGCATCAACGCCGAGAATACCGGCCAGTTCGAGCGCACCCTGATCGTCGCCGACAAGGGCAGCTACGTCTCCTATCTCGAAGGCTGCACCGCGCCGATGCGCGACGAGAACCAGCTCCACGCGGCGGTGGTCGAGCTGGTCGCTCTGGACGACGCCGAGATCAAATATTCGACGGTCCAGAACTGGTATCCGGGTGACGCCGAGGGCAAGGGCGGCATCTACAATTTCGTCACCAAGCGCGGCATCTGCAAAGGCGACCGCTCAAAAATCTCGTGGACGCAGGTCGAGACCGGCTCGGCGATCACCTGGAAATATCCGTCCTGCATCCTCAAGGGCGAGAACAGCGTCGGCGAATTCTATTCGGTCGCGCTCACCAACAACCGCCAGCAGGCCGACACCGGTACCAAGATGATCCATATCGGCGCGGGCAGCCGCTCGACGATCGTCTCCAAGGGGATCAGCGCGGGCCGATCGAACAACACGTATCGCGGGCTCGTCCGCGTGCTCGGCAATGCCGAGAACGTCCGCAACTTCACCCAGTGCGATTCATTGCTCTTGGGCGATCAATGCGGCGCCCACACCGTCCCCTATATCGAGGTCCGCAACCCGACCGCGCAGATAGAGCATGAGGCGACCACCTCGAAGATCAGCGACGACCAGCTCTTCTACGCGATGAGCCGCGGCCTGGCCGCTGAGGACGCGGTCGCCCTGATCGTCAACGGCTTCGCCCGAGAGGTCCTCCAGCAGCTCCCGATGGAATTCGCCGTCGAGGCGCAGAAGCTGCTGGGGATCAGCTTGGAGGGGAGCGTGGGATGAGCGAAGCAATCACTCGCTTGCTGACACTTGCGCACAGCCGCGGCTTGGTCAGCGAAGAGGCCGACTGGTCGAAGGCGAAGGTTCACCACTTCACGACAGTAATGCCTTCGGACATCCGCGCCGCTGGCGAGGCCGATCTGGGGCTCGATTATTATCGGCAAGATTCCGATACGCATTATGCCTTCGACGAAGGCTTCATTGATCGGGAAGCAAAGGTCGCGGTCTCGTTTCCCTTGGAGACTCAAACCCGTGCTTAAAATCGAAAACCTCCACGCCACCGTCGACGGCAAGGCGATCCTCAAGGGGATCAGCCTCACCCTGAACCCGGGCGAGATCCATGCGATCATGGGGCCGAACGGGTCGGGCAAGTCGACCCTGTCCTACGTCCTCGCCGGGCGGCCGGGCTACGAGGTGACGGAAGGGTCGGTCACGCTGACCCTTCCTCGTCATTGCGAGGAGAGAAGCGACGAAGCAATCCAGGCTGCGGCGCCTGAGGCTGGATTGCTTCGCTCCGCGCGCAATGACGAGGAGGTCATCGACCTTCTTGAACTCGATCCGCACGAGCGCGCCGCGAAGGGCATGTTCCTCGGCTTCCAATATCCGGTCGAGATTCCGGGCGTCTCCAACGTCCAGTTCCTGCGCACCGCCCTCAACGCCCAGCGCAAGGCGCGGGGCGAGGCGGAGCTTTCGGCGGGCGATTTCCTCCGCCTCGCCCGGGAGCAGGCCGATGCGCTCGGGATCGATTTCGAGATGATGAAGCGGGCGGTCAATGTCGGCTTCTCGGGGGGCGAGAAGAAGCGCAACGAGATGGTGCAATTGGGGATCATCGATCCGAAGCTCGCCATCCTCGACGAGACCGACAGCGGCCTCGACATCGACGCGCTCCGCATCGTCGGCGAGGGGATCAACCGGATCATGCGTAAGCCCGACAAGGCGGTGCTGCTGATCACCCATTATCAGCGGCTGCTCGAGATCGTGGAGCCCGATTTCGTCCACGTCCTCGCGGCGGGGCGCATCGTCCGCTCGGGCGGGCCGGAGCTGGCCGAGGCGCTCGAGCGCGACGGCTATGCGGCGGTGGCGGCGTAGATGCTGCTCGACCTTCCTTCGAACCGCAGCGAAGGCTGGCGCTGGAGCGACCTTTCGGCGCTGCCGGAGCTGAGCCAGACGGAGCCGACGGGGCGTGTGCCCGACGCACTCCCGTGGATCGAGAGCGAAGGCCCGCGGCTGTTGTTCGTCGACGGGCGGCTCGACGAAGCTCGGAGCCGGCTGGGGCCGCTCGAGATCGGCGACGTGGCGGTCGAGACGCGCCATCCGCTCGGGCGGCTCGCGGGCCGGGCCGGCTGGTCGCTCAGGCTCGGCCGCGATCATTCGCCGCCGGGGCTGGTCCAGATCGTCCATGTCTCGACCGGTGCCGCCGATCATCTCGCCGGCGAGATCATGCTCGATGTCGATGCGCAGGCCTCGGTGGTCGAGAGCTTCGTCGGCGCGGGCTGGGCGAACCGGCTGACCGGGATCACCCTGTTCAAGGGCGCGCGGCTGATGCTCAGCCGGCGCATCCTCGGCGCCGACGGCTTCGTCAGCCTGACCGACCAGGCCGATGTCGGCGAGGGCGCTAGCCTGATCGCGGCGACGCTCGCGCTGGGCGGCCGCGACACGCGGCTCGATGGCGAGATCGATCTGGCCGGCGAGGGCGCCTATGCCGAAGCGGCCGGCGCCCTGCTCGCCCGCGGGCGGCAGCGGCACGACGTCAATCTCGTCGTCCGCCATCTCGTTCCCAACGGGACCAGCCGCCAGGTCTGGCGCTCGGTCGCGGACGACAAGGCCGCCTGCTCGGTCGCCGCCCGGGTCGAGGTCGCCCGCCACGCCCAGAAGACCGACGGCGAGCAGAGCCTGAAGGGGCTGCTCCTCTCCCGCTCGGCGACGATCAACGCCAAGCCCGAGCTGGAGATTTTCGCCGACGACGTGAAGTGCGCGCCCGGCGCGACAGTCGGCGAGCTCGATCGGGCCGCGCTTTTCTATCTCGAAAGCCGGGGCGTCACGCCGGACGAGGCGAAGGGCCTGCTCACCCGCGCCTTCGTCGCTGACGCGCTCGACCGGATCGGCGAGGAGGCGGTGCGCGAGGCGTTCTATGCGGATGCGGAAGGGTGGTTCGGCTGATGGACGCCGCCGTCGCCACCCGTCCGCTGGACTGGCTCGCCGATTTCCCGGCGATCCCCGAGGGCTGGGCCTATCTCGACAGCGCCGCGACCGCGCAGAAGCCTGTGCCGGTGATCGAGGCGATCACACGCGCTTATGGCGTGAGCTACGCGACCGTGCATCGCGGCGTCTACCAGCGCTCGGCCGAGATGACTTTGGCCTTCGAAGCCTCGCGGCGGCGGGCGGCGGAGTTCATCAACGCGGCGGCGCCGGAGGAGATCGTCTTCGTCCGCGGCGCGACCGAGGGGATCAACCTGGTCGCGCAGAGCTGGGGCAAGGCGAACCTGAAGCCCGGCGACCGCATCCTGCTTTCGACGCTGGAGCACCACAGCAACATCGTGCCCTGGCAGATGACCGGGGCGGAGATCGACGTGGTGCCGCTGACCGACGACCATCGCATCGATCTCGACGCGATGGCGGCGATGATCCGGCCCGAGCATAAGCTGGTCGCGCTCGCCCACGTCTCGAACGTGCTCGGCTCGGTGCTCGACGCGAAGCGGGCCGCTGACATTGCGCACAGCGTCGGCGCCAAGCTGCTGCTCGACGGCTGCCAGGCGGTGCCGCGCATGCCGGTCGACGTGCGCGACCTCGACTGCGACTTCTACGTTTTCTCCGGCCACAAGCTCTACGGGCCGACCGGGATCGGCGTGCTCTGGGCGCGCCACGAGATTCTCGACGCCATGCCCCCGTGGCAGGGCGGCGGCGCGATGATCGATAAGGTGACCTTCGCGCGCACCACCTACGCGCCGCCACCCGCCCGCTTCGAGGCGGGAACGCCGCACGTCGTCGGCGTGCTCGGCCTCCATGCCGCGATCGACTATGTCGAGGGGATCGGGCTCGACGCGATCGCCGCGCACGAGGCGGCTCTGGTGAACGAAGCGCGCGACGCTCTGCGCGGGATCAACTCGGTGCGGCTGTTCGGACCGGAGGATTCGGCCGGCATCGTCAGCTTCGCCGTGGAGGGGGTGCATCCCCACGACATCGGCACCATATTGGACGAGAGCCAGGTCGCGATCCGCGCCGGCCACCATTGCGCGCAGCCCTTGATGGACGCGCTCGGCGTGGACGCGACGGCGCGGGCGAGCTTCGGGGTCTATAACGGCAGGCGGGACATCGCGGCTCTGGTCCGCGGCATCGAGCGGGTGACGAGGATTTTCGGGTGAACCAGGAACGCAGGATCGAGACCGAGGAGGTCGGCGCGGTGCCGCCGCCGCCCAGGGCGCGCGTCGAGGAGGCGCGCGAGATGCTCGAGCGCAAGAAGGACTATCTCGAAGGCTTCCTCGCCCAGAAGCCGGCGCCGGCGGAGCCCGCGGGCGCGGAGCCGGGCGGCGATCTCTACGAAGCGGTGATCGATGCGCTCAAGGAAATCTACGATCCCGAGATTCCGGTGAACATCTACGATCTCGGCCTGATCTATCATGTCGAGATCACGCCGGAGAACCACGCCAAGGTGAAGATGACGCTGACCACGCCGCACTGCCCGGTCGCCGAATCGATGCCGGGTGAAGTCGAGTTGCGCGTCGGCGCGGTGCCGGGCGTCGGCGACGCCGAGGTGGAGCTGGTCTGGGATCCGCCCTGGGACCCGCAGAAGATGACGGACGAAGCCCGGCTGGAATTGGGAATGCTATGACCGTTGAAACGAAGATTCGCGCGCGCCCCGCCGCGGTAGCGCTCACCGCCGCCGCCGAGGCGCGCATCGCCGAGCTCATGGCCAAGGCGCCGGACGGCTCGATTGGCGTGAAGCTGTCGACGCCGCGCCGCGGCTGTTCGGGTCTCGCTTATTCGGTCGATTATGTCGCCGAGGCCCAGCCCTTCGACGAGCGGATCGAGACGCCCGCCGGCCCCTTCTTCATCGACGGCGCCTCGGTCCTCTATCTGGTCGGCTCGACGATGGACTGGGTCGAGGACGATTTCGCCGCCGGCTTCGTCTTCGACAATCCCAACGCCAAGGGCGCCTGCGGCTGCGGAGAGAGCTTCACCGTTTAGGGGCGCCGATCGAGGCGCGGGGAGGGGGACATATGCGTCGATTGCTTTGGGCAGTCGCGGGCCTTTGCGCGCTGGGCGGCATCGCCGCGCATGCCAACGACAGCACCGCCGAGAACGGCGCCGGCGGCCTCGTGCTCACCAAGACCGATGCGATCGACATGGTCTCGGAAGACCTCTACGTCTCGCCGAGCCAAATCCGGGTCCGCTACGTCTTCCGCAACCGCACCACGGCGCCGGTCCGCACCACGGTCGCCTTCCCGCTGCCGGATCGCAACCTCGCCGAGCTGAGCGAGGGCGACAGCGCCTGGCCGGCCGACTTCTCGACCCGGGTCGATGGGCGACCGATCGCCATGCAGGTCGAGCGGCGAGCGATGCTCGGCACGACCGACCATTCGGCGCTGCTCCGCGAATTGAACGTCCCGATCGCAGAGGACAATATCGTGGTCGCCGCCAGCGAGGCGGTTGCGCGGCTCAACCCTTCCCAACAGCAGCGGCTGGAGCGGCTCGGTCTAATCGAGGCTTTCGGGCAGGGGAGCGGGCGATATTACGAGCCACGCTGGACGGTCAGGGAGACCTGGCACTGGGAGCAGGCCTTTCCGCCCGGCCGCGACGTCGTCGTCGCGCATGAATATACGCCCGGCGCGGGCGGCACGGTCACGACCGGCCTCGCCAACCGCGAATATCGCGAAGGTGAGGGCGGGCGCGAGCAGATCGCGACCTATTGCATCGACGACGATTTCCTCGCCGGCGTCGACCGTCTCGGGCGCCAATCCGGGCAGGAGGGCGCGCTCTACGCCACCATCGCCGAGCAGTGGGTGAGCTATATCCTGACCACTGGCGCCAACTGGCGCTCGCCAATCGGCGAGTTCCGCCTCGTCGTCGACAAGGAGCGGCCGGAAAATCTGGTCAGCTTCTGCGGTGAAGGCGTGCGGCGGATCAGCCCGACCCAGTTTGAAATGCGCCGACGCAATTGGCGTCCGACCCAAGACCTGCGCGTGCTTGTCCTGCGCCCCTATCGCTACGACGAATGAGGCGTTAGTCGGCGCCCATGCATCCCGACCTCGCCGGCATCGACAGCTGGATCTTCGATCTCGACAACAGCCTCTATCCGCACAGCTGCAATTTGTTCGAGCTGATCGACATCCGAATGGGCGAATATATCCAGCGGCTGCTCGAGGTGGACGCCACCGAGGCGCGGCGGGTGCAGAAGGGCTTCTTCCACGAACATGGCACGACGCTCGCCGGGCTGATGGCACATCACGGCGTCGATCCGCACGAATTCCTCGAATTCGTCCACGACATCGATCTCGCCCGCGTGACCGCCGATCCGGGGCTGGTCGCGGCGCTCGACCGGCTGCCGGGGCGCAAGTTCGTCTTCACCAACGCCAGCGAGGGCTATGCCCGGCGCGTGCTCGACCGGCTCGGCCTCGCCAATGCCTTCGACGGCATGCACGATATCCACGCCATGGCCTATGTCCCCAAGCCCGATCCGTCCGGCTATCGCGCGATCTGCGATCTCCATGGCATCTCGCCCACGAGGGCGCTGTTCGCCGACGACATGGTCCGCAATCTCGCGCCGGCCAAGGCGATCGGGATGACCACGCTCTGGGTGGACAACGGCTCGGAGCAGGGGCCGGTGGACCGCGACGCCGATTTCGTCGATCACCGCGCGGCAGACGTCGCCGGCTGGCTGGAGCAGGTGCTGGGAGAGGAAGTGGCATGAGCGCGGAGCTCAAGAGGATCATCGAGGCGGCGTGGGAGGCGCGCGACGGCATCGGCCCGACGACCACAGGCGAGGTCCGCAACGCGGTCGATACCGCGCTCGGCATGCTCGACGATGGAGAGGCGCGGATCGCCGAGAAAGGCGAGGGCGGCTGGATCGTCAGCCAATGGCTCAAGAAGGCCGTCCTCCTCTCCTTCCGCCTGAACGACAACAGCCTGGTCGGCGGGCCGGGAGGGACGGCCTGGTGGGACAAGGTGCCGTCCAAGTTCGAAGGCTGGGGAGAGTCCCATTTTCGGGACGCCGGCTTTCGTGCGGTGCCGGGGGCGATCGTCCGGCGCGGCGCCTATGTCGCGAAGGGCGCGGTGCTGATGCCGAGCTTCGTCAATATCGGCGCCTGGGTCGGCGAAGGGACGATGATCGACACTTGGGCGACGGTGGGAAGCTGCGCCCAGATCGGCCGGAATGTGCATATTAGCGGGGGCACCGGGATCGGCGGCGTGCTGGAGCCGCTCCAGGCCGGGCCGGTGATCGTCGAGGACGATTGCTTCATCGGCGCCCGCTCCGAGGTGGCCGAGGGCGTCGTCGTCGAGCAGGGCGCGGTGATCTCGATGGGCGTGTTCATCGGCGCCTCGACCAAGATCGTCGACCGCGCCACCGGCGAGGCGAGCTACGGCCGAGTGCCGGCTTATTCGGTGGTCGTGCCCGGAACGCTTCCCGGTAAGGACGGCGGCCCCGGCCTCGCCTGCGCGGTGATCGTCAAGCGCGTCGACGCGAAGACGCGGTCGAAGACGGGGATCAACGAGCTGCTGCGGGACTGACCGGCGCTCATAAGCCAGCTTTATCACTTTGAGCGCAGCTTTCGTGACGCTTTGCGCGCCGGAGGCCCTATCTCGGCGCCATGACGACGCAGGCGCCCGCGATGAACCGCCAGGACTGGGCGATTCTGCTCGCCCTGTCGGTGATCTGGGGCGGGTCATTCTTCTTCATCGAGGTGGCCCTGGGCTCATTCGAGCCGCTCAGCCTCGTGTTTGTGCGCGTGGCGATGGCGGCAGGCTTCCTGTGGCTATTCCTTGCGATGAAACGGGAGCGGATGTCGCTGCCCCCGGGCGCGGTCTCGACCCTGCTGATCCTCGCGCTCCTGAACAACGTGATCCCCTTCATCCTGTTCGCCGAGGCGCAGCAGGAGATTACCGGCGGGCTCGGCTCGATCCTCAATGCGACGACGCCGATCTGGGGCGTGATCGTCGCCCATCTCTTCACCGCCGACGAGAAGGCGACGCCCGGCAAGGTCGCCGGCGTGATCCTCGGCTTCGGCGGGGTCGCGGTGATGATCGGCGTGGATGTCCTAGCGGGGATCGGTGCGAACGTGATCGCCCAGCTCGAATGTCTCGCCGCGACTTTCTGCTACGCGCTGGCCGGGGTCTATGCGCGGCGCTTCAAGGCGATGGGCGTGCCGCCCGTGGCGGTGGCGACCGGGCAGCTCACAGCCTCGACCTTGGTGCTGCTGCCGCTCGTGCTGCTGTTCAAGCCGCCTTGGGCTGCCGCGATGCCGACCGTGCAGGCCTGGGCGGCGCTGGCCGGGCTGGCGCTGGTCTGCACCAGCTTCGCCTACATTCTCTATTTCCGCCTGCTCGCCTCGGCGGGAGCGACCAATTCGCTGCTCGTCACCTTCCTGATCCCGATCAGCGCGATCCTGCTCGGCGTATTGCTGCTCGGCGAGGTGATGGCGCCGCGCCATTTCGCCGGCATGGCGCTGATCGGCCTCGGCCTCGCCGCGATCGACGGGCGCGTGTTCAGCCGGCGTCGGCCTCCCGCAACAGCCTAGTCGTCCGTTCGTCGCCCCACTCGGCCATGACGGTCATCCGCCAGACCTCGCGCCCCTGGGCGTCGTAAAGAATAGTGGTGGGGAGCGTGTCGATGCGCAGCGCCGCCATGAAATCGAGGCGGGAATCGAGATAGGGCTGGAGGCGGCGGAAATTGCGCGCGGCGAAGAAGCGGGTGACGCCGTCGCGGCCCGCCATGTCCTGACTCAGCGCAAGCACCTGGACGCGCTCGCCCTCGCGCTCGGCGAGCGCGTCGAGCGACGGCATCTCCACGACGCAGGGCCCGCACCAGGTCGCCCACAAATTGACCAGCACCGGGCGGCCGCGGAACGCCGCCATCGTCACCGGGCGCCCTTGCGGGTCCTCGAAGCTCGTCGTCGGCGCCGGCGTCCCGGCCCGCGAGCGGTCGAGCCGGCCAGTCGGATAGGCCTGTTTGGGCATGGCATCCGCGCGGGCGCTGTTGGCGGCTACCGGTCCTTCGCCTTGCGGAGCGGGGGCGGTTTGCCTATCGCATCCGGCCAGCGCCAGGCCCAGGCCGAGGGCAGGGAGAAAAGAGATTACGAGCCGCAAGGACCAGGACTCCAACGCGATGTGGGGCGGGCGCTTCGCGGAAGGGCCCTCGGCGATCATGCGCGAGATAAATGCCTCGATCGGCTTCGACAAGCGGCTCTGGCGGCACGACATCGAAGCGAGCCGGGTCCATATCGCGATGCTGGCGGCGCAGGGCATCGTCGATCAGGCCGACGCCGATGCGATCGAGGAGGGTCTCGACAAGATCGCTGACGAATATGAGACCGGGGGCGTTCCCGAGGATGCCGCGCTCGAGGACATCCACATGCACGTCGAGGCGCGGCTCGCCGAGCTGATCGGCCCGGCGGCCGGGCGGCTGCGCACCGCGCGCTCGCGCAACGATCAGGTCGCGACCGATTTCCGGCTCTGGGTGCGCGACGCGATCGACGTCGCCGAGCAGGGGCTGGCGGCGCTGCAGCGGGCGCTGGTCGCGCGGGCCGAGGAGCAGGCCGAGACGGTGATGCCGGGCTTCACCCACCTCCAGTCGGCCCAACCGGTCACCCTTGGCCACCATCTCATGGCCTATTACGAGATGCTGCGCCGCGATCGCTCGCGCTTCGCCGATGCGCGGGCGCGGATGAACGAATGCCCGTTGGGCTCGGCCGCGCTCGCCGGCACCGGCTTTCCGGTCGATCGCGAGGCGGTGGCGCTCGCGCTCGATTTCGACCGGCCCACCGCCAACTCGCTCGACGCGGTTTCCGACCGCGACTTCGCGCTCGATTATCTGATGGCCGCGTCGCAATGCGCGTTGCATCTGTCGCGGTTGGCGGAGGAGCTGGTGCTCTGGGCGAGCCAGCCCTTCGGCTTCGTCAAACTGTCGGACAGCTTCTCGACCGGCTCCTCGATCATGCCGCAAAAGCGCAATCCCGACGCGGCCGAGCTGGTCCGCGGTCATTCCGGGCGGATCATCGGCGCGCTGACCGCGCTCTCGGTGACGATGAAGGGCCTGCCGCTCGCTTATTCGAAGGACATGCAGGACGATAAGGAGCCCGTCTTCGAAGCGCACGATCTGCTCTCGCTCAGCCTCGCGGCGATGGCGGGGATGATCGAGACCGTCAGCTTTGACGCGGCTCGGATGCGCGCCGCCGCCGAGACGGGCCATGCCACCGCGACCGACCTCGCCGACTGGCTGGTCCGTGAGGCTGAAGTGCCGTTCCGCGAGGCGCACCACATCACCGGCCGCGCCGTCCGTCTCGCCGACGAGCGCGGGGTGCCGCTCTGGGAGCTGCCGCTCGACGCGCTGCAATCGATCGATGCCCGCATCGGCGAGGGGGTTTTCGCGGTGCTTTCGCCCGACGCCTCGGTTAAGAGCCGCAAGAGCTTCGGCGGCACCGCGCCGGGGCAAGTCAGGAAGCGGATCGAAGCGGCGAAGAAAGTGCTGGGGATCGAGACATGAGGCGGTTCGCTTTTCTCGCGCTGGCGCTGGCGCTGGCGCTGCTCGCCTCGGCCTGCGGGCTGCGCGAGCCGCTCCAGCCGCCGCCGGGCCAGAGCCTGCCGGTCGCTCCGGCCGCGGCCGCCGAGCCGCCGACCGCCGAGGCTTTGCTGACCCCGCCGCCCATCGCCCGCCCCGAGCGGGTCGACGAGCTGGTCCGCCGCTCCGAGGAACGCGAGGACGACCGCTTCGATTTGCCCCCGCCGGACGAGCCGGAAGGGCCCGAATAAGGCGCACCCAGCGTCAGGACGATTGTTTCGGCCAGACCCGGCCGTGGCGGATCAGATAATCGTTGAAGCGCCGCCGGGTCTCAACCTCCTCGAGCAGCCGCCGCGCGGGCGCGAGCCGCCGGCCGCCCAAGTCCCGCCGCTGCAGCCAGTCGTCGGCGGTGCGGTAGAGCCGGGGCTGTTCCTGCTGCGGGTCGCCCAGCGCGCTCCAGCCCCCCGCCTCGGCGAGCAGCGAATCGCGAAACGCGAAGAGGATTCGGCGCCCGGGCGCGAGGCTGAGCAGGCTGTGGCCATGCCAGGGATTGGCTTCCCTCCGCCCGATCAGATCGGCGACGGTCGGCGCGACGTCGAGCAGGGTGACGACCTGATCGTGCCGGCCGCGCGGCAGGCGCGGATGCCGGCCGACGATCAGGAACGGAATCCAGGTCGATTCGCGGTAGAGGCTGTAGGCTCCGGTCTGCCCGCCATGCTCGCCGAGATTGTAGCCATGGTCGCTGTTGATCACCCACAAAGTGCGCGTGAACCAGGGCTCGCCGCGGAAGCCTTCGATCAGCTCGCGGACGACGTCGTCGGTGTAGCTGGTCGTGTTGAGGATGCGCTCCCGCGCGCTGCCCTGCCCGGCGATGTCGAGCGCGGGCTCGATCGAGCGGAAGGGATGGTGGTTGCTGGCAGAGATCAGGGTGGCGATGAACGGTCCGGCCCGGCCGAGCTGGCGAATCCGCGCCGCGGCGTGGCGGAAGACGGCGCGGTCGACCTGGCCCTCCTCGGGGTAGCGCCACAGCCGGTCGTACATACGCTGCACCCAGATCGTGGAGTTGTCCATGTCGATGTCGCCCGCGCTGAACATCTCGGCGCGGTAGCCCTGGCGGCGGAGTGCGTCGGGCAGGCAGTAGAGCGAGATATGGGTCTGGCTGGTGATGAAGCGGCGCGACGAGGGCGTGATCGAGCATTGGGTGGCGAAGCGGCCGTTGACGCTGGGCGGGCCGAAGCTCAGCGCGCGCGTGTAGACCGCCGCGTCCGGCCCGGCGGCGAGCGCGTCGAGATAGGGCGTCGGCGAGGGGCGGCGGTCGGGCCGCAAATGGCCGGTGTCGATGCCGCGCACCGCCTCGAGCTGGATGATGACGACGTTCCAGCGCTCCTCCGGCCCCGGCACACTGGGGTTGGCCGGCGTGCGTAGGTACGGCCGCTCGCGGTCGGCGAAGCGCCAGTCGCGGTCGCTGCTGCCGGCCAGCCACTCGGCCTGCCAGGCCCGGGCGAGCGCCGCCATGTCGCCGGGCGGCGTGTCGTCCTCGTAGCTCCAGTAGAAATCGCGGACCACCGCGAACAAAGCCGGCTCCAGCCGGGAGAGGCGCCACTTGGCCTCGGCGAGCGAATAGCCGACGCAGCCGGTGGCGAGCGGCAAGGCGAGCAGCGCCAGCGCCGCCTTCGAGCCGAAGCGGAGCGGCGGCATCGCCCGGGTCCGGCGGCGGATCATCCGGATCGCCCACCACAGATAGCAAGCGGGCGCGGCGACGCAGAGGAAAGGCGCGAGGAAGGGCCCGCCCTGGTCGCTGCGCAGGATGTTGAGGAACAGGCTGTCCGCCATCGTCGTCGGATCGGCATAGATGGCGAGGAAATTGGGCCCGAGCCTCAGGCCGATGAAACGGTAGAGCTCATGGTCGAACGCGGTGATCAGCAGGTTCAGCGCCATCAGCACTACGAGCGCCCAGTGGGCCAGCCGCCAGCGTGCGGAGCGGAGCGGGCGACGGTAGAGCGCGAGAAAGAGAAGCAGAAAGGGCAGCGCCACCAGCCAGGTGGAAAGCAGCTCATAGACGAGCGGGCGAACGATGAAGGCCTTCCATTGGACGAGGAACGGCCCGCCATAAGGCGAAGGGCGCAGGTAAAGGATGAGCTGGAGCAAAGCGCAGCCGAGCCAGGCGGCCACGGTGAGCCGCCAGGCGACGGCATAATGATCGGCGCCGCGCATCTCCGTCGCCCGATCGTCCGCCCCTCTTGGCATCGCCGTCCCCACGCCCGCAATATGCCGCGCCGGCGCGGGTTCCGGCAAGCCCGCCGGCGACGGCAATTGGGGCGATGCTTTCGTCCCACTCCTCGGTTAGGAGGACGGCATGAAAAAGCTGCGCAAGGCCGTCTTTCCCGTCGCGGGCCTCGGCACCCGCTTCCTTCCCGCCACCAAGGCGATTCCCAAGGAAATGCTCACCGTCGTCGATCGGCCGCTGATCCAATATGCGGTCGAAGAGGCGCGCGAGGCCGGGATCGAGCAGATGATCTTCGTCACCTCGCGCGGCAAGGACGCGCTCGAGGACCATTTCGACGTCGCCTATGAGCTCGAGGCGACCATGACCGCGCGCGGCAAGCCGCTCGACGCGCTCGACGGCACCCGCTTCCCGCCCGGCGCGATCGTCTCGGTCCGCCAGCAGCAGCCTTTGGGCCTCGGCCACGCCGTCTGGTGCGCGCGCGACATTGTCGGCGACGAGCCCTTCGCCGTTCTTCTCCCTGACGATTTGATGGTGGGTTCGCCCGGCTGCCTCGCCCAAATGGTCGAGGCCTATGAGAAGATCGGCGGCAATATCGTCTGCGCGCAGGAGGTGCCGCGCGAGCGCACTGCCAGCTACGGCATCGTCACACCGGGCGCCGCGGACGGGCGGCTGACCGAGGTGAAGGGGCTGGTCGAGAAGCCGAGGCCGGAGGATGCGCCTTCCACGCTCGGCGTGGTCGGCCGCTACATCCTTCAGCCCGAAATCATGCCGATCCTGGCCGCAACGGGCGAAGGCGCCGGCGGCGAGATCCAGCTCACCGACGGCATGGCGGCACTGATCGGCAGGCAGCCCTTCCACGCCGTGACCTTCGACGGCGAGCGGCACGATTGCGGCGACGCCCGGGGCTTCGTCCTCGCCAATCTCGCGCTGGCGCTGAAGCGCGACGACCTCGCCGGCGCGGTGCGCGCCTGGCTCGATCGGGCCTGATGGAGGGCGCGCTCCTCGTCACCGGCGACGACGTGCGGCGATTGAGCGTCGAGGAGGGCGCCGCCTATAAGGGCCCGGGCTTCCTCTGGCTGCACCTGGAGGGGCGCGACGATCACGACCTCGCTTTCCTGAAGGCGCAGGACGACATTCCCGACGTCGCCGCCGGCGCGCTGATCGCGACCGAGACGCGACCGCGCTGCGACCCGATCGAGGACGGCGCGATCGTCAACCTGCGCGGGCCCGGCGACTGCGATCCGCTCGATTCGGACCGGCTGGTCTCGATCCGGCTCTGGATCACCCGCAACCGGGTCACCTCGCTGAGCCGCCGCACACTGAGCGCGACCGCTCTGGTCGCGGCCAAGGCCGAGGCCGGCAAGATCCGCGATTCGGGCGATCTCGTCGCCGCCTTCGCGCGCGCGATCAGCACCCAGCTCGACCCGGAGATCGCCGCGCTCGGCGACCGGCTGGACGATGTCGAAAGCGACCTCGAATCGAGCCAGCTCTACCGCCTCAGGCGCGAGATCACGGCGGTGCGCTCGGACGCGATCGGCTTTCGCCGCTTTGTCGCGCCGGACCGGGACGCGCTCAACACGCTCGCCGCGCTCGATTTCGATTGGCTCGCCGAGGAGGATCGGCTGCACATCGTCGAGGCGGCCGACCGCTTCGCCCGCATGGTCGAGGAGCTGGAGACGGTGCGCGAGCGCGCCGCTCTTCTCCACGAGCAGATCACCGATCTGCGCGCCGAGCAGGTCGACCAGCGCGCGCTCTACATCTCGATCGTCGCCTTCATTTTCCTGCCCTTGACCTTCATCACCGGCCTGCTCGGCATGAATGTAGAGGGCATTCCCTACGCTCGGGCGGCCTGGGCCTTCTGGGGCATCGCCGCCTTCTGCGTCGCGGTCGGGATCGGCGTCTTCGCCTGGTTCTACTGGCGGCACTGGATCAACCGATGAGGGGGTAGGGCTCAGGCCTCCAGCTCGATGTCCCAGTAGAGATAGTCGCGCCAACTGTCGTGAAGGTAGTTGGGCGGGAAGGAGCGGCCGTGCTCCTGCAATTGCCAGCTGGTCGGCCGGAAGGGGTGGCGCAGGATATGCATGTGCGCCTCACGCGGCGTGCGGCCGCCCTTCTTCAAATTGCAGGGCGCACAGGCGGTGGCGACATTGTCCCAAGTCGTCCGCCCGCCTTGGGCGCGGGGAGTGACATGGTCGAAAGTCAATTCGCGCGGATCGCCGCAATATTGGCAGGAGAAGCGGTCGCGCAGGAACAGGTTGAACCGGGTGAAGGCCGGATATTCGCTCGGCCGGACATATTGGCGAAGCGCGATCACGCTCGGCAGCTTCATCGCCAGGCTTGGGGAATGCACCTCGCGCTCATAGGCCGCGACGATGTCGACCCGCTCGAGGAAAACCGCCTTGACCGCGGTCTGCCACGGCCACAGGCTCAAAGGATAGTAACTGAGCGGCGTATAATCGGCGTTCAGCACGAGGGCCGGGCAGCCCTCCGGATGGCGGAGAAGATCGGGATGATACAAGGCCGAGCACGCTCCCGTTTTTCGAAAGAACCTTCCGAAAAACCCCCCGAAGCCTGTCGCACCCAGAACCGCGAGATCGGGCGCTTCGGCCGTTCTCTCCTGTTCCGCCACGCATTTGCCGATCCGCGTGACGCCCTCATGACACCATAACCACTGAGTCCTGGTCAAGCGCCTTATGCAGATCGTCACCCGCTTCGCGCCGAGTCCGACCGGACGGTTGCACCTCGGCCACGCTTATTCGGCGCTCTTGGCGCACGATTTCGCGCGCGAGGCGGGCGGGGCTTTCCTGCTCAGGATCGAGGATATCGATCCGGGGCGCGCGCGGACCGAATATGTCGACGGGATCATCGCGGACATGCTCTGGCTTGGTCTCGAATGGGATGACGAGATCGTCTACCAGTCGGAGCGGCTCGAGACATATGCCGAAGCGCTGGAGCGGCTGAAGGAGAGGAGGCTGGTCTATCCCTGCTTCTGCACCCGTGCCGACATTGCCGCTAGCGTCGCCGCGCCGCATGGCCCCGACGGGCCGATCTATCCGGGCACGTGCCGGGGCCTTGCCGATTTGGACCTCGCGCAGCCCCATGCCTGGCGGCTCGACGTCGCCAAGGCGATGGCCGAGACCGGCCCGCTCTACTGGATGGATGAGCAGACCGAGGTCCAGGCAGAGCCCGATCGCTTCGGCGACGTCGTCCTCGCCCGCAAGGACGCGCCGGCCAGCTATCATCTCGCGGTGACCGTCGACGACGCGGCGCTGGGCGTGACGGATGTGGTGCGGGGTCGCGACCTCTATACCTGCACCGATATCCACCGCCTCCTGCAGGCGCTGCTGGAGCTGCCGACGCCGCTCTATCATCACCACGCCTTGCTCGCCGATGCGAACGGGGACCGGCTCGCCAAGCGCCACGGCGCGCCGACGATCGCCGATTTGCGTGATGCCGGCACCGATCCCGCTCAACTCGTCGAAGGGATGCGCGCGGGGCAAATGCCCGCTGGATATTCGCTCGCCAAAGCCTAGATAGGCGCGATGCGGATTGTCCTCGTTATTCTGCTCGCCCTCGCCGCGCTGGCGACCCTGTTCGTGCTGATCCGCGGGGTGGTGACGATGGCGGGGGGCAAGGACATTACCGGGCAGCGCTCGCAGGAGCTGATGCGCAAGCGCGTCCTCTTCCAGGCGATCGCGGTCTTCCTCGCGGTCCTGTTGCTGCTCGTCGCGAGCAACTAAGGCTTGGTCCGGCTCAACAAGATCTACACCCGCACCGGCGATGCCGGCGAGACCGGGCTGGTCGACGGCTCGCGCGTCTCCAAGGCCGACCCTCGGCTCGCCGTGATCGGCGACGTCGACGAGGCGAACAGCGCGGTCGGAGTTGCTTTGCTTGCAATCGCCGACGACGAGGCGAAGGCGATGCTCGGCCGCATCCAGAACGAATTGTTCGATTTGGGCGCCGATCTGGCGACTCCGGAGGGAATCGAGGGCGCCCTGCGCGTCGAGGCCGGCCAGGTCGAGCGGCTCGAGCGCGAGATCGACCGCATGAACGCCGATCTCGAGCCGCTCAGGAGCTTCGTCCTTCCCGGCGGGGCGAACGGCGCGGCCGAGCTATATCTGGCCCGTGCCGTCGTAAGGCGCGCCGAGCGGATGGCGGTCGCCGCGCCCGGCCTGAGCCCGCTGGCGCTGGCCTATCTCAACCGGCTTTCGGATCATCTCTTCGTGCTGGCGCGTTGGGCGGCGCGTGAGCATGGGGACATTCTCTGGCGGCCCGGGGCAACGCGCTGAGATTTGTTCTTCTTTCGTACCGAATTTTTGCTATAGCGGCCGGGCGGGAGGCGCATGATGGCCACGCAGGCGCGAGCCAGGACGGGAGAAACGCTCGAGGATCGCTACCGGGCGGTCCGCGGCCTCAGCCTCGATCTCGCCGCACCGCTGTCCGAGGCCGACGCCTGCCTCCAGCCGATGCCCGACGCCTCCCCGGCGAAATGGCACCTCGCGCATACGACCTGGTTTTTCGAAACCTTCCTGCTGCGCGACCGTCGGTCCGGTTATCCGGCTTACGACGAGCGCTTCGCTTATCTCTTCAACTCCTATTACGAAGGCGAGGGCGAGCGGCATCCCCGCCCCGAGCGCGGGATGATCGCTCGACCATCGCTCGATGAGGTGCGGGACTGGCGCGACGCGGTGGATGCGACCTTGCTCAACGCGATCGTCGATCTCCCTGCGGACCTGATCGAACTCGGCCTCAATCACGAGCAACAGCATCAGGAATTGATGCTGATGGACCTCACCGCCGCCTTCTTCGCCCAGCCGCTGCGTCCGGCGGTCTGGAAGGCGCCGGCCGCGCGCCCCGCCGCCGCGCCGCCCGAAATCGAATGGATCGAAGGGCGAGAGGGTATCGTCGAGATCGGCCATGACGGGCGCGGCTTCGCCTTCGACTGCGAAGGGCCGCGTCACAAGGCGTTTCTCCACCCGCACGCGCTCGCCGACCGGCTCGTGACCAATGGCGAGTGGCTCCGCTTCATCCAGGCGGGCGGCTATCGCGATCCGCTGCTCTGGCTGTCGGACGGCTGGGCTTGGGTGCGGGCGGAGGGGGTCGAGGCACCGCTTTACTGGCTCAAGTCCGAAGACGGCTGGTCGCGCTTCGGTCTCGACGGCGTCAAGCCGCTCAGCCCGGCCGAGCCGGTCTGCCACATCTCCTATTTCGAGGCCGACGCTTTTGCCCGCTGGGCCGGCGCGCGGCTGCCGACAGAGGCGGAGTGGGAAGCCGCGGCGGACAGGATGGACCCGGATTCCGGCAACGAACTCGACGCGGCCGGGCCGGTGCGGCCACGGGCCGCCGACGGCGCCGGTCTCAGGCAGATGTTCGGCGACGTCTGGGAATGGACCGGCAGCGCCTTCCTTCCCTATCCCGGTTTCAAGCCCGCCGAGGGCGCGGTCGGCGAGTATAACGGCAAGTTCATGTGCGCGCAGATGGTGCTGCGGGGCGGCTGCTGCGCCACGCCGCGCGGCCATATGCGCGCGAGCTACCGCAACTTCTTCTACCCTCACCAGCGCTGGATGTACTCCGGCCTCAGGCTCGCGAAGGACCTCTGAGATGGACGCGCTCACCAGCCTGCGGCCGGCCGACACCGCCTTCCGCGACGACGTGCTCGCTGGCCTCGCCGCGCCGATCCCCGCCGTCCCGGCGCGCTGGCTCTACGATCTGCGTGGCTCGGAGCTGTTCGAGGAGATCACCCGCCTCCCCGAATATTATCCGACGCGGACCGAGACGGCTTTGCTCGAGCGCCATGCCGGGGAGATCGCGGCGCTGCTCGGCACCGGCGAGGCCGTGGTCGAATTCGGGTCGGGCTCGTCGACCAAGACCCCGATCCTGCTCCGCGCGGTCGATCCGGCGGCCTATGTCCCGATCGACATCAGCGGCGACTTCCTCCGCGAATCCGCCGAAACGCTGCAGGCGCTGTTCCCCGGCCTGCCGATCTTGCCCGTCGAGGCCGATTTCATGCGCCGGATCGCTCTGCCCGAGGCAGTGGCGGCGATGCCCAAGCTCGGCTTCGTCCCCGGCTCGACGATCGGCAATCTCGTCGCGCGGACCGCCGTCGATCTCCTGCGGGCGATGAAGGAGACGCTGGGCGAGGGGTCGCGGCTTGTGATCGGCATGGACCGGATCAAGCCGGTCGAGATCCTGATCGCCGCCTATGACGACAGCGCCGGCATAACCGCCGCGTTCAACCTCAACCTCCTCCACCGCATCAACGTCGAATTGGGCGCCGACATCCCGATCGACGCCTTCCGCCACCGCGCGATCTGGAACGACGAGATGAGCCGGATCGAGATGCACCTCGAAGCCGTGCGCGACGTCGAATTCTCGGTGGCCGGCGCTCGTTTCCGCTTCGCCGAGGGCGCGACCATTCACACCGAGAACAGCCACAAATACGGCCACCGCGACAGCCGCCTGATGCTCCGCGCCGCCGGCTGGGGCGTGGTCAGGGAATGGACCGACGAGAAGGAATGGTTCTCGATCATCCTCGCCGAAGCCGAGCCGCCGCGCTCCGCGCCCTAGCCGTCCCGGCATTGCTCGTCCCGGCCTGCGCCGCTAGAGGCGGGGCGTTCGCTCGCGGGGAGACTTATGGGCCAGGCCTTGTTCGGAATTGCGCAGCTGCTCCTGACGGTGATGATGTATATCATCATCATCCAGGCGATCCTGTCCTGGCTCGTCGCGTTCAACGTGATCAACACCTACAACGACTTCGTCCGCTCCTTCCTCGGCGCGCTCGACCGGATTACGGAGCCGCTCTACCGGCCCTTCCGCAAGATTCTGCCCGATTTCGGCGGGCTCGATTTCTCGCCGCTGATCGTGCTTCTCCTGATCATCATCGTGAAGGACTATCTGCTTCCCGGCGCCTATCTCTCCCTCGCGCAGTGAGGCGGCGGTGACCGCCGAGCGGATCGACGGTAAGGCGTTCGCGGCGGCCTTGAGAGCACGCGTCGCCGAGCGGGTGCCCGTGTTCGAAGCGGCGACGGGCCGTGTGCCTGGGCTTGCCGTGGTGCTGGTCGGCGAGGATGCGGCGAGCCAGGTCTATGTCCGCTCGAAGGGCAAGGCGACGCGCGAGGCCGGCATGGTGAGCTTCGAGCATCGCCTGCCCGACGACACCTCGCAGGCCGAGCTGATCGCGCTGGTCGAGGCGCTGGGCGCCGACGACAAGGTCGACGGCATCCTCGTCCAGCTGCCGCTACCGCCGCAGATCGACGAGAAAGCCGTGATCGCCGCGATCGACCCGGCCAAGGACGTGGACGGCTTCACGCTGGAGAATGCCGGGCGACTCGCGGTCGGCGAGGCGGGCCTCGTGCCCTGCACGCCTTTGGGCTGCCTGATGCTGCTGAAGGACCGGCTCGGCGATCTTGCCGGGCTGGAGGCGGTGGTGATCGGCCGCTCCAACATCGTCGGCAAGCCGATGGCGCAATTGCTGCTCCGCGAGAGCTGCACGGTTACGATCGCGCACAGCCGCACGCGTGACCTGCCCGGCGTGGTGCGCCGCGCCGACATCGTCGTCGCCGCGGTCGGTCGGCCGGAAATGGTCAAGGGCGGCTGGCTCAAGCCCGGCGCGACCGTGATCGACGTCGGCATCAACCGGGTCGAGGGCAGACTAGTCGGCGACGTCGACTCTGCGAGCGCGAGCGCGGTCGCGGCCGCGATTACGCCGGTGCCGGGTGGGGTCGGGCCGATGACCATCGCGATACTTTTGCGAAACACGCTGGTCACGGCTCACGCGCGCGCCGGGCTTGAGGCGCCGGAGGGGTTATGATGGAATTGTTCGTCTCCGCCCTCGTCACCTTCCTGGTCGTGATCGATCCGCCGGGCTGCGCCCCGATCTTCGCCAGCGTCACTAAGGACGCCGACGCGCGCCACCGCCGCGTCATGGCGTTCCGCTCGGTCGCGATCGCGACCGGCATCCTGCTCTTCTTCGCCTTGCTCGGCGAGGATCTGCTCCGCCATCTCGGCGTCTCGCTCTCGGCCTTCCGGGTCGCCGGCGGCATCCTCCTCTTCCTGATCGCGATCGACATGGTGTTCGAAAAGCGGACCGAGCGGCGCGAGAACCGGGCCGAGGAGGTGAGCGCGCGCAACGTGGAGGACGTCTCGGTCTTCCCGATGGCGATTCCGATGATCGCCGGGCCGGGCTCGATCGCCTCGGTGATGCTGCTGGTCGCGCGCAGCGAGGGCGTGCCTCAGACGCTCGTCGTGCTCGGCGCGCTCGCCGTCACCCTGTTGCTCACCCTGCTCTGCCTGCTGCTCGCGGGGCCGCTGATGCGGCTGCTCGGCGAGAAGATGGAGGCGATGATCACCCGCCTGCTGGGCGTGATCCTCGCCGCGCTCGCCGCTCAGTTCGTGATCGACGGCATCGAGCGAAGTTTCACCTGACGACCCGCCACATCCGGTAGGGGCTGTTCTCCGGCAGCGGCACGCGCTCGAGCCAGGCGGGAACCTGGCCGCGGGTGAGCTGGACGTAGAAGCCGCGCGGCGCCTCGGCGCGGTAGATGGTGGATTCGGAGAGGTTCGGGCAGATCAGCACGTAATCGACCCGATAGCGCTCCACTGTCGCGCGGGCATTGGCCGCGTCGCCGCGCCAGGCGCGCATCAGATCGACGATCTGAGTGACGTTGCGGTGATAAGGCCCGGCGATGGCGTTGTGCGGAGTCACCGCGATCAGGCGCGGGCCGAGATCGAGGAAGGTCAGCACCGTCCCGCGCGGCTGGCGTGCGATCGGCTGGAGCGCGGCGAGCGTCGGGCAGCGGCTGTTGGCGATGTTGACCGAGCGACGATAATTGCTGACCGGCTCCGGCGCGACCTGGGTGAGATAACCGGTGGCGAGGCCGGAGATGACCAGGAAAGCCGCCACGACGCCCACGATTCGAACGAGCATCGATTTGCGATTCCGAATCCACAGTATCGCCGCCCAGGCGAGACCGGTTGCGCCCATGATCGAAAGGAGCTGCGCGGCGGGGCCGGCGCGGGTCTGCCAGAGCAGCAGGGCGGCGGCGAGTACGGCGGGGGCGGCGACCGAAGCCCAGGGAATCAGTTTCTCCGGATCGCGGCGGTGGCTCCAGAGCATCAGCGCATAGCCGATCAGGCCGGCGATCGGCAGGGTGACGATCAACGCGGCGGTGCGCGCTCCATGTCGGTAGACCGGCATCGCCTCGCGCACCTTGCTGAGCCAGAGCCGCTCGAGCTCGGGCGTGCTCTGCTCGAGCCGGCCGAGGCAATCGGGCCAGGCGAGGGCAAAGGCGGCGGCGAGGAGCAGGCCGCCCGCGGCGGCGGCGGCGAAGCGCCATTTGCGCGCCTCGGGATTGAGCAAAGCGAGCAGAGCGGCGATCGCCCCCGCCGCGAGCATCGCCGAGAGCCAGACCGGCGACAGGGCGTCGCAGACGGCCGTCCGGTTCGCTTCGGAGGCGAAGAGGAGGAAGCCCAGGGCGCAGCCGCCGGAAAGCGTGACGCCGTAGCTCAGCAGCCGCCGCGCCTGACCCCCGTCCCAGATCCAGCGCAGCACGACGGCGGCGCCGGCGAGCGCGAGATAGAGCAGCATCTCCAGCCCGATGCTCAGCGACAGCGCGGTGGCGAGGCCGAGCACGACGCCGCCGCGCGCCCGCTTCGGATCGGTCAGCGCCATCATCGCGAGCGCGAGCATGGCGAGCTGCCAGCCGTGATGATCGAGGCGCAGCGGCGCCCACATCCCGCGCGCGGAGCCCGCGCAGGCGATCAACGCGATGGCGATCGCGAAGGCGCGGTCGTCGATCAGCCGCCGCGCCGTGACTCCAAGCGCGCCCATCGCAACCAGCATGGGAAGGAGTGGCGCGATTGCCACCGCCGCCTGCTCGGCGTTGCGCCCGCCGATCAGCGGCGAAAGCATCAGCTTTAGCCCCGCGATCGGCAGATCGACCAGCCGCGACCAGTGCATGTCGGCGCCGAAGGGCGGATTGAGGCGATATTGCCGAAGGTCGTACCAGCCCTGGCCTTCGAGCAGGGCGCGGACCTGCATGATCCGCATATTGTCGTCTGTGTCGCCGAGCGCGAAGCCGCGAATATAAGCCCAGCGGTCGAAGACCATGTAGCCGGCGACGGCGAGCCAGAAGAGCAGGGTGAGCCAGCGCCAGTGCCTGTCCACCCACCCCGTCCACGCCATTACGCACGACCCCTTTTCAATATTGCCACCGGTCATTAGTCGCTGCACCGCAAAGGACAAGCGGACGAAGGAGGCCGCGCAAGAGGTGGGTCAGCGCGCGGTTTCGGAGCTCTTCGGGCAATTGGTGCGGTTCGGCATGGTCGGCGGCTTCACGACCGGCCTCTATGCGCTCGTCTATTCGCCGCTCGCGAAATACGAGGTCACCTCTCCTCAGGTGGCGAACATCTGCGGCTATCTGGTCGCGATGGCGACAGGCTATTTTCTGCACAGCCGCTGGAGCTTTCGCGGCCACGGCACTCGCGACAATCCGGTGCGGACGACCAGCCGCTTCTTTCTCGTCTCGCTGGTCAGCTACGCCCTCAACGCCTTCTGGGTCTTCGTGCTGACGGATTCGCGCATGTTCGATGGCGAATGGTGGTGGCCGCTGCTGCCCATCGTGCTGGTGACCCCGCTCGTCATCTTCGCGCTCAACCGCCGCTGGGTGTTCGGCTGATGGAGCGCATCGTCTATGACCGGATGGCCGAGGTCGACCAGCTGCACTGGTGGTACCGGGCGCGGCGCGAGATATTGAGCGACCTCATTTCACGCCGAGTTTCGCTGCCCGCCGACGCGCGAATATTGGAGATCGGCTGCGGCACCGGGCACAATCTCGCCATGCTCGGCGCCTTCGGCCGGGTGGACGCGATCGAGGTCGACGCGGCCGCGCGCGACATCGCCAGCGCCCGGCTCGGCCATGCGGTGATGGACTCGCCCTTGCCCGGCCTCGCCGGAGTCGCGGACCGCGCCTACGACCTGATCGCCATCCTCGACGTGCTCGAGCATGTCGAGGAGGACCGCGCCGCCCTGGTCAGCATGGCGGGCAAGCTGAAGCCCGGCGGAAGGATTCTGATCACGGTGCCGGCCCACCCCTGGATGTGGAGCGCGCACGACGTCGTCAATCATCACAAACGCCGCTACACGCGCCGCACCCTCAGGAAGGTCGTCAGCGAGGCCGGGCTGAAGCTGGAAATGCTGACTTGGTTCAACAGCCTGCTCTTCCCGCTCGCCGCCGCGGCGCGGGTCGCCGGGCGGATCACCGGCAAGGAGGACGGCGACGACAAATTGCCGCCGAAGCCGGTCAACACGTTGTTCGAGGCGATCTTCTCTCTGGAGCGCTATGCGATCGGGCGGCTGCCGCTCCCGCCCGGGGTCTCGCTCGCGGCGATCGTCTCGGTGCCTTCCGCCTCCTGAGCGACGTGGCCGAGGCGGTTCGGTCGCCCGCCGGCCCGCCCGGCGATTTCCGAGACGATGTAGAGCGGCCGGCGCTTGGCCTCGATGTAGAGCCGGCCGAGATATTCGCCGATCATGCCGAGCACGAACATCTGCACCGCGCCGAGCACCACCACGACCAGCATCAGCGAGGTCCAGCCTTGGATCACCGAGCCGGAGAGGAAGCTGATCGCGATGTAGGCGAGGAGGAGCACCGAGGCGGCGACCAGCCAGAGGCCGAAATGGCTCGCCCAGCGCAAGGGCGCGGTCGAAAAGCCGGTCACCGCGTCGAGCGCGAGGCGCATCATCCTGGAGAGCGGGTAATTGGTTTGTCCGGCGTGGCGCTCGGCACGGTCGTAGGCGATCGGAACCTGCCGGAAGCCGACCCAGGCGACCATGCCGCGGATGAAGCGCGCCTGCTCGGGGAGGCTCAGCAAGGCGTCGAGCGCGCGCCGGCTCATCAGCCGGAAATCGCCGGTGTCAAGCGGGATCTCGATGTCGGCGAGGCGCGAGAGGATGCGGTAGAAGGCCTTGGCGGTACCGCGCTTGAACGCGGTTTCGCCGGCGCGCGCCCGGCGCACGGCATAGACGACGTCGGCCTCGGCGCGGTCCATCTCGGCGAGCATCTCGGGCAGCAATTCGGGTGGGTCCTGCAGGTCCGCGTCGATGATCAGAATCCGCTCGCCCGCGCACAAGTCGAGCCCGGCGGTCAGCGCGAGCTGATGGCCATGGTTGCGCGACAGGTTGATCGCGACGAGGCGCGGATCGCTCGCGGCGAGCTCGCGCATAATCTCCCAAGTGCGGTCGCGCGAGCCGTCGTTGATCAGCACGATCTCATAGTCGCCGCCCACCGAGGCCGCGGCGCGGGTCAGCCGCACGTGCAGCTCCCTCAAACACCCCTCCTCGTTGAAGCAGGGGACGACGATCGACAAAGGCAAAGCGGTCATGGCTCGATCTGTTCGGGGATTGGGGCAGGGTCGGCCACCCTATAGAGGACGCTGGTGCCGCTGCGCCAGAGCGGCTGCAGCCCCTTGAGCAGGTTCGGGTCGTGCGGCGGCGGGTCGATCAACCAGACATAGTCGAAGCCGTCGCGCGGGAATGTGGCGAGCGCGCGGTCGATCGTCCGCCAATGTTCGCCCCGGCAGCGTACCCGGCTGACCACCTGGCTGGCATCGCGCAGGAACGGATAGCCAGGCGGGTAATGGACGGTCAGCAATTGCGCGCCGGCGAGGATCCACTGGTCGTTGGAAAAGGCCTCGCGCCGCGCGATCGCCATCGCGGGGAGGTGGAGCAGGCGCGACATCGCCCAGGGCTCGGTGCAGGGCCGGCCCGCGAAGCTCACCATCGCCGCGCCGCGCGGGACGTGCTCAAGCGCTGCGAGCTCGCGGTCGTAGCGCTGGTCGTAAAGATACATGGACAGGGTCGTCGCCCCGGTGCGGACGAGGAAGAAGGAAAGGCCGATCAACCCGATCGTCGCGGCGAAGCGCAGATTGACCCCGATCGGGAAGCGAATCGCGATCAGGGCGATGGCGAAGAGATAGGGGGCGAGGCGCATGTCGGCATAGGCCGAGCCGAAGACGATGCGCGGCAGGCAGATGAAGACCACGGACAGGAACAGAGCGGAGGCGGCGAGGTTGCGCGAGAAGGTGATCCGCGGCGTCACCATCGCGGCGAAGATGATCGCGCCGACCAGCCCGAGTGAGACGAGGTCGAAAATCTCCCAGCGGTCGCGCAGCGCCTGCACCACCCACTCGATCTTCGCCTCGACGTTGAACCAGTCGCCGGTGTGGCCGCCGGATTCGCTGCGCCAGGCGAGCATCAGCGCCACCGGCGGGGTCAGGGCGAGGCAGTGCAGCGCGGCACGCAGGCCGGAGACGACGAAGTGTCGGCCGCTGTCATATTGGCGGACCAGCTCGGCCGAGAAGCAGAGCACGCCCAGGGCACCCCAAGCGAAGGCGTGGGCGAAGAACAGGATGACCGAGATCGGGAGGAAGATCGCGGCGCGCAGTCGCGGCCGATCGAGCCGGGCGAGCCGCAGCCACAAGGCGAAGGCGTTCAGGGCCAGGGCCATCGCCAGCGCGAAATTGACGAAGCCGAACAGAAAAGGGAAATTATAGGCGAAGGGAAGCGCGAACAACGCCGTCGGCGGAATCCGCCCATGAACCTCGAACGCCACCCAGAGCAGGCCCGCGGCGGTGAGCGGTGGGATCAGGAGGACGATCAGCTTGATCGCCGGCTCGAGGCCGAGAACGGGCGCGAGCAGCTGGACGAGCAGATCGACGCCGAGATTGCCGAGCGGCCGCCATTCGACCGCGTAATATTGCTGCAGAGCCGGCGAGCCGGCGAGATCAAGCTGGACCCGGTAGCGGCCGATATGGCCGGGCAGATCGACGAGCGGCGCGATGTCCGGCCAGAAGAGCGGCACCGCGCTGGCGAAGACCAGAAAGGCGAGCATGACGGGATGCTCCCAGAAGGGCCGCCTCTCGCCTTCGCTGCGTAGTTGGAAATGCCCCTGCTGCACGCGCCGCCGTCGCCCAAGCCCCCTGTCCGGCCTGACTTCCCGACTCCGCGCCGGCTTTCAACCTAAAAAGCGGCGCCTAGCGAGCGGCCGACCCATGATCAACGACGCGATAGAGGCCGCTGGTGCCGTCGCGCCAGACCGGCTCGAGCCCCACGAGCAATCGGGGATCGTAGGGCGGCGGCTGGATCAGCCAGACATAGTCGAAGGCGTCACGCGGAAACCCTTGCAGCGACGCCCCGATCGAGCGCCAAATCTCGCCGCGGCACTGGCGCGCGCCGACGATCTGCGACGGATCGCGGCGATAGCCGCCGGCCGCCGGGTAGGTCGCGGTGGCGAGCTGCGCGCCGGGCATCGACCATTGGTCATTGGAGAAAGCGTCGCGCCGGACGAGCGCTATGGCCGGGAGATGCTCCAGCCGCGACATCCGCCAGCTGGGCCGGCAGGGCGAGCCGACGAAGGAAACCAGCCGGGCGCCCTCGGGGATATACGCGACCGCGGCGAGCTCGCGGTCGTAGGTTCGGTCGTAGAGCCAGAAGCTGTACGTGTTCGAGCCGATGCGGACGAGAACGAAGGCGAGCGCCATGACTGCGAGGCCGCGCGCGAAGGCCGGGGTCGCCGTCTTGCGCAGCCGGATCGCGATCACGCCCACCGCGAGCAGATAGGGGATGAGGCGCATGTCCGCATAAGCGGAGCCGAACAGGATTCGCGGCAGCATTATGTAAACGAGGAGCAAGAACAGCCCCGACGCCGCCAGATTACGCGAGAAAGAAAGCCGCGGGCTCCGGATCGCGGCGAAGACGGTCAGCAGAACGAAGATGACGGAGGCGAGGTCGAACAGGAACCAGCGGTCCCTGAGCGCCATGATCAGCCACATATATTTGGCGCGCCAGTTGAACCAGTCGCCGGTGCCGCCGCCGACGTCGCTCTGCCGCCAGGCGAGCATCAGCACCATCGGCAGCGCCATCGACAGGCACTGGAGCCCGGCACGGAAGGCCGCTTCGAGCCAGCGCCGGCCTTCATCGTGCTGGCGGATCAACTCGGCCGAGAAGGCCATCACGCCGAGGGTGCCCCAGCCGAAGGCGTGGCACAACCACAGGAGGAGCGAGATCGGCACGAACAAGGCGGCGCGCAGCCGCAGCCGCCCGAGCCGCGCCAGCCGCAGCCACAATGCGAAGGCCAAGAAGGCCAGTGCCATCGACAGCGAGAAATTGACGAAGCCGAAGATGAAGGGGTGGCCGTAAGCGAAGGGCACCGAGAGCAGAGCCGTCGGCGGCACCCGGCCATGAACCTCGCGCGCCACCCAGAGGAAGCCGAGGACGGTCAGCGGCGGGATGGCGAACACAACAAGTTTGGTGGCGAGCTCCAGCCCGAAGATCTTGGCGAGCGGGATGATCAAGAGATCAACGCCCAGATTGCCGATCAATGCCCATTCGAAGCTGTAGAAGCGCTGCAGGCCGGGCGAGGAATCGAGGTTCAGCTGGATGTGATAGCGGCCCATATGGCCGGGCAGGTCGACCAGCGGGGGAATGTCCGGCCAGAGCAGAGGCACGGTTGCGAGCAGGGCGAGCGCCGCCACGCCCCAGCGCCGCTCCCACCACGGCCGCGCGCCTCCGGACATGGCGGGCGGGCCGCTTATTCCGCGGCGAGGTGCCAGGCGGGCGGCTCCTCGAGGCCGCGCAGCCGTTCCTCCTCCTCGTACATATAATCGCGGGTCATCGGCACCGCGTCGCGGCGTTTCAGATACTGGAGCTGCCAGTTGACCAGCCCGCCATAGCGGAACGCCGCCTCGGCCCCGGCCAGATAGAATTGCCACATGCGAAAGAAGCGCTCGTCGTAGAGCTCGACGATCTCGTCGCGATGGGCGACCGTGCGCTTGTACCACTCCTCGAGCGTGTGGGCGTAATGGTAGCGCATTGCCTCGTCGTCGGCGACGATCAGGCGCGCCTTCTCGGCCTCCGTCACCATTTCCGACAAGGCGGGAATATAGCCGCCCGGGAAGATATATTTGCGGGTCCATTTGTCGGTGAGGCCCGGCGGCCCCATCCGCCCGCAGCAGTGCGAGAACATGATGCCGTCGGGCTTCAGCAGCCGATGCATATGCTGGTAGAAGCCGGGATAATGCGGCGTGCCGAGATGCTCGATCAGGCCGACGCTGGTGATCCGGTCGAACTGGCCCTCGACGTCGCGATAGTCCTTCAGCTCGAACTTCACCCGGTCCGAAACGCCCAATTCGGCCGCGCGCTCGTTCGAGAATTCGATCTGGTCGGGTGCGAGCGCGACGCCGAGCACGTCGACGTCGTAATGGCGGTGGAGATAGAGAGCGAGCCCGCCCCAGCCGCAGCCGATGTCGAGCACCTTCATGCCGGGCTTCAGATTGAGCTTGGCGGCGATATGCGCCTTCTTGTCGAGCTGGGCCTGCTCCAGGCTGTTCGCCGGATCGCGATAATAGGCCATGGTGTATTGGCGGTCCTCATCGAGGAAGAGCTCGTAGAGCCGCCGGGTCAGATTGTAGGTGTGCTCCGCATTGTGACGCGAGCGGCCGCGCCAGTTGATCTGGTCGAGCTTGCCCGCAAGCCTGCCGACTGCCCGGTTCATGAGCCCGCGCGGTCTCAGCGCGCCCGGTCTCTCCCACGGCGCATTGTAGCGGGCGAAGAGGAGAAGGTCGCGGACGTCGTGCGGCGGTTCGACCACCATCCGTCCCTCCATATAGGCCTCGCCCGCGCCCAGTCGTGGATCCTTGGCGATATGGAAGGCGGCGCCGCCGTCGGTGAGGCGCACGATGATCGGTCCGTGGTTCGGGTCGGGACTGCCGTAGCGGTAGGTCTTTCCGTCATGGTCGATGACGGCGAGCTCGCCCTTGCGGACGAGCTTCTTCAGCATCTTGTCGAGCAGCCACATGTCTATTCCCCGGTTTTAGTCGCTATCAGCATGGCGGGCTCGGCCAGGTCAAGCGCGCGCAGCGCCCGCTCGGTCTCGAACATATAGTCGCGGGTTATCGGCGCGGCGTCGCGGCGGCGGAGATACTGCAGCTGGTAGACGGTCATGCCGCCGTCGCTGAACATCGACAGCCCGGCGGCAAGATAGAACAGCCAGAGCCGGTAGAACCGTTCGTCATAGCGCCTGACAACCTCTTCCCGGCACGCCTTGAACCGCTCGTGCCAATGCAGCACCGTGGGCGGGTAATGGAGCCGCAGCGCCTCGCAGTCGGCCATGATGAGGCGGGCCGGCTCGCTCGCCGAGACGATCTCCGACAATGCGGGAATGTAGCCGCCTGGCCAGATATATTTCTGGATGAAGCGGTCGGTGGTGCCGGGCCTCCCCATTCGTCCCATCGTGTGCAGCACCATGACGCCGTCCGGCGCGAGCAGCTCGCGGCACTTGCGGAAGAAGGCGCGGTAAAATGGCGGGCCGACATGCTCGAACATGCCGACGGAGACGATCCGGTCGAACGTGCCGGCGACGTCGCGATAGTCCATGTGCTCGAAGCGCACGCGATCGGCGACCCCGGCCGCTACGGCCCGCTCGCGCGCCAGCTTGACCTGCTCGGTCGAGAGCGTGACTCCGAGCACGTCGACGTCCGCAACGCGATTGAGGTAGAGCGCCAGTCCG
Organism: Sphingosinicella sp.; assembly: GCF_052387495.1. Lineage (GTDB taxonomy): Bacteria > Pseudomonadota > Alphaproteobacteria > Sphingomonadales > Sphingomonadaceae > Allosphingosinicella. The sequence continues at coordinate 4,704 of NZ_JBQTJC010000007.1, read as the reverse complement.
CCCCAGCCGCAGCCGATGTCGAGCACCCTTTGCCCGGCCTTCAGATGCAGCTTGCAGGCGAGATGAGCTTTCTTGTCGAGCTGGGCCTGTTCGAGGCTGTTGCCGGGGTCAGTGAAGTAGCCGCAGCTATATTGCATGTCGGCTTCCATCCACAGGCGATAGAAGTCGTTGCCGATGTCGTAGTGGTGGGCGACGTTGCGCCGCGCCTGCCGCCGCCAGTTCAGATGAGCGATTGGTCGGGCGAGGCGGCTGCCCTTGCGCAGGAACTTCCCGGGGCCGCTGCGATCCTCCCAGCGCCGGTTGCGGCGGATGATCAGCACCAAATCGAGAATCTCGCCCTGCTCGACGATGAGGCGGCCGTCCATATAGGCCTCGGCGGTGCCCACGGCCGGGTCGCGCGCGATCCTGAACGGCGTCATCCGGTCGGCGAAACGGACGGTGACCGGCCTCAACTCGGGATCGGGCGCGCCATAGTGCCGCTCGCGCCCTTTATGGTCGACGATGGTCAACTCTCCGCGGCGAACGTGGCTTGCGAGCATCTTGTCGAGCAGCGCCATGGCTGCGCAGAATAGCCCGATGCCGGATAATCGCAAAACCGTGAATGAGGCAGTGGCACTGCGCAGCTCGATCCGCGCCTTCCTGCCCAGGCCAGTCGATCGCGCGCTGATCGAGGACATCCTCTCCCGCGCGGCCCGGGCGCCTTCGGGCGGCAATCTCCAGCCCTGGCATGTCGACGTGCTGACCGGCGCGCCGCTCGTCGCGCTGAAAGCGCGGGTGCGCGAGAGCTTCGCGGCCAATCCCCACGGCGAGGGCACGGAATATCCGGTCTATCCGCCGAACCTCACCGAGCCATGGCGGAGCCGCCGCTTCGAGGTCGGCGAGCAGCTCTATGCGAGCATCGGGATCCTGCGCGAGGATCGGGCCGGGCGCCTCGCCCAGTTCGCGCTCAACTACGACTTTTTCGGCGCGCCGGTCGGCCTCTTCTTCTCGATCCCGCGCGGCTTCGGGCCGCCGCAATGGGCGCATCTCGGCATGTTCATCCAGAACGTGATGCTGGTCGCCGTCGAGCGCGGCCTTGGCACCTGTCCGCAGGAGGCCTGGGCAGCGATGCACAAGTCAGTGGGTGCGTTTCTCGGCCTGCCCGAGGATCGGATGCTCTACTGCGGCATGGCGCTCGGCTGGCCGGACGAAGGCCATCCGATCAATTGCTGGCGGAGCGAGCGCGAGCCGCTTGAGAGCTTCGCGAACTTTTCGGGCTTCTAGCCGTGCGCGGGGGGAGGCGGGCATCGCCTGCCTAGGATCGCAGAGACTCGTCCAGCGTGGTGTGCAGCACGGGTATCATCGCCCTCCAGTTCCCGGTCATGCTCGCTTTGGCCGCGGCCGCATAGGCGCCCTCCGGACGCGGCCGCATGCGGGCAAAACGCGGCAGCCCGTAGCGCATGGCAAGATAATTCACCCACAATCGCGCGGTCCGCCCGCTCCCGTTGACGAACGGGTGGATGCGGACCCACTCGCCATGAGCCCAGGCGCACAGATCTATGACGCCGCGGAGCTGGTCTTCGCTCTCGGGACCGTTTTTGCCAATTGCTGCGTCAAGCGTCGCGACGGCACGGACCAGGCGAGTTTCGAATGCCTTGAGCTCGGTGCCGACTTGGCCCGGCGCGATGCCGTTATGACCGCCGATACCGACTCCGACATGCTCCGCCACACCCTCGCCTCGGTAGCATGCGACCCAGCCGGAATCCGCCAGTCCCAGCCCAGCCATGATCTCTCCGTGCCAATCGCGCATCAGCGCGACGGACACGTTCTTGCGTGCTTGTGCGTGTGTTTTCGCCAAGCCGAGAGCGCGAGCGAGATTCTCCGAGAGCTGCGGACTCGTATCGTCCCAGTCAGGCTTCATCGTCTAGGATCGCAAGCACCGACTTCTCGACTCCTTGAGGATCTACCATGAACACTCTGTCCGCCTCGGCCGGATCGGGCCCCGACATTTCCGCATCGACCACGGCCTGGATCTCCGCGGCTTCGTCGCGGGGCGTCGCGCGATAGGCCCGGACCCGCGCAAGCGTGTCGCTGAGATCGCGTTCGATCACACCCGCTTCGCGATCAACGAACGAGTGCACGGCCTTGTTGACCAGGACGTTGATCGCGAGCCCGGTCGCCTTGCTGATCATTTCAAGCATGTCGCGCATGTCGCGGTCCATGCGCACGGTGGTCGCGATACGATCCACGGTCTGAATCCTCCATTTTTTGGCTGATGTCATTTTAGCGATGTGACATCAGATTGGCAAGCGGTTGCTGCGGCTAGCCGAGCTGCGCCTGCTTTTGCTCGGCGATCCGATCGAGCTCGGCGCGGCTCTTCTTCTCGGCGGCGCTTTTCAGCTGCCCGCAGGCGGCCATGATGTCGCGGCCACGCGGGCGGCGCACCGGCGCGCTGATCCCGGCCTCGAAGATGATGTTCGAGAAGCTCTGGATTCGCGTCTCGTCCGAACATTCGTAATCAGTGCCCGGCCAAGGGTTGAACGGGATCAGGTTCACCTTGGCGGGGAGCTTATGCTTGCGGAGCAGGCGGACCAGCTCGCGGGCATCCGCGTCGCTGTCGTTCTTGTCCTTCAGCATGACATATTCGAAGGTGATTCGCCGCGCGTTGTTGGCGCCGGGATAGGCGGCGCAGGCCTCGAGCAGCGCCTCGATCCCATATTTGCGGTTCAAGGGCACGATCTCGTCGCGCACCTCCTTGGTCACCGCATGGAGCGAGACGGCGAGATTGACTCCGATCTCCTCGCCGGCGCGGGCCATCATCGGCACCACGCCGGAGGTGGACAGCGTGATCCGGCGCCGCGATAGGCCGAGGCCGTCGCCGTCCATCACGATCTTCAACGCGTCGCGGACATTGTCGAAATTGTAGAGCGGCTCGCCCATTCCCATCATCACGATGTTGGAAAGCATCCGCCCTTCCGGCTGACTTGGCCATTCACCGAGCGCATCGCGGGCGAGCATCACCTGGCCGACGATCTCCCCGGGCTCGAGATTGCGGACGAGGCGCATTGTGCCGGGGTGGCAGAAGCGGCAGTTGAGCGTGCAGCCGACCTGGGACGAGACGCAGAGCGTGCCGCGATCGGCGTCCGGGATGAAGACCATCTCGTAATCGTGGCCATCATGGGTTTTCAGGAGCCACTTGCGGGTGCCATCGGTCGAGACCTGCTCAACCACTATTTCGGGCCGGGCGATCTCGAAGCGCTCCGCGAGCCAGGCGCGCTGCGGCTTGGCGATGTCGCTCATCGCGGAAAAGTCGCGTTGGCCGCGATTGTAGATTTGATGCCAGAGCTGTTTGGCTCGCAACCTCGCCTGCCGCTCGTCGAGTCCAGCGCCGATCAGCACTTCGCGGATGCCTGCTTTGGAAATGCCGATCAGGTTGACCCGCGCGTCCTCATCCGCGGGCTTGGGGCGCGGGACAGGCACCGGGTCGATCGGACCTGGGAGAGGCAGGACGGCATGCATGGCAGCGCTATGTAGGTGGATTCCCGTCTGTTTCCAACCGACGCCTACTCCGGGAACCTGATCGAGATCAGCGACTGAAACGATGGCGTAACAAAATAAAGGGAGAAGAAGATAGCGCTTGGCGAATCGCGATATGGTCTGTTATTGGCCGCGCTTACTAAGAGGAGGACGGTATGCGTTCCTATAAGCTGGCAGCGCTCGCTGCTTTTTCAATGGTTGCGTCGAGCAGCGCCGCAATCGCCCAGTCGGCTCAGGCTCTCAGTGTTCAGGGCAGCCCGGCGATCGAGCGCGCGGGTGCCGAGGTGGAGGGTGAAAGCCAGCTGGTCGGAACGACCGCCTGGATTCTTGCCGCCATCGCCCTCGGGCTGATCGTGTGGGGCATCATCGAGCTGACTGGGGACGACGAACCGAGCAGCCCGTAAAGATTTCGGGTCGCGAACGCGCCCAACGAACAAGGCTCCGCGCAACCGCGCGGGGCCTTTTTCCTGTCAAACGCCCGACTAGGACGATTGACGCCGCCGCGGCAGGCACGCGAGCGCCGCCGCGTCCATCGCTGTCGCCGCGCCGCGCAGGCGATAATGGTCTCGAACAAGCTGGCCGGTGGTCGAGCGGGTTTCGACAATGAGGTCAATGCCGGTGCGCATCGCGGCGCGAATCTCGCGGTCGGCGGCCGCATCGGGCGCCCAGGCGTCGCGGCCGCCGCCGGCGAGCTGAAAGCTGCGCCCGTCGATTCGGACCAGCACCGCCGAGCCCTGGCGCTTCTCGCGGCTGAGGCGGACGTGGAGCTGGCCCTGGGGCCCGCGCTCCGGCCAGTGGCCGACGGCGACGAAGGGACGCCAGCCCGCCACCGGTGGCGCCTGGTGAGGCTGGGTGATCGCATAGCAGCGATTCGCGTCGTGAAACGCGCCCCACGTCCCGAACACGCCGAGCGGGCGCGGCTGGGCCAAAGCGGCCGAGCCCATCGCTAGGCCAAGGAGAAGGAGCATGTACCGCCGCATGCCGCCAGTCTCCCCCATGGCGGCGGAATGGCAACAGGAAATGCCGGCTCCCGGCCGAATCCCGCTGCTCCCGGCCCTTTTTTGTCAAAGCCACTGGCAGGCGGCGCAACGCCCGCTATAACCCTTCATCCAAGTCAGAACATGCCGCAAAGCAGGGGTAATCGATGAAGGCGACGATCGAACGGGCCACGTTGCTGAAGGGCCTGGG
>NZ_JBQTJC010000006.1:0-8937 GCF_052387495.1 Sphingosinicella sp. | reverse complement strand
CCCGCACCATCTACCTCACCACCGTGCGCGGGAGGCCGCACTCGCCTGCGGTCGGCGCGTTCGTTCAGGAGGCACGCCGCTATCCCTGGCCCGCGCAAAAGAAAGCCGCCTGAGGGAAAACAGATTGACGCGGGACCGCGTCGCCGGACAGAGATCGCCGGAGGAGAAAAGCCCATGACCCGCAGGATCGTCACGCTCGCCATGGTCGCCGTCAGCCTGGCGCTCGCCGCATGCAACACGGTGCGCGGGGTCGGCGAAGATCTCAAATCGGCGGCCGACGCGGTCGACGAGCAGACCTGAGCGCCGCTCGAACCTCCGGCTAGGGCTTGACCTGGTCCGTGTCCGCTGACGTGGCCAGCAGATCGTGGCATTCGGCGAGCGCGTTGAGCGCGGGCGGGAAGCCGGCATAGATGGCGGTCTGCATCAGCACCTCGACGATCTCCTCGCGGCGGCAACCGATGTTGAGCGCGGCGCCGACATGGACCCGCAGCTGCGGCAGGCGGCCAAGAGCGGCGAGCGCGGCGATGGCGGCGATCTCGCGGGTCCTGAGGTCGATCTCGCCGCGCGCATAAAGATCGCCGAAAGGAAACTCGATCGTCATCCGCGCGAAATCGGGGGCAACCTCGGCGACTCGGTTGGTCACCTGCTCGGCGCCGTTGCCCGACAGGCGCTGGAGGATCTCCACGCCGCGGCGGTAGCGCTCGTCATTCTGGTTCATCGATCTTCCCTTTCGAACAGGCCGCGGCCGAGCCAGGCGGCGAAAGCGAGCGCGGCGAAGATGCCGGCGACGGCGGCATTCCAGCCGAAGCGATCGTAGAGCTGGCCGACCGTCGCGGCGCCGGCGAGCCCGCCGCCATAATAAAATGAGAGGTAGAGGCCGCTTGCCGCGGTGCGATCGGTCTTGGCGGTTCGGCCGACATAGCCGGTCGCGACCGCCTGGGCGAAGAAGGTGCCGACGCCGACCAGCACGAGCCCGGCGATCACCGCCTCCAGCCGCAGCACGACGAGCAGTACGAGGCCGGCCAGCGCGACGATGAGCGAGAGCGGCAGCGCGCGGCGCGCGCCGATCCGGTTCACGACCGCCCCCGCCATCGGCGTCGTAACCATCGAAGGGAGGAAGACGAAGAAGACGAGCCCGGTCGCCATCATCGACAGCGCCAAAGGCGGCGCGGCGAGGACGAAGCCGACATAGGTGAAGGTGCCGATGAAGCCGAACAGGATCAGGAAGCCGATCGCATAGGCCCGGGCGAGGCGCTGGTCCCTCAGATGTGCGGCCCAGGCCGACCAGATCCGTCCGCCCGGCATCGCCGGTTCCGCCATCCGCGCCATCCCGCTGAGCGAGGCGAAGGCGAGCGCCGCGCCGGCGAGGTTGAGCAGCGCGAAGAAATAGAAGGTCGAGGCCGCGCCGAGTTAGCTGGCCACCGTCGCGGCGCAGAGCCGGCCGATCAGGTTCGAAGCGACCCCGCCGGTGACATAGGCAGCGAGAGCGCCTGCCGCATCTTCCGTGCTGCAGCGTTCGCCGAGATAGGCGAGAGTGAGGGTGAAGGCGCTCGCCATGAAAAGACCCTGGATCACGCGAAGCAGGGCGAAACTGGCGAGATCGGGCGCGGAGGCGAGCAGGAAGGTCGGGATGGCGAGCAAGGCGAGGCTCAGCCAAATCCCCAACCGGCGGTCGAGTCGTCCGGCGAGCGCGCCGGTCAGCAGACCGGCGATCGCCAGGCCGATCGTGCTGGCATTGGCGGCGATGCCGATCTCAGTTGGCGTGACGCCGTAGGTCGTTGCGAGGCTCGGCAGGATCGCCTGCGTCGCGAACAGATCGACGAGGGTGAGGAAGCCGATCAGGCCGATCGTCAGCGAGCGTCGCCAGGCGGGCGCGGGCGTCGCTTGGGCCGGTGCGGCGAGAGCCAGTTCCGCCATGCGCGAATCCTTGGATGAAGGGGGGTGGCGCTCCGCAGGGGGCGGGGCGGAGCGCCCCGAGGGTGCCGGCGCGTCAGGGGGGCGGGAGCGCGCCGGCGGGGAAGAGCGTCAGTCGCGCGCCTTGACGTCGGCGGAGAGCAGCACCGCCGGCTCGCGGCCGTTGTTGATCCAGTAATGGCCGATGCCCTCGGCCTCGCGCGAAACCTCGCCGGCGCGATGGGTGATCGGCACCGCGCAGCTCGAGCGATATTCGGTGATCTCGCCGCTGACCGTGATGATCAAAGCGGGGCGGCCCTCATGGCTGTGGAAGGGCACGATGCCGCCCGGCTGGACGACAAGGCGGCGGAGCCTCAGGTCGCGGTTCGCGACGCCGATCTCGGCGCCGAGATCGATGCTGCCGATGACGTCGTCGGTGACGTTGCTCGGCGCGGTCGGATGGTTCGCGAGCGGGTTGGCGAGGACCTGGTCGGCCGGGCACTGGCCGGCGAAGGCGGGGGTGGCGGCGAAGAAGCCAAGGGCGATCGCCCCGGCCGCGAGGCGCCTGATCGTGGGCTGGAACATGCGTATCTCCTGTTTCTCGGTGCGGGGCCACGAAGCCGGCGCGCGGGGTAGCGAGGGACTCTATTTCTCCCGTGGCGCGAAGGCTCCGGGCCGGCTTCGTGACGCACCGCCAAGCTAGGGAAAGCCGCCGCCGCGGTGAAATCGCCAGTCGTTATGAAGTCCATGCAAAGCCGGCATTTCAGCCGCCGCGCGCGTCCCGCCATGTTCGCGTGCAACGCAATTCAAGGAGCATGGCACATGGATATCGCCGTCATGAAAGAGCTCGACGCCCGGCTCCCGCTGGCCGGCCGAGTCGCGATCGTCACCGGGTCCACCAGCGGCATCGGCCTCGGCATCGCCCGCGCCCTCGCCCGGGCCGGCGCCGATGTCGTCCTGAACGGGCTCGGCGAGCCCGAAGAGGTCGAGGCGAACCGCGCCGCGCTCGAGGCCGAATTCGGCGTGCGTGTCGGCTATGACGAAGCCAACCTCATGGATCCGCGCGAGGCCGCCGGCCTGGTCGAACAATCGGTCGCGACGTTCGGCCGGGTCGACATCCTGGTCAACAATGCCGGCATCCAGTTCGTCAGCCCGGTCGACACCTTCCCGGTCGAGAAGTGGGACGCGATCATCGCGCTCAACCTGTCGGCGGCATTCCATACCTGTCGCGCCGCGTTCGCGGCGATGAAGGCGCGGGGCTTCGGCCGGATCATCAACGTAGCCTCCGCCCACGCGCTCGTCGCGTCGCCGTTCAAGAGCGCCTATGTCGCGGCCAAGCATGGCGTGCTCGGTCTCACCAAGGTGCTCGCGCTGGAAGGCGCCGAGCATGGCGTCACCGCCAACGCCATCTGTCCCGGCTATGTCTGGACGCCGCTGGTCGAAAGCCAGATCGGCGCCACCGCCGAAGCGCGCGGAATCAGCCGCGAGGCGGTGATCCGTGACGTCCTGCTCGCCGCCCAGCCGACCAAGCGCTTCGCCGAGGTCGACGAGATCGGCGCGCTTGCCGTTTTCCTTGCGGGTGAGGCGGCCAAGTCGATCACCGGGACCGCGCTGCCGGTCGACGGCGGCTGGACGGCGCACTGAGATGCGCGCCCCTCCGCCGCTCCGCCCCGAGCTCGCCTCGGTCTGCCGCTTCCTCGCGCCGAAGCGCGCCGGCCGCGTCGTCCGTGTTGTCCAGACGAATGGCGGCGTACTCTCCGAGCTCGCTGCGAGCCGGGGCATGCAGTGACCGCGTCCCGCCCCAAGGTCGTGATCATCGGCGCCGGCTTCGGCGGCCTCGCCGCCGCGCAGGCACTGCGCAAGGCGCCGGTCGACGTCACCCTGATCGACAAGCGCAATCATCACCTCTTCCAGCCTTTGCTCTATCAGGTGGCGACCGCGGCGCTCTCGCCGGCGGACATCGCCGCGCCGATCCGCGCGATCCTGGCCGGCAACCGCAACACCCGAGTCCTGCTCGACCGGGTCGAGGGCGTGGATACGGCGCGCAAGGAGGTGCGCCTCGCCTCGGGCGCTGTGACCTCGTACGATTGGCTGATCCTCGCCACCGGCGCGCGCCATTCCTATTTCGGCCGCGACGACTGGGCCGAGCACGCGCCCGGGATCAAGACGATCGACGACGCGACCGCCGTGCGGCGCAAGGTGCTGCTCGCGCTCGAGCGGGCGGAAACCGAGACCAACCTTGAGCGGCGCAAGGCACTGCTGACCTTCGTCGTCATCGGCGGCGGCCCGACCGGGGTCGAGATGGCCGGTGCGATCGCCGAGCTCGCCCGCAAGTCGGTGTCGCGCGACTTCCGCTCGATCACCCCGCAGTGCTCGCGAGTCATCCTGATCGAGGGCGGCGAGCGGCTGCTCGCCGCCTTTCCGCCCGACCTCTCGGCCGAGGCCAAGACGGCGATCGAGAAGCTCGGCGTCGAGGTCCGCCTCGACGGCCGGGTGACCGCGCTCGGGCCGGACCATGTCCGAGTCGGGGACGAGATCATCGCCACCCACACCGCGATCTGGGCCGCCGGAGTCCAGGCCTCGCCCGCCGCGCAATGGCTCGGCGCCGAATGCGACGCCGCCGGCCGGGTGATCGTCGGCGCGAATCTGCGCCCCCCCGGCCATGACGACATTTTCGTGATCGGCGACACGGCGAGCTGCGCCGGCCCCGACGGCCGGCCGCTGCCCGGCGTCGCCCCGGTCGCCAAGCAGCAGGGACGCCATGTCGCAGCCATGATCATGGACCGAAGCGCGCGCCCCTTCCGCTACCGCGACTACGGCAATCTCGCGACGATCGGGCGCCGCGCGGCGGTGATCCATTTCGGCCGGCTGCGCCTTTCGGGCTTTCCCGCCTGGGCGCTCTGGTGCGTCGCCCATATCTGGTTCCTGGTCGGCTTTCGCAGCCGCATCATCGTCGGCCTCAACTGGCTGTGGAACTACCTCACCTTCGCGCGCAGCGCGCGCCTCATCACCGGAGAGATCGCATGACTTTGAGCAAGGAAGCCAAGGCGCTCGGCCAGACCGTGCTCGTCCTGCAGGGCGGCGGCGCACTCGGCGCCTATCAGGTCGGAGTCTATCAGGCGCTGTCCGAGGCCGGGATCGAGCCCGACTGGGTGATCGGCACCTCGATCGGCGCGATCAACGCCTCGATCATCGCCGGCAGCGCGAAAAACGAGCGGCTGGACCGGCTCACCGAATTCTGGCGGCGCGTCGAGCACGGCCAGTTCATCGATCACCCGATGCTTCCGGCCTGGGCGGCCGCGGCGGCACGTAATATGATCGCGGTCGGCGCCGGCATTCCCGCCTTCTTCCGCCCCAACCCCGCCGCCTTCGTCAGCCCGCACGCGCCGCTGGGGCCCGAGGACGCCGGTTATTATTCGACGCTGCCGCTCCGTGCGACGCTCGAGAAGCTGGTCGATCTCGACCGGCTCAACAGCGGCGAGGTCCGGCTCACCGTCGGTGCCTCCAACGTCCGCACCAGCGAGATGCGTTATTTCGACAGCCGCGACATGCCGCTCGGCCTCGAGCATGTCATGGCCTCGGGGGCGCTGCCGCCCGCCTTCCCCGCGGTGCGCATCGACGGCGAGCTCTATTGGGACGGCGGGATCCTCTCCAATACACCCGTCGAGGTCGTGTTCGACGACAATCCGCGCCGCGACAGCCTGGTCTTCGCGGTTCACATCTGGAACCCGCACGGCCCCGAGCCGGAGACGATCTGGGAGGTGATGAACCGCCAGAAGGACGTTCAATATTCGAGCCGCGCCCACGCCCACATCAAGCGCCAGCGCCAGCTCCACCGCCTTCGCCACATCGTTGCCGAGCTCGCCAGCCGGCTGCCCGAGGAAAGCCGCCGCGACAATCTCGTCGCCGAGATGGCGTCCTATGGCTGCCTCACCCGCATGCATGTCGTTCGCCTGCTCGCCCCGGCGCTAAGCTATGAGGACCATGCCAAGGACATCGATTTCAGTCCCGACGGCATCCGCCAGCGCCGGGAGGCTGGCTATCGTCACACCGCCGCGACGCTGGAGAAGGCGCCCTGGCGCGGCGAGGTCGATCCGACCGAAGGCTTCATCCTCCACGAGGCCTGCGGCGGCGAGATGGTCGGGCCGTAACGCGGCGGGCTCGCGGGCCGTCTAACCGGCGCGGCGGCGGGCGCCCTCCAGCATCCTCAGACGTCCCTCCAGGTCGGCCAGCCGCCGCTCCCGTTCCGCCGCGCGCTGCACGGCGAAGATCGCACGGGCGAGCGGGCCAGCAATCCCGGCGACCGCCTCGCGCTCGTCCTTGCCGAGCAGGCTGCCGTCGGGCCGCGGGCCGAGCAGCAGCCAGCCGAACGTCCCGAGGCCGTCAAGCTCGAGCGCGACGCGATGGGGAAAGAGGCGATCTTGGCACGCCGCCCCAAAGCTCATGCCGGTGGCGGCCACGGGCCGGGCAGCAACCGGCGCGTCCCTGATGAGCAAGGCCGAGCGCGAGGCGCGCGTCGCCCGCTCAATCCGCTCCAGGACGATCTCGCCCGCCATGGCCAAATCGACGGTTTCGCGGAGGTCGGCCAGCATTTCCGGCGCCTCCTCCCGGAAGGCCGCCAGCGCCGGCTGGAACCGCCGTTCGGTCCAGCCTTCCGCCCATTTGTGGATCGGCGCGATCAGTGCCGCCGCGAGCGCCGCCGCGACCGCGCTCGACACCGTGCCGGCCATGTCGCCGAGGAGGTGCTGCGAGGCCGTCTGAATCACGACCTCGGCTCCGGCGAAGGTGCCGACCAGGGACAAAGTGAGCACCGCGATCGTCGTGGAATGGCTGATCGCCGCGTCGGCGTCGTAGAGGCGATAGCGCAGCAGCGAAACGAGCATGCCGAGCGCCATCGACGTCACGCCGAGATCGAAGGCGCCCTGTGCGAATGCCGCGATCACCGGCGAAGGGTCGGCTGCGAGCCCGCCGAGCCGGGACAGGCCGACGAGACCGAGGCCGATGCCCAGCCCGAGCGCGACCCATTTGATCTGTTGCCGCTCGATCCCCGGCGGCAGCGAGGCGAGCCGTGCGCGCATCGCGGCGACCGCCAGCGCGGCGCAGGTCATGGCGGGAACGACATGGGCGCCGGCCGGAACCAGGCGAAGCGCCTCCGCGACGCCGAGGCCGAAGGCAAGGAAGGTCGCGCCGACGGCGAGCCGGGTCCATCGCGGATCGAACCGGCCGCTCGGGAAAAGCATCATCGCGCCGACGAAGAGCAGGAAGCGCGACCGATCGAGCATCGCCAGCGGAACGGCAGCGGTGTCGATGCCGTCCCAGAACGGCGAGGAAGTGAGGACCCAGAGCAGAAAGGCAATTGAGAGCATCGCCGCGATGGAGTCCGCGCCACGACGGCGGAACAGGAGGGCCGAGGCGCCGAGCAAGATTGCCGCCTCCAGCGCGGCCGTCGGCGACCAGGCGACGTGTTGACCGGCGATCGCCGCGGCGACGGCGGGGGTCAGCAGGGCGCACCACAGGGTCCGATAGGCGACGAGCGGTATGCCGCGTAGCCTAGGAAGTCCGTCCATCATGGTAAGGATAGAAAGGGGTCGATGATGGCTACAGACGGGGACCCGGGTGGCGAACGGTCCGCGCCTTGAGCCGGTGCAGCTGGCGGGCCAGCCCCTCCAGGTAGGGATCGCGGTCGAGAATATCGTCAAACCGTCGGGGGATCCGCCATCTGCCGAGGATCGTCATCGCACCGTCTCCTTGCGGGAGCGTGGAATAGCGAGGGCGCGCCCGGCGCGAAAATGCCGGCTAATTCTGGAGTCGATGCGCTCGGCAAATGAAGATCGCGGCTCTTTCGACTGCGAGGGCCGCAATCCAGCATGTCCGCTATCGGCCAAAAGGACGTTCGCCCACCGATGCTGTCGTCGAGTAGCAACGCAGAACGGATATTGCGTCTGGCGCCCACTTAGTATCCCTCCCGCGCGGCGTGCGCTATCGCCTTCGTTCGCTCGAGATCGCCCTCTTTCGCAAGGAAGCTGACCTGTCACAATCTGTTCGGCCACCCCCTCCGGCGAGATGTGTGGCGTTCGATCATCACTCGTCGGGCCTGCTCCTTCGCTGCCTCCCAATCACTCTCCTGAAACCCGTGCCGGTAAGTGGGTCCGCGATCCGTCGTCACCTCACCTCACTTTCCCTGACCCATCGTTCTTTGCTGCAGCACAACTATAGCTTGGACGTCTGTCGGCGAGTTCATCGCGCGGGTTGAGGCTTCGGCGAGACTCCCCTTATTGCTCCGCAAGCTCCACCCAGGTCGGCGCATGATCGCTCGCCTTCTCGCGGGCGCGTACCCAAGTATCGACGCCCGCCGCCTTCAGCCGCTTCGCCGCTTTCCTGTTCAACAGCAGATGATCGATGCGGATGCCGGCATTCCTGGCGAAGGCGTTGCGCCAATAATCCCAGAAGGTGAAAATCGTCTCGTCCGGATGGAGCGCGCGGATCGCGTCGGCCCAGCCCTGGGCGAGGAGCTTGCGGTATCGCGCGCGCGGCTCGGGCTGGAACAGGGCGTCGTCCAGCCAGCGCTCGGGCTTGTAGACGTCCGTGTCGGTCGGAATGACGTTATAGTCGCCTGCGAGCCCCACCGGGCAATCGAGCCCGACCAGCCCGGAGGCGCGGGCGATCAGGCGGTCGAACCATTTCAGCTTGTAGGCGAACTTGTCCGTGCCGATCGGATTGCCGTTCGGCAGGTAGAGGCAGCCGACGAGCACGCCGTTCACCGCCGCCTCGCGATAGCGGCTGTGAACATCGGCGGGGTCGCCGGGCAGGCCGCGATGGGTCTCGACCGGCTCGGCGCCCTTGGCCAGGATGGCGACGCCGTTCCACCGGCTCTGCCCGTGCCAGATCGCGCCATAGCCGGCCTGCTCGATCGCCGCGGCGGGGAACTTCTCGTCAGGACTCTTCAGCTCCTGCAGGCAGGCGACGTCGGGCGCGGCTTCGGCCAGCCAGTCGAGCAGCAGGCCGAGCCGGCCGTTGACGCCGTTGACGTTGAAAGTGGCGATC
>NZ_JBQTJC010000005.1:0-6510 GCF_052387495.1 Sphingosinicella sp. | reverse complement strand
GATCCTCGAAACCTCGGACGTCACGGTCCCCTACAATGAGGGTTGCCTGTCGGTGCCGGACCAATATGCCGAGGTGCTCCGCCCCGACCGTGTCCGCGCCCGCTGGCAGGAGCGCGACGGCACGCGGCGCGAGGAATGGATCGACGGCCTCCTCGCGGTCTGCCTCCAGCACGAGATCGACCATCTCAACGGCATCCTCTTCATCGATCATCTCTCCCGCCTGAAGCGCGACATGATCATGAAGAAGCTCGTCAAGGCCCGCCGCGACCAGGGGGCGAAACGAGCGGCCTGAATCCCAGCGCGCTCCCGACCATCTCCACGATATGCGCGATGGCGGATAACGTCATCGCGATGAACATGCTGCCGACCATGACGAAGATCAACGCATGGAATGCCGGCACTCGCCAGCCGAGGTCGAGTACCCAGGTTGTGAGCGCTATGGCGGCCAACCAGCCGGTCGCCCCGAGTTGGACGAGCATAAAAACACCCCTGCCGTAGGTGATCCGGCCATATCCGGCGGGGGACAGGCCGGATCGGCTCCTCATCCGATCGAACAAATATCGAATGCCGGACAAAGCAAGCGCGCTGACAAGGGCAGCCGCCACCGCCAGCACGCCTACCGGATTGCGGGAGAACCAGCCAAGCACATCGACGAACACGCAGACGCCAAGCAAAATCAGCGCCATCAATCCGCCGCCCAAGAAAATCAACCGCTTCACCACCCCCGGCCGATCCAGCCAGTCGAGCGCCGCAGCTTGCGCTTTCTCGGTCATGGATGTCGTGTCGCACGGTGTGGGGACCGGGACAAGATTTGGCGGCTTGAGCGGTCCTCGTCCATGCTTTAGGTTCGCGCTTCGTTCCAAAGGACAAGCGCATGGACCCGATCCTCGTCATCCTTCTCGCCTTCGCCGCGCTCGCCGCTGGCGTCGCACTCGGCTGGCTGGTCGGGCGCGGACGGGCGGGCGCGCTGGCCGAGGAGCGGGCGAAGCAGGCCGAATTGCTGCGCCTGACTCTGAACGAGGTGACGAAGGAGCGCGACGACGCCATGCGCGACCTTTCCGGCCTCCAGGCCGATGCGCGCAATTTCGAGGCGCGGATGGCCGAATTGCGCGAGGCGAAGGACGCGCTCTCCGCCCAGTTCAACGAGATCGGCGCCAAATTGCTGAGCGAGGCGCAAAAGGCGTTTCTCGAACGCGCCGACGCCCGCTTCAACCAGGCGAGCGAGAAGAGCGACGCCCAGCTGAAGGCATTGCTCCAGCCGGTCGAGGCGACCTTGAAGCGCTACGAGGAGGGCCTCAATAAGGTCGAGAAGGAGCGGGTCGGCAGCTACGAGGCGCTGCGCGAGGCGGTGACCCTGCTCCACGCCGGCCACGCCCAGGTCCGCGACGAGACCCGCAACCTCGTCAACGCGCTCCGCTCCAGCCCCAAGGCACGCGGCCGTTGGGGCGAGCAGAGCCTTAAGAACGTGCTCGAACAGGCCGGGCTAACCCCTTATGCGGACTTCCAGACCGAGGTCTCGATCGACACGCAGGACGGCCGCCTCCGTCCCGACGTGATCGTCCGCCTCCCGGGCGGCCGCAAGCTCATCATCGACGCCAAATGCTCGCTGAACGCTTTCCTCGACGCGAGCGAGGCGACCGACGACGACGTCCGCGCGGCGCATCTCCAGAAGCACGCCGCCTCGATCCGCACTCACGCCCAACAGCTCGGCTCGAAGAATTATTGGGAGCAGTTCGGCGACGCCGCGGACTATGTCGTCATGTATATTCCCGGCGAGCATTTCCTCACCGCCGCGCTCGAGCAGGACGACGCGCTCTGGTCCTGGGCGTTCGAGCGCCGCGTCCTGCTCGCCACCCCGACCAATCTCGTCGCCATCGCCCGCACGGTTTCCAGCGTCTGGCGGCAGGAGAAGATCGCCGAGGAGGCGGCCGAGATCGCCCGGCTCGGCAAGGAGCTCCACGCCCGCTTGGCCACGATGGGCGGCCATGTCGCGCGGCTGGGTCGCAATCTCGAGCTCGCGACCGGCGCCTACAATGCCTTCGTCGGCAGCCTCGAAAGCCAGGTGCTGACCCAGGCCAAGCGCTTCGAGACGCTGGAAGTCTCCAGCGGCGCCAAGGCGATCGAGGAGCTCCCCGTCGTCGAAACCGCTCCCCGTCCGCTCACCAAGCTCTTCCCCACCGAAGGCGACGGGCAGCCGAACTGACTTAGTCGTCGGTCCGCACCCGCCTCAGCCGGACGGTTCCACGCTCTCCGGTTAACACCATCATCTCCGGATCCGGGTGGCTGATCCGCAGCGGCGCGGCGAGGATCTCAAGCAGGCGTGTCTCGCGCCCAGTTACCGCATGCCCGCAGTTCCGGGCGCCCCGACCCCAAGGTTCGTGCGTGGTGACGACGTCCTCGTCTTGCGAATATCCAGCCGAGAATCGGTTGCAGCCGCCATAGCCGACGAAGCCGCCGACATGGAAATCGATTGCGAACCGATCGTCGCGAAGCAAGTCCCCGGTCAGCTCGGTCGCCTCGCCGTCGATCTCGACGAACAGCCAGCTCGTGCCCGCGAGCGAACCTTCGGGCAACTCCGTCCCACCACAGCCCGCAAGCTGCTCCCCATCGACGGTGACGAATACCCAATCTGTATAACGCCGGCCGTCGCTGGCCTGGCAGGTCACGCCGGGGATGGGGCTCGCTTCGATCCGCGCCGCCCGATAATAGACCGTGCCCTGTTCCTCTTCGGGCGCGGGCGCGGGCTCCGAGATCGCGGGCTGCCCCGGCGCCTCATAGGTCAGCCGCCCGTCTGCGATGGTCAGAGTCCAGGGCGCATCCTCGCCCACCACGCGATAGCTTTCCGATTCGGGCACTGCGGCCTGCCAGGCCGCCGCAAGCGCGATAAGGCCAAGGATCATTGCGCCGGGACTCTAGTTGATCACTTGGTTGAGCTGCAGCGAGCCGTTCGTGCCGGTCAGGATCAGGCAGTCGCCCTCCTCGGGCCTAGACGTCATCACTGGGCCGTCGAGGATCGCCAGCACGCGGCGTTCGTGGCCCATGCCGGGCTCGGGACAGGCCATTCGTGCGATCGCCCATCGCCGCATCGCCCTTTCTTCACTCGGGCGGCGCGCGCAGCACGCGCCCGCCGCAGCCGCTGAACGCGATCCCGTCCGCGATGACGTCCACCCGGTCGGCGCGCACCTGCTCGCTCTCGTCCTCGCAGCGCTCGGGCCGGATCGTCACCACCAGCCGCCCGGTCGTGTAGCGCCGTCCAGCCCCGATCCGTCGCGCGCGCGGCGCGGGCACGTCGATCTCGCGGCCGTCATAGCGGTGGATCATTCGGCCGTTCGCCATTTCCAGCGACCAGAACGGCTCAGCGCCGTCCGCCGTATAAGGCGTCCCGGTCTGCGCCGCGGCCAGCAAGGCCAGCAGAATGCTCACGCCCGCCGCCACTGGTTGATGACCTCATAGGCCATCACCGCCGTCGCCACGGCGGCGTTGAGGCTGTCGGCCTTGCCCAGCATCGGCAGCTTCACCAGCACATCGCACTCCGCTTCATAGGCGCGCGGCAGGCCCGCCTGCTCGTTGCCGACCAGAATGAAGGCGGGCTTGGCATAGCGCGCCGCCTGATAATCGGTCGTCGCATTGAGACTGGTCCCGATCAACTGGCCCGGCCCTGAACGCAGCCAGGGGAGGAACGTCTCCCAGCGCGCCGCGGCGATGCGCTGCGTGAACAAGGCCCCCATCGAGGCGCGCACTGCCTCGACCGAAAAGGGATCGGCGCAATCGTCGATCAGGATCAGCCCGCCCGCGCCGACCGCGTCTCCGGTCCTCAGGATGGTGCCGAGATTGCCCGGATCGCGCAGCGCCTGGGCGACGATCCACAGAGGCGCGGCGGCGCGGTCGATGGCTTCCAGCGCGGTATCGAACTGCCGATAGACGCCGATCACGGTCTGCGGATTGTCCTTGCCGGAAATCTTGTGGAGGATGTCGCTCGTCGTCTCGATCGCCTCGCCGCCCGCGGCCTCGGTTTCCTCGATCAGCTTTGCGATCAGCTTGTGCGAGGAATCGCTGAAGAACAGCAGCTCGGGCAGCCGCCCCGTCTCGCGTGCCTCAGTCAGGATGCGGAGCCCCTCGGCCAGAAACAGCCCCTCGCGGCGGCGGTGCTTCTTGTCGCGCAAGCTCCGCGCCAGCTTGACCAGCGGATTGGAGAAAGCGGTGACCTGGCGGGGCATTATCTCGTCGTCCCGGCGAAGGCCGGGGCCTCGGGACAAGAAGGCACGGCACTTTCCGCTGAGATCCCGGCCTTCAGCCTTTGGCTGAAGTTTACCCTGAGCGCCTGCCTTGCAGGCAGCCGAAGGGCCGGGATGACGAGGGGCCTCACCATCTCACTCCTCGTGAAAGCGCGCCTCGACCAGGGCAGCGAGCTGCTCGACCGCCAGCTCCGCTCCCATCCCCGTCGCGCTGATCGTGATCGTGTCGCCCATCGCCGCGCCCAGCATCATCAGCCCCATGATCGAGGTGCCGCAGACCTTGCTGCCGTCCTTCTCGACCTCGATCGCGGCGTCGATCTGGGAGGCGAGGGTGACGAATTTCGCGCTGGCGCGGGCATGGAGGCCGCGCTTGTTGAGGACCTCGACCGTGCGCATCACCGCGTTCAAGCAGCCGCCTCGCCCAGCACTTCCGAGGCCACGGAGATATATTTGCGCCCCGCCTCGCGCGCGGCGGCGACCGCGGAGCGGACGTCCATCACCTTCCTCGCGCCCTCCAGCCGGATCAGCATCGGCAGGATGACGCCCGCGATCACCTCGATGCTCTCGCTCTTCATCAGGCTGATCGCGAGGTTGGAGGGGGTGCCGCCGAACAGGTCGGTGAGGATGATCACGCCGTCGCCCTCGTCGACCTTGGCGATCGCCTTGGTGATGTCCTTGCGGCGCTTCTCCATATTGTCGTCCGCGCCGATATTGATCGCCGCGATCCGCTCCTGCGGGCCGACCACATGCTCCATCGCGGTAATGAATTCGGACGCAAGCCGACCGTGCGTCACCAGCACCAAACCGATCATCTATTCACCTTGGCCGTCGTCCGCCTTTTCGTTCGCCGTAGGGACCCCCGCCCCCTGGAGTCGCTCGATCCCGTCGCGCGGCGGCGTGGCGAGGTCGCGATGGTCCAGACTGGGGGAAAAACCCGCCTCGCGCAACCGTGCCGCGACTCGCTCCGCCACGTGGACCGAGCGGTGGCGCCCGCCCGTACAGCCGAACGCGACCGAGACATAGGATTTTCCTTCGGCCCGGTAGCGCGGCAGCAAGGTCAGCAACAGCTCCTCGATCCGCGCGACCGAATCCTCATAGGCCTCGTCCTCGGCGATGTGCGCCGCCACCGGCGCATCGAGCCCGGTCAGCTCGCGCAGCCTCGGCTCCCAATGCGGATTCCTGAGGAAGCGCATGTCGAAGACGAGGTCCGCATTTCGCGGCAGCCCGCGCGCGAAACCGAAGGACTGGATCGAGAGAGTCGGGGAGTGTTCCTCGTGGCCGAAGCGGTCGCGGATTTGCTGGCGCAGCGCATTGGCGCCGCTGTCGGTCGTGTCGATCACGAAGTCGGCCCAGCGCTTCAGCGGCGCCATCGTCTCGCGCTCCTCGGCGACGCCGTCGGCGGCGGGACGGTCGGCGGCGAGCGGATGGCGGCGGCGGGTCTCGGAATAGCGGCGGATGAGCTCGGGCGCCTGGCAATCGAGGAACAGGGTTTCGAGCGGCTGGCCGTGCTCCTTTTCGACCCGCTTGATTTGGCCGACCAGCCGCTCCGCGTTGAAGCCGCGGGTGCGGCTGTCGAGGCCGATCGCGAGCGAACGCCCCTGCTCCGCCCCGGCCGGGAGCGGCGTCGCGAGCAGATGGTCGAGCAGCGACAAGGGAAAATTGTCGACCACCTCCCAGCCGATGTCCTCGAGCGTGTCGAGCACGGTCGATTTGCCCGCGCCCGAAAGGCCGGTGACGAGCAATATCCGTCTGGGAGCCGAGCGGCGTGCCACTGATCAGGAGAGTCCGAATTGCCTCAGCGCGGCTTCTACCTTGATCGGCGCCGACGCCTCAAGCGCGCTCAGCGCCACCACCGGGACGGCGATGCCGGCGACGCTCAGCGTCCCGCCCGGCTCGGGCAGCCGCTCGGGCGCGTTGTCCAGGTCGACGAACAGGGCGACCGGCACGTCGCTCTCGGCCGGGCTGTCGATCACCCCGACGCCGCGCACCTCGATCTTGCCGGCGATGTTCGCGGGCGCGCTGGCGAGCAGCTTCTCGCCGTCGCGGCGGACATGGGTGTAATCGTCGCTGACCAGGGCCGCGCCGCGGTCGATCAGGCGCAAGGCGAGGTCGGATTTGCCCTGGCCGGAGCGGCCGCCGATCAGGACGGCGCGGCCGCCGATCGCCACCGTGCTGACATGCAGGGTCTCGGAGGACAAAGACGGCTGGCTCATCGTTCAGGCTCCCGGACAGCGGACCACGACGCGGGCGCCGGAGCGTCCGTCATGGCGGTTCT
>NZ_JBQTJC010000004.1:0-15113 GCF_052387495.1 Sphingosinicella sp. | reverse complement strand
GGGGGGGGCGGCGCGCGCGCCCCTCGCGCGCGCCGACGCCGTCGCGGCGTTCGAGGCGATCCCCTCGCTCGACAATCATGGCGAGATCAGCCGCCTGATCCTCGCCGAAGTCTCGCTGCTGACCCGCAAATATCGCTGCGTCCGCCGCCACGACGTCCCCCATATCGCGGAGCTGACCGGCCTGCTCGATCTGTTCTGGCAGGAAGTCGACGAGATCGAAGCCCAGGCCAAGGTGCCGCACGAGGTTTAGGGGGAAGGACGCCTTTCGCGAACCGGCGAGCCGGACGTCGGCTTCAGGTGGAAACGCGATATCATTCCCGCGATCCGCCGCGCCGGACAAACGCGTTTATGAAGGCTCTTGAAGCGAAGCCGACGATTGCGGCTATCGCGAGCGCTGCGCCAACAAGTCCCTAATTGAGGCTCTTGTCGCAAGGTTCATCTGGCAGGCAATCGCCCAGGGTGCTGACCAGAACGGCGAAGGCGAGAAGAGGTAATCCGACCAGGACGGACAGCGCGCACCCCCACTTACCTCCCACCGTGCCAGTGCTTTCATATCCGTAAGGTGCCTCACTCATCCCCAGAAGGTGACAGGCCCCGTGAATGTCTGCAACGGGTCGAATCCTGGCCCCGACGATTGTTGGATACAAATAGGATTTCGCCTGTCAGCCTGGGGCGATGATGCCGCGAATCGCCTTTGCCATGCCCGCTCCGCGCGCGCGGGCGCGCGGGTGTCGCGAGAGGGGTGAGACCCGGCTCTCGGCAACCCTCAACATCATCAACTTTTCTGCCTCTTGGGGACGTGAAACTTCTGAAACTTCCGTTCAGCTTCGGCGTCGTTTTGCGATCCCGCGCGCCATGAATCGCCGGCGCGCATCCGCTGGCAAGCGGCGCGCCGCCGGGTCATAAGAGCGCATGGCCGTCCGCATTCTCCATTGCCATTCGACCTTCGCGCCCGGCGGCAAGGAGATGCGCGCGGTGCGGCTGATGAACGCGTTCGGAAATCGCGCCGAGCACGTCCTGCTGAGCGCGATGCCAGGGGAGCTTGGGGCGCGCGCGGGAATCAAGAAGGGAATCAAGGCCGACTTTCCGGACGACGCGCCGTCGCTGCAGGGCAAGCCGGGCCCGCGCCGTTACTGGCGGCTGTCGCGCTACATGCGCGGCTTCGATCTCGTCCTCACCTACAATTGGGGCGCGTTCGACGCGGTGATGGCGGCGAAGATGTTCGGCGGCGCGCCGCTCATCCATCATGAGGACGGATTCAACGAGGACGAGGCCGAGGCGCTGAAGACTCGGCGCAACCTCTACCGGCGCCTCGGCCTGCCCGGCGCCCACCGGCTCGTCGTGCCGTCGGAGCGGCTGGAGCGGATCGCGCGCAACGCCTGGGGCCAGACGCCGGCGCGGATCGTGCGCATTCCGAACGGGGTGCCGGTGGCGCGCTTCGCCAGGCCGCCGGAGGAGGGGACGATCCCAGGCTTCGCGCGGCGGCCGGGCGAGATCGTGATCGGCACGGTCGCCGGCCTCAGGCGCGTCAAGAACCTGCCCCGGCTGGTGCGTGCCTTCGCGGCGATGGGCCACAAGGAGGCGCGGCTGGTGATCGTCGGCGAGGGGCCGGAGAGCGAGGGGATCGCCGCCGAGGCGCGCGCGCGCGGCGTCGCGGCGCGGGTGCTGATGCCGGGCTTCCTCGCCGAGCCGGCGCGCTGGATCGGCCATTTCGACATCTTCGCCTTATCGTCGGACAGCGAGCAGTTCCCGATCTCGCTGGTCGAGGCGATGGCGGCCGGGCTGCCGGCGGTGGCGACCGCGGTCGGCGACGTGCCGGGGATCGTCTCGGACGACAACCGGCCGCTGATCGTCGAAGC
Source organism: Sphingosinicella sp. (assembly GCF_052387495.1). GTDB lineage: Bacteria > Pseudomonadota > Alphaproteobacteria > Sphingomonadales > Sphingomonadaceae > Allosphingosinicella. The sequence continues at coordinate 13,254 of NZ_JBQTJC010000004.1, read as the reverse complement.
CGGGGACGAGGCGGCCTTCGCCGCGGCGCTGGACAGTCTCGCCGACCGCGACGATCTGAGGCGCGCGATCGGGGCGGCCAATCGGGAAAAAGCAGCGGCCCAATATGACGAGCGCCATATGATTGCCGCATATGCCAGGCTTTATGGCGAGGCGATCGGTCGGCCCGAGGCGTTCGCCGCCGCCGCATGATCTTTTGCGCGCGCCGCGCATTGGGCTTATAGGCTGGCCATTCGGTTTCTGGAGGCGAGATGTTCAAGGGTATCAGCCCGATCCTCTATGCGGGGCGCGAAGTGCTGCCGCTGGTCGAGGGCGGCAAGGGCGTCTCCGCCACCAACCATCTGAGCTCGGGCGCCTGGGCGGCCGCCGGCGGCATCGGCACGGTTTCGGCGGTCAACGCCGACAGCTATGATCCCGAGGGACGGATCATCCCGCAGGTCTATCACGCGCTGACCCGGCGCGAGCGGCACGAGGAGCTGATCCGCTACGCGATCGACGGCGCGGTACAGCAGGTCCAGCGGGCCTATGAGATCGCCTCGGGCCGGGGTGCGATCAACATCAACGTGCTCTGGGAAATGGGCGGCGCGCAGCGCGTCCTCCACGGCGTGCTCGAGCGAACCAGGGGGCTTGTCTCCGGCGTCACCTGCGGCGCGGGCATGCCCTACAAGCTCTCCGAGATCGCCGCCTCCTACGGCGTTTCCTACCTCCCGATCATCAGTTCGGCGCGCGCCTTCTCGGCCTTGTGGAAGCGGGCCTATCACAAGGCGGCGGAATGGCTTTCCGCGGTGGTCTATGAGGACCCCTGGCTCGCGGGCGGCCATAACGGCCTTTCCAATGCCGAGGACCCGCTGCGGCCGCAGGACCCCTATCCCCGCGTCGCCGCGCTCCGCCCGACGATGCGCGACAACGGCATCGCGGATTCGCTTCCCATCGTCATGGCCGGCGGCGTCTGGAATCTGAAGGAATGGGAGCATTGGATCGACAATGACGAGCTGGGGCAGATCGCCTTCCAGTTCGGCACGCGGCCGCTGCTCACCAAGGAGAGCCCGATCCCGGAGGCGTGGAAGCAGCGGCTGATGACGCTGGAGGAAGGCGATGTCTTGCTCCACCGCTTCTCGCCGACCGGCTTCTATTCCTCGGCGGTGCGCAATCCGTTCCTGAGGAACCTCGAGGCGCGCTCGCACCGCCAGATCGCCTTCACCAAGGAGCCGTTGGGTGACCACAAGTTCCAGCTCGACGTCGGCGTCCTGGGCAAGAAGAATTTCTGGGTGACCAAGGGCGATCTCCTCCACGCCCGCGAATGGTACGCGCAAGGCTATACGGAGGCGCTGAAGACGCCGGACGAGACGCTCGTCTTCACCACGCCCGAAGAGAAGCACATGATCCGCAAGGACCAGTCGGACTGCATGGGCTGCCTCAGCCAGTGCCAGTTCTCCTCCTGGGCGGACACTGAGAAGAACTCGACCGGCCGGCTCGCCGACCCCAGGAGCTTCTGCATCCAGAAGACGCTGCAGGAGATCGCGCATGGCGGCTCGACCGAGGAGAACCTCATGTTTGCCGGCCATTCCGCCTTCCGCTTCAAATCGGACCCCTTTTACTCGAACGGCTTCGTGCCGACCGTGAAGCAGCTCATGGAGCGCATCCAGACGGGGGACTGAGATGAAGCGGATGAGGCGCATCGCCGCTTTGCTGATCATCGTGCTGGGCACGCTGTCGCTTGGCACCGCGACCGCGCAGCCGCGGCGCGAGACGCCTTATTGGGCGTCGATCGCCTCGGGGCAGGCGATGCTTCGCCGCGGTCCGGGCCGCAACTACCCCGCCGAGTGGCTCTACGTCCGCGCCGACCTGCCGATCCGGGTGGTCGAGGTCTATCAAAGCTGGCGCAAGATCGAGGATCCGGACGGAACCACCGGCTGGATGCTGGTCAGCCTGCTCTCCGACACGCGCACCGCGATCGTGCGGGGCGACGAGCCCCGGCCGCTGCACGAGCAGCCGGATGCCGCCGCGCCGGTCGCCTATCGCGCCGAGCCCGGCGTTGTCGGCCGCATCTCGCGCTGCGGCGGCGGCTGGTGCCGCCTCGCCGTCGGCGGCCGCGCGGGCTTCATCCGCACCGACCATATCTGGGGCGTCTCGCCCGGCGAGACCCTGAGCTAAGCGCGTGGCCGAGCTGTCGATCGCCGATTTCGAGCCGCGTCTGGGCGAGGCGTTCCTCGTCGAGCTGGATCAGGACGAGGTCCGGTTGACGCTCGTCGAGTCCGAGCCGCTGCCGGGCTCGCCGCGAGAAGCGGGCGGGTTCCGGCTGGAGTTCCTGGGGCCGCTGGGCAAGGCGCTGGCGCAGGGCGTCTATCCGTTCGCGCTCGGCGGCGGCGAGCTGACCTGGATCTTCATCGTGCCGCTCGGCCCGGTCGGAGACGAGATGCGCTACGAGGCGGTGTTCTTCTAAGGCTCGGAAGCGCCCTGGTCCGAGGGCCTCGCCATGTCCCATTCCATCAAATCGTAGACGCCCTTGTCTTCCGCCAGAACGAAGCCGAGCCGCTCGTAGAGCCGGCGCGCCGGATTGTGCTTCTCGACATGGATCGACACGCCCTTGCCGGCGGCTTTGGCGGCGGCGATGATATCGGCGAGGACAGCGCCCCCGATGCCTTGGCCGCGGCTCGCCGCGACGAGCGAGATATCGACGACTCGGAATTCGCGCTTCCATTCGTCGAGGTAGAGGCGGCCGATCGGCGTGCCTCCGATCTCCAGAATCAGCCATTCCGCCGTCGGATAGTGCGCGCGGTAATGGGCATGCTGGGCGCGGTGCTGCTGGTCGAGGAAGGCGCGCTGCTGCGCCTCCGGCAAGCCCGTCGCCGCCAGCTCTTCGGCCCGGACGGAGGCGTAAAGCGCAGCCACGAAGGGCAGGTCTTCGTCATCGCGCATCGGCCGGGCAGTGACGCCAAGCCGGGCAACGGCGCGGAGCGGAGGCGGCATCTAGTTGAAGAAGGCGTGCATCCGCGAAGGCGTCGAGGCGCTGCCGCTCAGGAAGATGTTGAAGGCGGGGATCGTCGCATGGCTGATCCGGTAGATGAGGTCGCCGGGCATGAAGCCGCCCCGAACGATGTCGAAGAGCGCGACGAAGGCCTGCTGCCTGAGGGCGTCGGGCCGCGAGCCGGTCTGGGCGATCCGCTCTATGCCCGCGAGGCGCAGGGTGTAGCCGCCGGTGCTGAAAGTGCTTCCCGCCGCGGCGGCCCATTTATCCGCGTCGGCGGTCGCGAGGCGCGGCGCCGCCGAGGCGGATGCGCCGGCCCCGGCATCGAGGAGCGAGATGCCGCCGCTGCAGGCGCTCAGGGCCGAGGCGCCGGCCATCCCGGCGAGCAACGTCCTGCGGTCGATGCCGCTCACTTCGCTGTCGGTCATTGGAGCCTCTCTCTATCCGCGAGGTGGGAACACGCCCTGCATGGCGATCACGAAGTTCAAGGTCAGGTAAGGCATCATATTGTTGTGCGGCAGGCTGCCGCCCGCGGGCGCGACCGCCTGAAAGGCGAGATTGGTCGTCGCCCCGAATGGAGTCTGCTTGTAGGCTAGGCCGCCCCCGCTGCGGGCCAGCCCCTGGGTCGGCGCGGCGAGCGAAGCCGATCCCGCCAGCGCGTTCGCGTTCAGATTGTGATTGTGCACCGGCATTTCCGATTCCAGCAGGGTCACGCTTTGGCTACCGCTCTGCTCGCCGAGAAAGCGCTGCGACAGACCCGGGCCCTGGCCCGGGTGCATGGCCGTGTTCCCCTGGAGGTTCGGCAGCGCGAAGGTCGACTTGCCGTCGCCTCCATACGTGGTGCCGAGCAGGGAGAACAGAGCCGTGTTCTGCGAGATGGGCAGCAATTGCCCATTGCACTGCGCCCACCCTTTCGGAGCGAAATTGAATCCGACGACGCGGATTTCGGCGACGAATGGATCCACGCCTATGTCTCCCTAGGTTGGACTCGGAAAGATTCCGAACAGTGAAATGATGAAGTTGATGCACAGGTACGGCACCATATTGTCGTGCGGCTGGCTGCCGCCGGTCGGGCTGATGGTCTGGGCGGCCAGCGGTTGACTCGGCGCCTGGGGCCGGTAGATCAGCACCGACGATCCCGAGGCCAGCACTTCGCCGGCGGGCGAATTCTGCGTGCCGGTCGCGGTCGAGGCGAGGAAGGCGTGATTGTGGACCGGGATTTGCTGGGTGGTGAGAGTGACGCTCTCGGTGCCCCCCGCTTCGGCGAGTTGTCGCGTGATTCCGCCCGGCCCGCTGCCGGCGTGGATAGGGATGCGGCTCTGCAGGTTCGGCAAAGCGAAGGTGGACTGCCCGTCCCCCCCGTAAGTGGTGCCGATCAGCTGGAAAAGCGTTTCGTTCTCGGAGATAGCCAGTAGCTGGCCATCGCACATCATCCATCCGGCGGGCGCAAAGTTGCCCGCGAACATCCGAATTTCACCGACATAAGGCTGGGCCATTCGTTCCCCCTCAATTCTGCGACGGGAAGATGCCCTGCAGGGCAATCACGTAGTTCAGGACGAGATAGGGCGACATATTCTCGTGCGGCTGGCTGCCGCCGACGTTCGAGATCGACGTCGGCAGCAGCGAGGTCAAGGCGACCGCGCCGCCATAGCCGTTGTTGAAGGCGCCGAGCATGTTGCCGGCCGCGGTCGGAACATCGCCGTCGCTCGTCGCGGCGTTGCCGAAATGGATATGCTGCGGCATTTCCTGGATGGTCAGCGTGTGCGCGACTTCGCCGCCGGCCTGACCCTGGGTGAGGCCGCCGCCAAGATGGAACGCGGCGCGCCCGCGCAGGTCGGGAAGCGCGAAATTAACGCGCCCGTCGCCGCCGTACATCGTGCCGAGCAGCGAGAACAAGGCCTGGTTCTGGTTGATCGGCAAAAGCTGCCCGTTGCAGAGCGCCCAGCCCTTCGGCGCGAAATTGAAGGAGACGATCCTCAACTCGCCTAGAAACGGTTCCGCCATGCCACCCCTCCCCAGTGCGCCAACCTTAGGCCTAATATCAGCGATGTGAATAGGCTATTTTTATCAAGCAACGAAAGTCGCCGGGCTTCGTGGACTTTCGCAAGCGCGGTTGAGATTCGCGCGCAACCTTGCCAACGCAGCCGGCGATGGCTGAACTAGATTCGCCCCCGCCGGCGCTGCTCGACGGCGCGGCGCTCTTCCTCGATTTCGACGGCACCCTCGTGGAGCTGGCGGAAACGCCCGGTGCGGTTCGCGTGCCCTCCGCGCTCGGGCGGCTGCTCCGGCGACTGTGCGATCGGCTCGACGGACGGCTGGCGATCGTCAGCGGCCGTTCGCTCGGCGATCTCAAGCGGCATGTGCCGTTCGCCGGGATCGCCTTTTCGGGCTCGCACGGGCTCGAGCTGCAATGGGCCGACGGCAGCCATTTGCCGCTGTCGGTGCCGCTCGGCCTCGACGAAGTGCGGGAGAAGGTGATCGCATTCGCCGCCGCGTCGCGCGGGCTGCTCGTCGAGGAGAAGCCGGCAGGGATCGCGCTCCATTACCGGCTCGCGCCGGACGAGGGCGCGCATGCCGAGGCATTCATGACCGCGCTCGCGAAGGAGCGCGGCTTTTCGGTCCAGCGGGGCGCGATGGTGATCGAATTGCGGCCGGAGGGCGCGACCAAGGGCGACGCGCTTCGCGCCTTCATGTCGGAACCGGACTTTGCCGGCGCGCGTCCTGTCTTCGTGGGCGACGATCTGACCGACGAGCATGCCTTTGCCGCCGCCGCCGCGCTGGACGGAGCGGGCGTGCTCGTCGGCCCGCAGCGCGAAACCGCGGCGGCGTATCGGCTTGACTCGGTCGCGGCCGTGGCGGGCTGGCTGGACGGCTGGGCATGAGCAGCCTCGATCTCTGGCCGATCGGCAATTGCCAGGTCAGCGCGCTGGTCGACAACGCCGCGGGGTTGGTCTGGGGCTGCCAGCCTCGGGTCGATGGCGACCCTTTATTCTGCAGCCTGCTCGAGCCCCAGGGGGACGTTCGCGGCGAGTGGCGGATCGCCCTCGACGGCCAGATCTCGGCCAGGCCGCGCTACCTCAAGAACACACCGATTCTCGTCACCCGCCTCACCGACGGCGAGGGCGGGGCCGCCGATGTCTACGATTTCTGCCCGCGCTTCGACCGGTCCGGGCGAATGTACCGCCCCGTCGCCTTCCTGCGCGTCGTCCGTCCCGTCGCGGGCGCTCCGCGGGTGAAGGTCGATCTCAAACCTGCGATGGGCTGGGGGACGAGGCAGGCGGAGCGGACCAGCGGCACCAACCATATCCGCTATCTGCTGAAGCCGCAGCCGCTCCGGCTCACCACCGACGCGCCGGTGATCCATCTGCTCGAAGGGCGCGGCTTCCGGCTGGAGCGGCCGCTCCATTTCTTCCTCGGACCCGACGAACCGTTCGTTGGCGACGTCGGCCATACCCTGGCGACGATGCTCCACCAGACCGCCGACCATTGGCGCGACTGGGTGCGCGGCCTCGCCATCCCGTTCGAATGGCAGCAGGTCGTGATCCGCTCGGCGATCACGCTCAAATTGTGCCAGCTCGAGGAGACCGGCGCGATCGTCGCGGCGATGACGACCTCGATCCCCGAGCACCCCGATTCCGGGCGCAACTGGGACTATCGCTACTGCTGGATCCGCGACGCCTACTACACGGTGCAGGCACTGAACCGGCTCGGCGCGCTCGACGTGCTGGAAAACTATCTCTCCTATCTCCGCAACATCGTCGACACGGCGGCAGGCGGGATGATCCAGCCGCTCTACGCGGTCTCGGGCGAACCAAAGCTGGATGAGACGGTGGCAGAGGCACTGGCGGGCTATCGTGGCATGGGCCCGGTCCGGGTCGGCAACGCCGCCTACACCCAGGCCCAGCACGACGCCTATGGCCAGATCGTCCTTTCCAACACCCAGGCCTTTTTCGATGAACGGCTGTTCCGCAAGGCCGACGCGGAGGATTTCCGCGCGCTCGAGCGTGTCGGCGAACGCGCCTTCGCGGTGCACGACAAGCCCGATGCGGGCCTGTGGGAGTTCCGCACCCGCACCGGCGTCCACACCTACAGCGCGGTGATGAGCTGGGCGGCGTGCGACCGGCTCGCCAATATCGCCGGAGAGCTCGGCCTCGCGGGGCGCGCGAAGGTCTGGAGGCGCCGCGCCGCGAAGGTGCGCGCCACGATCGAGGACCGGGCCTGGCTGCCGAAGCAGGGGCGCTTCGCGGCGAGCTTCGGCGGCGAGGAGCTCGACGCGAGCCTGCTGCAAATGCTCGACATGCGCTTCGTCGCCGCGGACGATCCACGCTTTCTCGCCACCTTCGAGGCGCTTGAAAAGGGCCTGAGGCGCGGCGACCATATGCTGCGTTACGCCGCCGAGGACGATTTCGGGCTGCCCGAGACGGCGTTCAATTTCTGCACCTTCTGGTTCATCGAGGCCCTCCATATGGTCGGCCGCACCGAGGAGGCGCGCGCGCTCTATTCGACAATGCTGGAGCGACTGACCCCCGCCGGGCTGCTGTCCGAGGACAGCGACTTCGTTACGGGGGAGCTGTGGGGAAACTATCCGCAGACTTATTCGCTTGTCGGACTCATCAATTGCGCGGGGCTTTTGTCCCGTCCCTGGAGCAGCGTCCGCTAGACATGAGCCGTCTGATCGTCATTTCGAACCGTGTTTCCACCCCGAAGCCGCGCAGCGCCGAGGGCGCCCAAGGCGGGCTCGCCGTCGCCCTCGCCGCCGCGCTGCGCGAATATCGCGGCCTCTGGTTCGGCTGGTCGGGCGAGAAGACCGAAGAGTTCACCGGTCAGATCAACCTGCAGCGGGCCGAGGGGGTGACCACTGCGACGATCGACCTGGAGGAGCAGGACGTCGACGAATATTATAACGGCTATGCCAACCGGACGCTCTGGCCGCTCTTCCATTACAGGATCGACCTCGCCGAATTCGACCGCAGCTTCGGCGCGGGCTACGAGCGGGTCAACGAGCGCTTCGCCGAGACGGTGGCGCCGCTGATCGAGCCGGACGATCTGGTCTGGGTTCACGATTACCATCTCGTCCCGCTCGGCCAGCAATTGCGCCAGAACGGGGTCAAAAACCGGATCGGCTTCTTCCTCCACATTCCTTGGCCGCCGCACCGGTTGATGGTCTCGTTGCCCTTCCACCAGCGGCTGGTCCGCTCGATGCTCGATTACGATTTGATCGGCTTCCAGACCGAGGAATGGCTGGAGAGCTTCCATCATTATGTGGAACGCGAGCTGGGCGGCACGGTCCATCCGGACGGACGGATCGAGGTCGGAGACCGCACGGTCGAGACCGCCGCCTTCCCGATCGGCGTCGACGCCGCCGACTTCGAGCGGCTGCTGGTCGCCAGGGACGCGATCAACGCCTTCGAGACGCTGCGCCGCAGCGCCGAGGGCAAGAAGGTCGTGATCGGCGTCGACCGGCTCGATTATTCGAAGGGGATCGAGGAAAGGTTCAACGGTTATCGCCGCTTCCTCGAGGAGAATCCGGACTGGCACGGCAAGGTTTCGCTGCTGCAGATCGCGCCGCCCTCGCGCGGCGAGGTCCACACCTACGAGGCGATCCGCGACACGCTCGACGCCCTGTCGGGACGGATCAACGGCGAGTTCGCCCATGTCGACTGGGTGCCGATCCGCTACGTCAATCAGGGCTATCCGCGCGCGGGCCTGGCCGGCTTCTACCGCGCCGCCGACGTGGCGTTGGTCACGCCGCTGCGCGACGGCATGAACCTTGTCGCCAAGGAGTTCGTCGCGGCGCAGGATCCGGACGATCCGGGCGTGCTCATCCTCTCCCGCTTCGCCGGGGCCGCGCACCAGATGAAGGACGCGATCCTGATCAACCCCTATTCGAAGGACGAGGTCTCGGACGCGATCCGCGCCGCGCTCGCCATGCCGCGGCCCGAGCGGCTGCGCCGCTGGGAGGCGATGATCGACAGCGTCCGCAAGGAGGATGTGCTCGCCTGGCGCCACGATTTCGTCGCGGCGCTGGCCGGGCAGGGAGCGTCGATACCGCTGGCGGCCGAGCCGCTCCCAGCCTGACTCCTAACGGCAGCGCATGTCCCGGCTACGCTCGACCTCGCGGCCGATCAGCGCGCCGAGCACGCCCCCGACCACGGTGCCGGTCGTGCGCTCGCCGCGCGTGTCGATGCCGCGGCCGAGCAGGGCGCCGACACCGGCGCCGACGACGAGGCCGGTCGTGCCGTCGCTGCGCCGGCAATAATAGCGTCCGTCGGCACCACGATAGACTTCGTCCTGCGCGCTCAGCGGGCGCTCGTCGTAGCGCGGATCCTCGCGATAATAGCGCGAAGGCTCCCAATCGTCGCCGCTGCGCCAGCCGTAGCGATCGTCATAGTCGCGGTCCCGGTCGCGATAGCCGTAGCCGCCACCGCGGCGGCGGCGCGACGCCTCGTAACGGGCGCGCTCGCGCTCGTAGATCTGGCGCTCGGCCTCGAAGCGCTCCTGCGCCTGCTCCCACCTGGCCTCGTCGGCCCGGGTCTGCGCCGCCGCCGGCACGGCCACAACGACCGTCGAGGCAAGCGCCAATGCAATCAGGCTGGTTCTCATGGTTCTTCTCCCGTTACGCAAACACAATGATTGTGCTTTGGCATGGCGGCATAACGAAGGGAAGCGCACGATCGATCCGCCGGGCGCGGCGGTGGAGCGTCCGGGCGGTTCGGGGCGGATTGACTCCGCCCTACCGCGCGCGCAGCTTCCGCTCCGTCGCGGGCCGCGTATTCCCTGGGGGCGGGAGGAGGCCGGCGGCGGGGCGCCTCCACCATCGGGAATTCTTGAGGGGGAGAATGCTCATGCCGATCAGCTATCGTCCGCACGCCGGGCTCCGGCTCAATCGCCGACTTTTCGTCGCCGGCGGGCTCGCCACGCTTGGCGCCGCCGCCGCGCCGGCGCTGGGGCAGGGGAGGCCGCCCACGGCGGAATCGCCGATGGGTCCCTTCTACCCGGTCGTCCGCCCGGCCGACTCGGACTACGACCTGACCCAATTGCCGTGGCGCGCCGAGCGGGCGGCCGGCACCGTGATCGAGGTCAGCGGGCGGGTCTTCGACATGCGCGGCAATCCGGTGCCGGGCGCGCGGATCGAATTGTGGCAGGCCAATGCGGCGGGGCGCTACGACCATCCGAGCGACGTCAGCACCGCCCCGCTCGACCCCAACTTCCAGGGCTTCGCCGAGATCGTCGCCGACCGGACGGGCGACTGGCGGATCGTGACGATCAAGCCCGGCGGCTACGATTCGCCGATCGGCCACCGCCCGCCGCACATCCATTTCGCGATCACTGGCAATGCTCACCGCAACGTCGCCCAGCTCTATTTCCCGGAGGAAGCGGAAGGGAATGCCCGCGACGCGCTCTACCGCGCGCTCGGGGAGGGGGCGGCGAGTTCGCTCGCGACCCGCGATGCGGCCGATCCCGGCAAATATCGCTGGGACGTCGTGATGATGGAGGGCTAGGGCGCGCCGGCCGAACGGCTCCCGCCGGACCAAGGCCCGGCGGGAGAGGGGGCTCAGCGGCTGCCGGCGGCGGAGTCGGCTCGGCGCGAGGCCGAGGCGACCAGCGCCTCGCGCTGGGGCGCGGCGGCGGCGCGGATCTCGGCGACGCATTCGTCCTGCTTGATCCGGCCGCGCAGATCGGCGGACGAGGGCGTGCCGCAGGCGGCGCGGGCGGCATGGAGCACGCGCAGATCGAAGCGGGCGCGCCCCTCGGCGGTGCCGAGATCGAGATCGCCATAGGCGACCGCGATGTTGCGGGGCGCATCCTGCGCGAGGGCAGGCATGGCGGGAATACCGGCCGCGACGAGGGCGGCGAGAATGAGGGTCTTCATGGGCTGTCTCCGATTGAGTGGAATTCGGGGGCAGCCAGCGCTGGCTGAGCTCAATTAGACCAGTTGCGATTCGAAACGCAATCAACGATATTGCGCGGTCGTTCTGCAAAAGTGCAGAATAGCGGACGGGCGCGGCCGGGCGCCGGGAGAGCAGGCCATGGCGGCACCGCCGCTCGACTGGAACGATCTTCGCTATCTGCTCGCGGTCGCGCGCGAGGGCAGCACGCTCGCCGCGGCGCGCACGCTCCGGGTCAGCCAGACCACCGTCGCGCGGCGGCTGGCCGCGCTCGAGGCGGCGCTCGGCCTCGTGCTCTTCGAGCGGCGCCAGGCCGGCTATGCGCTGACCCCGGCGGGTGAGGCGCTGCTGCCGCAGGCGGAGGCGGTCGCGGCGCATGCCGACCAGTTCGCCGAGGCGGCCGCCGCCCAGTCGCGCGACGTCAGCGGCACGGTGCGGCTGACCACGGTCGATATTTACGGCGTCACCGTGCTTCAGCCGCTGCTCCGCGACCTCCATGACGCCCAGCCCGGCGTGCGCATCGAGCTCGACATGGCCGAGGCGGTGCGCGACCTCGGCGCCGGCGAGGCCGATATCGCGCTGCGCGCCGACTGGACCGACCGCAGCCTCGCCGGCGGGCTGGTCGGCCGGCGCGTCGCCTTCGATCCCTGGACGCTCTATTGCAGCCGCGCCTATGCCGCCCGCCACAGCCGGCCGCGCACCTCGGCCGAGCTGCGCCGCCACCCCTTCATTGGCGGCGGCGGCGACGGCGTCTGGCCGCCCTATCGCGCCTGGCTGCAGGCGCACGGGCTCGAGGAGGCCGTGGTGATGCAGCATAGCTCGGCCGCCGGTCTGCTCGCCGCGATCCGCGCCGGCGTCGGGTTGGCGATCCTGCCGAGCTTCGTCGGCGACCGCGAGCCCGATCTCGTCCGCGTGCTGCCGCCGCCGCCCGGCAAGGGCTACGATCTGTGGCTGCTCACCCACGAGCGGCTCCGCCACGTGCCCCGGGTGCGCGCGGTGATGGACTTTCTCGGCGGCGCGCTCGCCCGGCTCGCCCAGGAGACGCCCGAGGACGATCCCGGCGTCTGGGCGGCCTGAGGCGTTTCGCGAACGTTTCGGCTCTGTATTCAATAGTTTAGCGGAACCACTCGTCGTCCCGCCTTGTTCTGTCGGGGAGCGGGGACGAGAGGAGTCAGACGATGAACAACCCGAACAACAACGACCGCCAGCAGCAGCAAGGCGGCGGCCAGGACCCGAACCGGCAGCAGCAGCAGGGCGGTCAGGACCAGGATCGCCAGCAGCAGCAGGGCGGCCAGGACCAGGATCGCAAGCAGCAGCAGCAGGGCGGCCAGGATCAGGATCGCGACCGCCAGCAGGGCGGCCAGATCGATCAGGGCCAGCAGGGCGGCGACCAGCAGGGCGGCCAGCGCTAGCGCGCGCGGCCGACGACAGGAACGGGGCCGTCCGGGCGATCGGGCGGCCTCTTTCGTCGGCGCGGCGGGGGTCAGGCCTCGACGGGGTCGGCGCGGCTGCGGCGCGGGCGGCGGAGCGCGGGACGGTTCGCGGCGGGGGCGCCGTTCGGCGCGGGCGGGACGATCTCGGGCGGGGCGTCGATGTGGACCACCTTGACGCCGCCGCGCCAGAGCTCGACCGGCACCTTACGCCCCCCGTTCTGGACGAGGCAGATCGCTTCGATATCGTCCGAGGCGGACACTTGCTCGACCCCGTCGATATGGCCGCTGAACGGGTTGAGCAGATAGAGACGGTAATCGGGCAACGGGACTTCCCTGCGGTTCGACGGGAGCGCACGGGCAGGTCTCTCAGTCGCCGCCATGTCGAGGGGGTGGCCGGCGATGGACGTTCCATAGCATGTTCATGACGCGAACGGGATGATTTGCATCAGGTTTTTCCGGCGAATTTGATGCGGGCGCGCGGCCGGCGCGAAGGTGGCGAAGGTCACGCTATGCCCGCCGCGAGCGGGAGGCCCACCCTTCGGGTACCCCCCGCCCTTGCAACCTCGGCCCCCAGGCGTAAAAGCACCCCAGCCGCGTAGAGGGGAGCGCTTCGCTTGACACACCGCAATCCGTCCCGGCCGATGTCGCCGCACCTCACCATCTGGCGCTGGGGGCCGCACATGCTGGTCTCGATCCTGCACCGGGTCACCGGCACCGGCCTCGCCATCCTCGGCCTAGGCCTGCTGACCTGGTGGCTGGTCGCCGCGGCGAGCGGCGGCGCGGCCTACGAGAGCTTCGCCGCCTGGGCGACCTGGCAATGGTCGCTGATAATCTGGGTCGGGCTGACCTGGGCCTTCTGGCAGCACACGCTCTCGGGCCTCCGCCATTTCGTGATGGACGTCGGCGCGGGCTACGAGCTTCGCACCAACAAATTCTGGGCGGTGATGACGATGCTCGGCGCGCTCG
>NZ_JBQTJC010000003.1:0-9571 GCF_052387495.1 Sphingosinicella sp. | reverse complement strand
TCCACCGTCCTTTGGACGGTCCCCCTCCCCTGCAAATGCAGGGGAGGAATGAGGAGAGAGGCCACATCTCACCGCGCGCGCCCCCGATTCCGCCGTTCGCCCCTTCGCCCTTTCCGCACCTGCTTGGCATGCGCCCTCGCTTTGGCTTTCTGCTGCTCCCGCGTCGGCGGCTGCACCTCGTCGAGCTCCAGCGCGTCGCCCAGCGCGGGATCGAAACCCAGGCTCGCCATCGTCGCGGCGAAATGCTCGGGCAGCTCGGCGGTGACGTCGATCCGCCCGCCGTCCGGGTGGTCGATGCGCAGCCGCCGCGCGAGGAGGTGCAGCTTGCGGCTGATCGCGCCGGTCAGAAACGCCTCCTGCCCGCCATATTTGCCGTCGCCCAGGATCGGGTGGCCGATCGCGAGCATGTGGACGCGCAGCTGATGCGTCCGCCCGGTCAGCGGCTGCAGCTCGACCCAGGCGGCGCGGTTCCCCGCCCGCTCGATCACCCGGTAGCGGGTCCGCGCGATCTGGCCGCCTTCGCCGTCCTCGACATGCATCTTCTCGCCGCCCGTCCCCGGCTGCTTGGCGAGCGGCAGGTCGATCAGCCCGTCCTCGACCGCGGGCACGCCGGTGACGATCGCCCAATAGACCTTGCGCGCCGTCCGCCCCGAAAAATTCTTCGAGAAGAAGGCGGCGGCGCGCGGCGTCCGCGCCACCAGCAGGGCGCCCGACGTGTCCTTGTCGAGCCGGTGGACCAGCTTGGGCCGCGCCGCCCCCTCCTCGACCAGCCCGTCGAGCAGCCGGTCGAGATGGTCCTTGGTCTTGGTCCCGCCCTGGGTGGCGAGGCCGGGCGGCTTGTTGAGCACGATCCCGGCCGGGTCCTGCTCGATGACGAGCCCGCGCACGAACTCGATCTCGTCCTCGGTCAGCGTCTCGTGCTTGCGCTGCGATGGGGCGGCGGGCGCCGCCTCCTCGCCCTGCGGCGGGACGCGGATAATCTGCCCGGCGAGGACCCGGTCGCCCGGCGCCGCGCGCTTGCCGTCGACGCGCAGCTGCCCCGTCCGCGCCCAGCGCGAAACCTGGCCGAAGCTCGCGCCCGGCAGGTTGCGCTTGAACCAGCGGTCGAGGCGGATGCCGTCGTCGTCCGGCGCGACGGTGAAGCTGCGGACCTGCTCGCTCATCCCGCCAGCCGCATCAGCCAGAAGCCCAAAGCGAACAGCGCCAGCGCGCCGATCACCGAGACAAGCGCATACAGGGCGGCGGGAGCCCACTGCCCGCGCTCGATCATCGCGAACATGTCGAAGCTGAACGCGGAAAAGGTCGTGAACCCGCCGAGCAATCCGGCGCCGAGAAAGGCCCACGCGGCCTGGTCCGCCGGATTGCGCCCGAAGAAGAAGCCCGCGAGCAGCCCCATCAGCAGCCCGCCCGCGAGGTTCACGATGAGCGTCCCCCACGGATAGCCGGCCATGCCATGGCGCAGCGCCCACCGCCCCACCTCGAACCGCGCCCCCGCGCCCAGCGCGCCGCCGATCATGACGAGAAGCAGATGTGGCATGGGCGGGCGTTTAGCGGGCGGGGCGGGGGTTAGCCAGTGGGGCCGGGTGAGGCATATTCCCACCGTCAGCTCAATAGGAGAAAGGGGACGATCACGAGCGCCGCCATCGTTAGCAGGATCAGCGCCAGCGCCGCCAGCGCGTGGTTGGGCTTGTCTTTGTAGACGAAGGCCCGGACAATCTCGGAAGCCGCTTGCCATCTCATTTGGGCGTACCTCGCCATTTGAAACATCAAATGCGAGCCGATGGCTTGGTTGTAGAGGGATAAGTCCTACGGACTGTGGACGCACGTTTCCATTCGGAGTCAAGCTCAAGCGGGGCGGCGGTACGGGCCACTTGCCGAGGCTTGGGATCATTCGACTCAACCCGCTTCACGACATTCTCAAGATCCCAAAGCGTGTCAGTGGCACCCGCCGCCAGTAGGACGACCCTCACTCCTCTTCTTTATGTAGGGGGGCATGGGGACTGTGGGGAACGGTCTTGCCGGATCACAGTTGAACGGCCGCTAAGGGTGGAAAGCGGACATAGGCTTAACGCGGCCAACTGAAGGTCTTAGCGGTCCTCACAAACGCTTCGGTCGCCTGGCTGAATCGGCGCCCGCGCACATTTAGCAGGGCGATCGTGCGGCTGATCGCCGGATCGGTAATCGGCCGCTGTAGCAGGTCCGGGACGGTGACAGAATATTCGGGCATTACTGCAATTCCGATTCGCGCGAGCACCATCGCCTGAACCCAGTCCTCGCGTTCGGAGCGAAAGCGCGCGTAGAGTTGCACATCATGGTCCTTGCACGCCGCGCCGAACATCTCGCGCATCTCGCAGGACAGTCGGTCGACGTAAGCACGTCCTGAAAGGTCCTTGAGGCGGATCGTATTCCGCTTTGCCAGCGCGTCGCCGGGTGGAAGCACCGCGACATATTTCTCACTGTAAAGCGGATGCGCGTGAAAGCTCTCCGGAACGCCGTCGCACGGGTTGACGATCGCCAGGTCCAGCCGGCCTTCCTCGAGCCTATTGAGCAGCTCCGGAACCGGCGCCTCGGTGACCTCTACCTCGACCCCTTCAAAGCCGGATTGGAAGGCGGCGAGATAGTGTGCGATGCGCACCGAGCCGATCGTTGCGAGCACTCCAAGGCGGACCGGCACCTTGTCGAGCAACCGATGCTCTTGGGCGATGGCCTTGGCCCGCTCCGCCTGGTCCTGCATCTGCCGGAGCGTCGGAAGGATCGAGCGGCCGAACTCGCTGAGCCGAACGCGTTTGCCCTCGCGGGTGAAGATCCGGGCTCCGAGCTCCTCCTCCAGATTCTTGACTGCCTTTGTCAGCGCCGGCTGCGATATGCTGCAGCGCTCGGCTGCCTTCGTGAAATTCAGGGTCTCGGCCGCCGCGAGCACGTAGCGGATCTGAAACAGCTCCATCGGCTTCCTCCTGTCGGGCGCCGCAACCATCGATAATCGACGGTTATGCAACAATGCCCAACTTCTTCTGTCAGCGCACCCCCCGCGGGCCTAGGCTTTCCCTTGCACAGGAGGAGAAACACGATGACGGTTTTCATGGTCGAGCGCGACCTCAAGGGGATCGCAATGGAAGACCTCGCAGCCGCTCAGAAGGCGGCGATCGGCAAAGCCGAGGAAATGCGCGGCGGCGGATCGCACATCCACTACATCCGCACCACCTTCGCCCCAGAGGATGGGCGCTGCATGTGTCTGTTCGAAGCCGAATCCGATTCAGAGGTGAAACGGCTCAATGACGAAGCCGGCCTGCCCTACAGCCGGGTGGTTCCGGCCATGGACCTGACGCCTTCAGCCGCTGTCTGAATGTCCGCAATGGGTCGAAAGCGGCCGGCCGGACAAGCGGCATTTTTCCTACACGCCCGCAATCTGTCATGCTGCGCCGCGACTCGGAGGTTCGGCCTCGGTCGCGGCTCTTTGCATCGTCTGCTCGATCCACTCCCGATCCTCGATCGGAGCACACCGGCGCGCCCCGGCAGCGGCGCATCGGGGAAGCTGTCAAAGCTGACGCGATGGCCCTGGCGAAACGGTCAAACTCGTCAGCTTCCGCGCTTCCCGCCGTCACTGAAAACAAACGATTCTCACCCGCGATTCGCGTGTCCTTTGTGTCCTTCCGGCGGCCTCATCGCCGCCTCCGCGCCTCCGCGTCTCCGCGCGCGCAATCGACGATTTCGGCATTCGCAAGGCGCGTAGGAAAGCCCCCATGGCCAGCGCGAACATTGGGACCATTCGCGTTCTGAGCCGCGCTTACCGCCCGTTATTCACCACCAGGGCGACCTCGGTGCCGTTCTGCCGCGGCGTGACGATGACGACATAGGCGCCGTCGGTGCGTTCGTTGACGCCGCCGAGCAGCAGATCCTCGCCGCGGCGCTCGACCTCGGCGCTGAAGCCGGCGCGGGTCGCGAGGCTGCGATAATATTCGAGCACGCGGTTGTGCGGATCGCCGGTGGTGAAGGTGACGACGCGCATCCGGCAATCGCCGGCGGTCGTCCCCGCCGCCTCGGTGACGCGGCCGCCCGGATAGGCCGGGAATTCGGCCGGCAGCCGGCCCGCCCATTCGGGGCCGTGGCTGAGCGAGGCGCCGCAGCCGCCGGTCTGCTGGCCGATCGTGCTGGCGGTGGCGGCCTGGACGCGGGTCCCGCCCGAGCGGCCGCTGGCGGCGAGCCGGGGCGGCGGCTGGGTCGGATCGGGCCCGGCGGGATATTGCGCCTGGACCGGGCTTTCGGGCGGCCGGACGCTGTTCGGATGGGCCTGCTGGACGAGGTTGGGATCGACCAGGATCTGGTCCTCGAGCGCGCGGGTCAGCGCCGGATCGACGCCGTTGCCCATCAATTCGTTGTCGAGCGCCGAAAGGTTGTTGTCGGCGCCGCCGCCGCAGGCGGCGAGGGCGAGGAGGCCGGCGAAGGCGGTAGCGCGCAGCATATGGCGGATCGGCATCGGCAAGTCCTTGTGGCTTCGGACCCGCCTCTTGCCCGATTTGCCCGGACAATGGGTGACCGGAGATGGTTAACCGGGGCTCTGGAGCGCCGCTGTCCCGTTCCTGGACTGCCAGAAGGCGAAGGTTTCCGCCTGGACGGCGCGGATGAAGGCGCCCGCCTCCGGCCCCTGCCACGGCCCCTCATAGCCGCGCGACCTGGCCCCGCCCGCCACCCACCAGCCCTGGCCCGGAATGCCGTCGCGCTGCCGGACGACGAGCACGGCGAGCTCGGGCTCGCCCCGCGCCTCGGCGTCCCGGTCGACGTCGCCGAGCACCGCGCAGAGCTGCCGCATCTTCGGCCGCGAGAAATGGTAGCCGAGCCGCTCGAGCAGTTCGGCATAAGTGAGCGCCGTCCCGGCCCGCGCCGCGCCGACCAGATGGGCGCGCACCTCGTTGGGATCGGCAAGGGCGTGCATGATCGCGATACCTTGGCACGACACTCAGGTTGCCGGCCAGCTGTTCTTACGTCGTCGGGATGTGGTAAGCTCACCGGCAAGGGCTCGCTGTCGCTTTGCGAGGAGGGACACGAGATGACGTCCTATCGCGGTCAGATTGAAGGCATTCTCAGCCTCGGGCCAAATATCTGGAGCGCTGAGTACAAATTCGGAGATCAGGACCGAGCTGCCGCTGCAGCTCAAATAGTTTCGGCAGGGGTGCCGGAGATAGTCAGGCTGGCTCAATCCAAGCAGGCCAATATGGTCGTAGGCGAATTCGACGACGCCTATCTGCTTTTTGTCGGGGGTCTCATGAGCAATGAGGCGTTCGCCGTCGCCCACACGTTCGTCACCAGCGCTGGCGGGGAATTTCTGAATGGCTCGATGCCCGGCGGCAAAGCCATGCTGAGCGAAGCCGCTATTGCAGAACTCAATGCGATCGGTGTCGAGCCTGTTGCCTCCAAACCATCGGATGAGGTTCAGCCGCGCATCGAAGAGCCCACTGCTTTTGATCGGCTGGTTGCGGACATCGAGGAGCATCCGGAGCGATACGCACGAACGGAGAATTCGAGCGGCTCAGAGCCAAAGTCCGGACCTTGGTGGAGATTCTGGGGCCCGTAAGGGAGAACCGGCCGTTAGTCGTTGTCGGTCAGCAGCAGGCGCATCTCGGTGCCGCCCTCGCCGTGCGGGCCGATCCGCACCGTGAAGCGCTCATTCTCACGCCGCCCGGTGCCGCTCAGCACGGTCGCATTGCCGTCCCGCGATGCCGTGGAAATCGCGAAGTCCGAAGCGCGCGCCGGATCGCGATACCAGGCGACCACGCGCTCGGCCGGATCGGTGCTGGTGAAGCGGATCTCGACCTCGCCATGCTCGCCGCCCCTCTCGTCACGGTTGCTGCCCTGGACGTGCAGCCCGCCCATCGCCGAGCCCGGATAGACGAGACCGCTGTCCGCATCGACGTTCGCGCGGGAGCTGAGGCCCTCGGGCACGTTGATCGACAGGTTGAATCCGGGCGCCTCGACCGTCACCCGGCCCTCCTCGGCCCGGCCCGAGGCGGTGGCGTTGTCGGCGACCGTCGCGGCGTCGTTGCCGATCCGCATCTCGCAGCCGCCGAGCAAGACGAGCGACGCGGCGGCGGGAACAAGCAGGGTCGTGCGCATCTCGATTCTCCTTCGCCCGCTCCGTAGCTGTATTAGCTAACTAATACAACTATCGCGCCTTGCTTCGGCCCCTTTGCCCGCCTAGGCGCGCCGCCATGGCAGACCCGCATCAGACGCGCCGCGCAGGCCTGCTCTTCGGTCTCGGAGCCTATCTCCTCTGGGGCGTGATGCCCCTCTATTTCAAGGCCATCGCATCGGTCCCGCCGACCGAGATCGTCGCCCACCGCATCATCTGGTCCTTGCTCTTCCTCGGCGCCCTCGCCACCCTCTGGCGGCGCTGGCCCGCGATCCGCGCCGCCGCGGGGACGAGCCGGGTGCTGATGACCCTGATTCTCACCTCCCTGCTGATCGGGGTCAATTGGCTGGTCTACATCTACGCCGTCGTGAGCGACCACGTCCTCGAGGGTAGCCTCGGCTACTACCTCAACCCGCTCTTCAACGTCCTGCTGGGCGTCGTCTTGCTCAAGGAAAAGCTCAGCCGCGCGCAGGTCTTCGCCACGATCCTCGCCGCCGCCGGCGTCGCGGTGCTCGCCGCCGGAGCGGGCTCGGGCCTGTGGATCAGCCTCACCCTCGCCTTCAGCTTCGGGCTCTACGGCTTCCTCAGGAAGATCGCCCCGGTCGATTCGCTCGAGGGCCTGTCGATCGAGACCGCCTTGCTCGCCCCGGTCGCGGCAGGCTGGCTGTTCTGGCTGGCGGCGGACGGGAGCATCCGCTTCGGCCAGCTCGGTCTCGGCACGGACGTCCTGCTCGCGCTGGGCGGCGCGGTCACCGCCATTCCCTTGCTCCTGTTCACCGCGGCGGCGCGCAGGCTGCCTTATTCGACGCTCGGCTTCCTCCAATATATCGCGCCGTCGCTCCAGTTCCTGCTCGCCGTCTTGGTCTTCGGCGAGGCGTTCACATTGCCGCACATGATCTGCTTCGGCGCGATCTGGACCGCGCTCGCCATCTTCAGCATCGACGGCTGGCGTGCCGCCGCGAAGGCGCGCGCCGCGCCGGCCTTGTGAGCCGCCGAAAAGCGCGGCAATCTCCCGTCTTCTCATCCGGGAGCGAGCGATGAAGACCGATCCCCGCATCGACGCCTATATCGAGCGCCAGGCCGATTTCGCCCGGCCGATCCTCACCCATCTGCGCGACATCCTCGGCGAAGCCTGCCCGGACTGCGAGGAGACGCTCAAATGGAGCATGCCCTCCTTCGTCTACAAGACGAAGATCCTCGCCCATTTCGCGGCGTTCAAGGCGCACGCCGCCTTCGGCTATTGGAGCGGCAGCCAGGTGCTGGGGAAGGAG
This sequence comes from Sphingosinicella sp., assembly GCF_052387495.1. Lineage (GTDB taxonomy): Bacteria > Pseudomonadota > Alphaproteobacteria > Sphingomonadales > Sphingomonadaceae > Allosphingosinicella. Next base: position 2,176 of record NZ_JBQTJC010000003.1, on the reverse strand, counting down.
TCCGGCCAGGCGAGCGCGATGGGGCAGTTCGGGCGGCTGACCTCGCTGGACGACCTGCCGCCGCGCGAGACGTTGCTGGAGCTAACCCGCAAGGCGATGCAACTGATCGACGAGGGCGTGAAGCCGATCCGCGACAAGGCCGAGAAGGCGCCCTTCACCGTGCCGCAGGATTTGAACGCGGCGCTTGATGCCAATGCCGCCGCCAGGGCTACCTTCGACGCCTTCCCGCCCAGCGCTCAGCGCGAATATGTCGAGTGGGTCACCGGAGCGAAGCGCGACGAGACCCGGATCAGCCGCCTCAACCAGGCGATCGAATGGATGGCGGAGGGCAAGCGCCGCCACTGGAAATACGAGAATTGCTGAAGGCGGCCGCGCGGTCGCTCAGAGCATGTTGACGTCGTTCTCCGAAGCCGGGGCGATCGCGACCGGGCGGCATTGCGGCAGGTCGAGCTGGGCCATGTGCGCGCAATCGCGGACCTGGGTGTCGCCGTTGGGCGCGATGAAGATCGCCCAATGTTTCAGGTCGTTGCAGAGCGCGACCCACATCACCATGCCGCGATGATCCTGCTGATAGGCGGCGCCGTCGACGCGCTGGCAGCGCTGGCGGTTGTCGCGGATCGCATTGCGGAGCGCGATCCGCCGGTTGAGGCTGGAGACCTCCAGCAGCCGGTCATGGGTCGGGTTCTCGACCTTGATCGACTGGCGGTTCTCGGGCGGCGCGCCGTCCTCGCAGGCGAACAGCAGCGCCAGCGGCGCGGCGAAGGCGGCGCGCGGGATCGACCTCATTGGCCGTTGCCCGCCGCGCTGTTGCCGAGCGCGGCGGCTTCGTTCGGGTTGAGCACCGCGGCCGAGCCGTCATTGCCGAGCACGATTGTCCAGGTCACCTCGTTGTCGCAGCGCGCGGTCCACAGCGGCAGGCCCTGATGCTCGCCGGCGCGGGCCGAGGATTCGACATGCTCGCACGGTTGGCCCGAATCGCGGATGGCGCGGATGAAGACGGCGTTGCGCTGGCCCTCGCTCAGATTCTCGAGGCTGTTCTCGGTCGCTTCCGGTCCGGGCACCGAGACCTGATTGTTCTGCGGAGGCGCCACCTCGCCGCAGGCGGCGATGGCGAGCGCCAGCGCGCTCATCGAGGCGGTCGGCAGGGTTCGCATGGCTCTTCTCCCTTCACCCGAACAAATGAACATCCGTCGCTTCGGTTGCGTCAGGCCGTCGCGGCCCGGTCGCGATACTCGGCGCGCAGGCTGACCTTGTCGATCTTCCCCGTGCCGAGCTTGGGCAACGGCGCGTCGACGAACCAGATTCGGGCGGGCAGCTTGAACTGGGCGAGATGCTCGCCGAGGAAAGCGGTCAGCGTCTCGGCGTCGAGCCCGCCCGCCTCGCAATAGACGACCGCCGCCGGCACCTCGCCGAGCCGCTCGTCGGGCACGCCGAACACCGCGGTCTCGGACACCGCGTGATGGGTGTAGATCGCCGCCTCGACCTCGGCGGCGCTGATATTCTCGCCGCCGCGGATGATGATGTCCTTCTTGCGGTCGACGATGAAGAGATAGTCGTCCTCGTCGAGATAGCCGATGTCGCCGGACTTGAAATAGCCGTCGGCGGTGAAGGCGGCGCGGGTCGCCGCCTCGTCGTTCCAATATCCGCGAATGTTGGCGGCGGAGCGGATCGCGATCTCGCCGGTCTCGCCCTGCGGCAGGTGACGGTCGCCTTCGCCGAGGATCGCCATCTCCACCATCGGCGCGTGCGGCCGGCCGGTGGAGGCGGGCTTGTCGTGATAGTTGGACCAGAAGTTGGAGCAGCCGACCGCATTGGTCTCGGTGAGGCCGTAGCCCAGAGCGGGCCGGGCGCCGGTGAAGCTTTGCTCGAGCCGCTCGACATGGGCGACCGGCCGGGGCGCGCCGCCCGCGGCGATGTCGGTGAGGCTGGAGAGGTCGTATTTGTCGCGGTCGGGATGTTGCATCAGCTCCAGGCTCATCGTCGGCACGCCGACGAAATAGGTGAGCTTCTCGCGTTCGATCAGCCGCAACGCCTCGCCCGGGTCCCATTTGGGCATCAGCACCATCGTCCGCCCGATCACGAAGCTGTTGAGCAGCACGGGCACCTCGCCGGTGACGTGGAACAGCGGCACGTTGACCAGGGTCTTGGGATCGCCGACCGTCTCTCCTGCGCTCTC
>NZ_JBQTJC010000002.1:0-1882 GCF_052387495.1 Sphingosinicella sp. | reverse complement strand
CCAGCACCGCCAAAGTGGCCGGCTCGACCGCGCCGGCAATCGTGACCCCGAGCACATCGATAAACTGGCGATGCGCGGATTCGAGCGCTTCGTCCGGCCATGCGTCGGGCGTCCCGGCGAGCCAGGCACTGTAGGCCAAGACGGGATTGGTCTCCATCGCGCGCCCTTTACGCCAGCCGCAGCCGCCGCGCCAAACCGCCGAGGGACTCGCGGTCGCTGCGGTTGAGGCCGTAACGCAGCGCCAGCCAGGAGGTGGCGGCCCAGATCGTCATGTTGCCGGCGAAGCGGACCGGGCCGCCGAAGATACTGCTCCATGCCCACATGCCCGCGACGCCGGCAATCGTGACGGCGAAGCCCTGGGCGAGCTTGTAGTCGAAGGGCGAGAGGCCGTCGCTGATCCTGAGCTCGGCCGCGGCGGCGTAAGTGGAGGCGAGGATCGCGACCGAGACGGCGATCGCCATTCCCAAGGCGCCCTGTGTCGGCACCAGCCAAACGGCGAGAGCGAGCCAGATGGCGGCGGCGATCAGGCTGTTGAGCAAGGGCAAAGCGCGGTGGCCGATCATCTCGACGATCGTCCCGGCCGGGCCGACGATCGCCTCGCCGGCGCGGGCGGCGGCGAGGATCGCGAGGAGGGGCAGCGCCGCCATCGCCTCGCGGCGATAGACGCTGAGGATGTCGGGGCCGGTGAAGACGAGCAGGCCGGCGAGCGGCACGACCAATGCAGTCGAGACGCGGGTGGCGAAGCGGTAGAGCGGGCCGAGCTGGCTGCGGTCGGCATGGGCCTGGGCGGAGGCGAGCGGGCCGAGCACATACTGGAAGGACTGGCGGACGATATAGGGGACAGTGGAGAGCTTGCGGGCGATCTCGAACAGGCCGGCCGCCTCCGCCCCGCGCACGCCGGGAATCATCAGGTTGATGAGGAGGGGCGGCGCGTCGATCAGCATCCGCCGCGACATGTTGGCGGGAATCAGGGCGATGCCGGCACCGAGCAGGTCACGGATGAGCGGGCCGGGCATCGGCGCGCGGAAGAGGCGCCGGAGATCGTAATAGCCGCCGAGCAGCCTGAGGCTGAGGAAGGCGACCAGAGTCAGCGAGGCGAGGTGCGCCGCGACCAAGCCGAGATTGCCGAGCCCCAGGAAGAAGAAGCCGACCGCGAACAGGATCCGGGCCAGCTGCTCCCAGAGGATTCGGATGCGGATCTCCGGCCCGAAGGCGCGGCGGGCGCGGACCGCCGAGGTCGCGATCTCGACGAAGGTCCATAATGGCAGCGCCCAGGCGAAGAGGGCGACGGCGGTGGGCAGGCTGGCGACGTCTTCGGGCGCCGCGGCGACGAGGCCGGCAAGTGCAGACGCGTTCAGCGTGACGAGTGCGGCGATCAGCAGCGCCGGAATCACCGTCACGAGTAGTGCAAGGCGGACCGCGCCGTGTGCCTGCTCCTCATCGCGGGTCGGGACGATGCGCTGCAGGGCGTTGGTCAGGGAGAGATCGACGATGTTCGTCGCGAGGCTGACCGCGGCCCAGAGCACGACATAGACGCCATAGTTCGCGAGCCCGAACAGCCAGATGTAAAGCGGCTGGGCGACCGCCTCGATCACCGCCCCGGCGCGCGACAGGCCGGCGAGGAACGCCCCCTGCGCGACCTCACCGCGGGTGACGGCGGGCGGTTCGGCGGGCGGCAGGGGGTCCATGCTCGCGCTTATGCCGGAATCATTCCCGAGAAGAAGTCATATCCGATACCAGCAAGCGCGCAGCCGAGGAGGACGGGGAGCGAGCCGAGGCGGAAGCGGAAGATCGCGAGTGCCGCGGCGGCGGTGAGCGCCAGCGCCGGCCAGTTGACGCTGGCGAGTATCGGGGCCTCGAAGCCGATTGGGCCGGCGGTGAC
>NZ_JBQTJC010000001.1:0-30179 GCF_052387495.1 Sphingosinicella sp. | reverse complement strand
ATCGCGGCGAGCCTACCTACGGCCGCCAGATTTCACTGATCGCTTTGCCCTAGGCCAGCCGGAACGCGCCGGTCGCGTCGGCGCCGAAACCCTTTGTCAAGCTTAACCATATCTCAACCACGCGCGGTGCACTTTCCCCTGCCAGAACAAGGGGTGACGGGCGCATGGACAGCCTGCGTGGATTTGAGGACGATGCGGCGCCTGTTGCCGTCGAGGACGAGCCGGCGATGGAGCGCCCACCGGAGATCGGGATCGACGAGCGGCGCATGCACGTGCGCGCCTATAACTACTGGGTGTCGCTGCTGAACGGCCGCCCCTATCCCGCGATCCACGATCTCGATCCGCAGAATATCGAGGATTTCGGCCCGCACAGCGTGCTGATCGATTTCTCGCAGGACGAACATGATCCGCAGATCGCCTTTCTCGGCCGGGCGCTGCGCGCCGAATGCGGGCTCGATCAGGCGATCTATGCGGTCGGCCAGGTGCCGAGCCGCTCGCTCCTGTCGCGGCTCACCGACCATTATCTGCAGATCATCGCCAATTGCGCGCCGATCGGCTTCGAGGCCGAGTTCGTCGGGCAGCGCGGCCACAATACGCTCTATCGCGGCATCCTCATGCCGCTCTCGTCGAACGGCGAGGCGATCGACTTCATCTACGGCGTGATCAACTGGAAGGAGATCGCCGACAGCGCGACCGTCCGCGAGCTCGCCGAGCAGGTCGACCGCGCCATCGCCGCCCCGCCCGCCGCAGTCTGGGCGGACGGCCCGAACGCCGACGCCGAGGTGCATGACGCCGAAGTTGCGGAAGACGACGCGACGTTGAGCCTGTGGCCCGACGCGTGCTTGGCCGACCGCCTCGTCATCGCCCGCGACAGCGCCGGGGAGGCGGCGGCCGCCGACCAACGCAGCCGCGCCGCGCTCTACCGCGCGCTCGGTCATGCCCACGATTTCGCGCTCGCCGCCGCCTCCGATCCCGAAGCCTATGCCGAATTGCTCGACGATGCCGGGATCAAGGCGCAGGCGCGCGCGCCGATGACGCCGGTGGTCAAGCTCGTCTTCGGCGCGACCTACGACAAGACCCGGCTCACCGAATATGCCGCCGCGCTTTCCTGGGCGGCGCGCGAGGGCGTTCCAGCCGGCGCGCTCGCGGCGCGGAGCGAGGCGTTCGAGGGCGGGCTCAAGGGCATCGTCGCCGCCGAGCGCGCCGCGCGCCCGCCCGCGCCCAAGGCCGACCGCTGGGACGAGATCCGCGCCCGGCTGCACAGCGCCCGTCCGCTCGCCAAGGTGGATATCGAAGTCGCGGGCGACGGGGAGTTCGTGCTGCTGGTCGGCCGCCGCGAAGCCGACGGCATCGCCATCGTGGCTCCCGTTTCCGACGCGCGGCTGGTCGATCAGGCGATCCGCAAGAGCGCGGCCTGAGCCGTCTTACCTGGCGGGCGGCAGCCAACCGGTTTCGATCGCCGTCCGGTCTATGAAATTGGCCTCGGCGACGAGCCTCTTCTCGTCGAGCAGCCGGACGTGGTTGTTCGCGCGCTCGATAATTCCGTCCTCGACCAGCGCACGCATCATCCGGTTAACGTGCACCGCGGTCAGCCCGGTCGCGTCGCCGATCTCTTCCTGGGTCAGCGGCAGGTGGATGCTCTCGTCGGGGCCGAGCCCAAGGCGGCGCATCCGCGCGAAGATGTCGCAGAGTAGGGCGCCGACCCGGGCGCGGGCCGAGGTGCGGCCGACCGAGGCGAGGCGGTCGGCGAGCGAGACGCGATCGGCGACGGTGAGGCCGAGCAGCAGCGCTCCGATCCGCGGATGATCCGCGATCAGGGCGGCCAGCCGCTCGCGGCTGAACGGGCAGAGCGTCACGTCGGTGACGGCGGTCACGGTTTCCGGCGAATCCGCGAAGGCGAGCAGGGGGAGGCCCAGGATGTCGCCCTGGAAATAGAAGCGCATGATCTGGCGGCTGCCATTGCCCAGCACGACGCTGGCGTGGAGCCAGCCGGACTGGACGATGAACAATTCGCGCGGCGGCTCATTCTCGCTGATTACCACCGCGCCCCGCCGCACCGGGCGTTCCTGCTTCTCGAGAAGGTCAAGCGCGGCCTGCTCGGCGGAAGACAGCCGAACATAGTGGCTGAGCCGCTCAGCTAGACAACTTCCCCCCAAAAAGCCCCCCGATATTACGCGTACACACAGCCGTCACGTCATCATTAGAAGGATTTCTCGGGGTTGCGCTGATTTAAATCAAGAGGATAGCCAGTCCAGCGCGTTTTCGGGCCCCGCGCGGGCGGGTTGCGCGCCGCCTCACAGGCCTTAAAGCGGCGCGCATGGACCGGATCGTCATCCAGGGCGGCAAGGCGCTTCAGGGCCGCATCCCGATCTCGGGTGCGAAGAACGCCGCTTTGACCCTGATGCCCTGCGCCTTGCTTACCGACGAGCCGCTCACCTTGCGCAATCTGCCGCGCCTCGCCGACGTCGACAGCTTCGGCCATCTCCTCAACGAGCTCGGCGTCGCGACCTCGGTCGAAGGCGCGCGCAAGGGCGAGTTCGGCCGGGTGATGACCTTTCGCGCCGCCAACATCGCCTCGACGGTCGCGCCCTACGACATCGTCCGCAAGATGCGCGCCTCGATCCTCGTGCTCGGCCCGCTGCTGGCGCGCGCCGGCGAGGCGACGGTGTCGCTGCCCGGCGGCTGCGCGATCGGCAACCGCCCGATCGATCTGCATCTGAAGGCGCTGCAGGCGCTCGGCGCCGAGATCGAGCTCGCCGCCGGCTATGTGAAGGCGACGGCGCCGCCGGGAGGCCTCACCGGCGGCACGATCAGCTTCCCCACCGTCTCGGTCGGCGCGACCGAAAACGCGCTGATGACCGCCGTCCTCGCCAAAGGCACGACGGTAATCGAGAATGCCGCGCGCGAACCCGAGATCACCGATCTCGCCCAATGCCTGATCGCGATGGGCGCCGAGATCGAAGGGCTGCGCAGCGACACGCTGACCGTGCACGGCAAGGACCGGCTGCACGGGGCGACTTATGCAGTGATGCCCGACCGGATCGAGACCGGCTCCTATGCCTGCGCCGCGATGCTCACCGGCGGCTCGCTCGAGCTGGTCGGCGCGCGCGAGGATTCGATGCATGCGATCCTGTCCGGACTCGCCGATGCCGGCGCGCTGATCGAGTTCAAGCCGGGCGCGATCAAGGTCACCGGCGACGGCGCGATCAAGCCGCTCTCCATCTCCACCGCGCCCTTCCCGGCCTTTCCGACCGACATGCAGGCGCAGTTCATGGCGATGCTGAGCCTCGCCAGGGGCACCAGCCTGCTCACCGAGACGATCTTCGAGAATCGCTACATGCACGTGCCCGAATTGAGCCGGATGGGCGCCGACATCGAGGTGCGCGGTCGCTCGGCGGTGGTGCGCGGGGTCGAGGGGCTGGTCGGCGCGCCGGTGATGGCGACCGACCTGCGCGCCTCGATGAGCCTCGTCCTCGCCGGGCTGGCGGCGAAGGGCGAGACCCAGGTGAACCGGATCTACCATCTCGACCGCGGCTACGAGCGGCTGGAGGAGAAGCTCCAGGCGGTCGGCGCCGAGATCGAGCGAGTCGGCGGCGACTGAGGCCGACCCCGTGCGCGCGATCGACGGGCCGGACGCGCGCCTCATTCTCGCCTTCCTCGATCGGATCGGAATCACGGTCACGCTGGAGCCGATTGCCGAGGACGGTTTCCTGCCCGCGATGCGGGTGCGCGCGGGCACCCTGATCGTCGATCCCGAGCGGCTGGAATGGCCGGGCGACCTGCTCCACGAGGCGGGCCATATCGCGGTGACGGATCCCGCACTTCGTCCGGACCTCGATGACGTCTCCGGCGATCCCGGCGAGGAAATGGCCGCCATCGCCTGGTCCTATGCCGCCGCCGTCGAGATCGGGCTCGATCCGGCGGTGCTGTTCCATCCGGCGGGCTATCGCGGCGGCGCGCAGGCGATGATCGACAATTTCACCGCCGGGCGGGGCGTCGGCATTCCGATGCTGGCCTGGTTCGGGATGAGCGCCGAGCCGCACCGCGCCGCCGCGGACGGCATGCGACCCTATCCGCACATGATGCGCTGGCTGCGCTGAACGCGGCGCTTCAGTCCGCGTCGGTGAGCTGGCGCTCGCCGCCCAGCTTGTGGACGCGGCCGTGGCGCATGACGAAGCCGACATTTTCGAGCAGCCGGACGTTCTCGAGCGGATCGCCGCGCACCGCGATGATGTCGGCGTCGCGGCCCTCCTGGATGGTGCCGATTGTGTCGGCCCGGCCGAGCAGGGTCGCCGCGCCGACCGTCGCCGCCCGGATCGCCGCCGCCGGCGTCATGCCCGCATTGACCATCAGCGCGAATTCCTGCGCGTTGTCGCCATGGCGGCTGACCCCGCTGTCGGTGCCGAAGGCGATGTTGACGCCCTCGCGCACCGCGCGGCGGAGGCTCTGCACGGCATTGTCCGAGGCCTCGCGCGCCTTCTGATATTGGAACGGCGTCAGCGCGCCCCGGGCGCCGTCGGCGAGCGCCGCGGCGGGGGCCATCAGGGTCGGCACGTAATAGGCGCCCGTCCGGCGATAGAGCGCGAAGCTCTGGTCGTTGGTGAAGGTGCCGTGCTCGATCGAATCGACGCCCGCTTCCAGCGCCGCGTTGACCCCGTCGACGCCGTGCGCGTGGGCGGCGACGCGGCGGCCGAAGGTGCGCGCGGTCTCGACGATGGCGCGCATCTCCTCGAGCGTCATCTGCCGGTTGAGGCCGCCGGCGACGTTGCTCAGCACGCCGCCGGTGGCGGTGAACTTGATCACGTCGGCGCCCAGCGAGATCTGCTCGCGCACCGCGCGGCGGCAATCGTCGGCGCCGTTGCAGACATTGTTCGCCCGGCCGAGCGCGACCTGGGTGAGATCGCGGTTGAGCCCGTTCGGTGCACCGTGGCCGCCCGAGACCGAGACGCCCCGCCCGGCGGCGACGATGGTCGGCCCCGCGAACTGGCCGGCGAGGATCGCGTCCCGGAGCGACGTGATCGTGCGCGGTTCGGCGCCGAGATCGCGCACTGTGGTGAAGCCCGCGAGCAGGGTGCGGCGCGCGTTGAGCAAGGCGGTATAGGCCTCGTCCTCATAATCGCGGGTCGGCGCCAGCAGCCGCGCCTGGAGGCGGTCGTCGAGGCCGACGAGGTGGACGTGCATGTCGATCAGGCCCGGCAGCACGAAGCTGTCGCGCAGGTCGACGATCCGTGCCCCGGGCAGATCGACATAGCCGTCGCGCACCTCGGCGATACGGCGGCCGCGGATGACGATGCTCGCCTCGCGCCGCGGCGGCTGGCCGGGGATCGCGAGCAGGGTGCCGGCATGGATCACGGTGACCGGCTCGGCCTGCTCGGCCGGTGCGGCGGGCTGGCCCTGGGCATAAGCGGGCGCGGTGAGCGCAAGCGCGGCGACGGCGGCGAGCAGACTGGCGAGCTTCATGACGATCCTTCCCTGTTATGCGTGCCAGGAAAGACCAGACGCGGCGCGGGTTCAACCCCGCTTCGGCTTCGCCCTCGGCTTGTGCAGCGATTTCTTCCAGCCCGCCACTGCGGCGCCGCGCAGGAACTCCTGAATCTCCTCCGTCGTGGCGGTCAGGCGATGGCGCGAGAAGCCGAACACCTCCGCCCCTGTCTCGGCGTCCTTGAGGCCATATTTGCCATAGTCGCGCCGCCCCGGCGTCCGCACCCGCGACTTGACCAGTTTGCAGCCGCGGTTCGCGGCCAGCTCGCGCAGCTCCTCGTCGTGCCCGCTCATGCCAGATATTCGATCGTGTGGATGACGAGCCCGACCAGCCCGCCGACCAGGGTGCCGTTGATCCGGATATATTGGAGATCGCGGCCGACCGCATTTTCGAGCCGGTCGGAGACGGTGCGCGCGTCCCAGTTGCGCACCGTCTCGGAGACGAGCTTGACGATGCCGTCGCCATAGGAGGCGACGAGGCCGCCGGCGGCGCGGCGGGCGAACTGGTTGATCGCGCGCTTGAGCCGGGGCTCGGTCTGCAGCGTCTCGCCGAGCTGGCGCAGCGCCTCGCCGAACTTGCCCGCCAGCGCCGCGTCGGGATCGCGCGCGCTCTTGAGCAGGCCGGCGCGACTCTTCTCCCAGACGCCGCCGAGCCAGTCGCCGACCGCCTTGTTCTCGATCATCTCGTTCTTCCACGCCTCGACCTTCGCCATCGTCTCCGGGTCGTTGCTCAGATTCGAGGCCAGGCGGGCGAGGCCCTCCTCGGCCTTGCGGCGCACCGGGTGATCGGGATCGACCGCCATGTCGATGGTGAGCCGCCGCAGCCCGTCGACGATCGCGTCGGCGAGCTTGGCGTCGAGCCCGGCGAGCTTGAGGATCCAGCCGGCCCGCTGGTGGACCATGTCGCGGATCAGATCCTCGTTGGCATCGAGCGTGCGGCCGGCCCAGGTGACGATCGCGTCGACCAGCGGCACGTGCCGTTCCTCGGTCATCGCCGCCTCGAGCGTCTGGCCGAGCAGAGGGGCGACGTCGACCGCGCGCATCCGCTGCACGACGGCGCTCTTCATCATCCCGCCGAGCTTCTCCTCGTCGAGCGCCTCGAGAATGTCGGCGAGCAGCCGCGAGGCGCCTTCCCGCAGGCGGCCCTCGCCCGGCGGTTGGGCGAGGAAGCGGCCGACCGCGCCGGCGACGTCGACCTCCTGCATCCGCCGCGCGACCACCGACGGGGTGAGGAAATTGTCCTTGAGGAAGGCGGCGAGCGTGTCGCCGATCCGGTCCTTGTTCCGGGGGATGATCGCGGTGTGCGGGATGGGCAGGCCGAGTGGGTGACGAAACAAGGCGGTGACCGCGAACCAGTCGGCGATACCGCCGACCAGCCCTGCTTCGGCGAAGGCGCGGACGAAGCCCCAGGCGGGATGCTGATCGACGAGGCCGGTGGCGGCGATGAAGATCGCGGCCATGCCGGCGAGCATCGCCGTCGCCAGCGCGCGCATGCCACGCGCGCGGTCCGGCGGCGCGGCGGCGAAGCGGCTGAGATCGAGGCGGCTCATGCCGGTTCAATAACCGGCGGCGGCGTCGGTTCAAAGCGACGCCGCCGGCCGATAGGCTCTACTCCGCCGGCTGCGGCGCGGTGGTGCCGTGATCCTGCGGGCCGCGATAGGTGAGGATCCGCCGGAACTTCGGCGTCAGCCACTTCTCGAAGCTGTCGGCAAGACTGAACGAGGCCGGCACGAGCACGAGGGTGAGCAGGGTCGAGAGCAGCAGGCCGCCGATCACGACCACCGCCATCGGCGCCCGCCAGCTCGCATCGCCTTCGAGGCTCAAAGCGGTCGGCACCATGCCGGCGACCATCGCCATCGTCGTCATCACGATCGGCTGGGCGCGTTTGTGGCCGGCGTCGATGATCGCCTCGTCCTTCGGCACGCCTTTGGCCATCTCCTCGATCGTGAAATCGAGTAGCAGGATCGAGTTCTTGGCGACGATGCCGAACAGCATCAATATGCCGATGAACACCGGCATCGACACCGCGTGGCCCGCGATGTGCAGCGCGATCGCGCCGCCGAGCGGGGCGAGCAGCAGCGAGCCCATGTTCACGAACGGTGCCATCAGTCTTTTGTAGAGCAGCACCAGCACCGCGAAGACGAGGAAGGTCCCGGACATCAAGGCGCCGAGGAACTCGGACACAAGCCGCGCTTCCTCGCGCTGCTGGCCGGAGCGGGCGCGCTCCACCCCTTCCGGCAGGCTCTGCATGAGCGGCAGCTGGTTGATGATGGTCTCGCCGTCGACCACGCCCGGCGCGAGATCGGCGCCGATCAGCACCCGCCGCTCCTGGTTGATGCGCTGGATGATCGACGGGCCGGCGCCGAAGCTGATGTCGGCGACGACGCGCAGCGGCACGGAGCCGCCGCTCGCGGTCGGCACCGGCATATTCTCGATCGTCGACAGGTTGCGGCGGGAGCTCTCATCGAGCGTGACGCGGATCGGCACCTGCCGATCCGAAAGCGAGAAGCGGGCGCTCGCCTGGTCGATCTCGCCCTGGGTCGCGACGCGGATCGCCTGGCTCATCCCGGCCGTCGTGACGCCGAGATCGGCCATCAGGTTGAGGCGCGGCGTGATCGTGATCTCCGGACGCCGCAAATCGCCGGCGATGCGCGGCGCGACCAGCTCCGGCCGTTGCCGCATCTGCTCGACCAGCTGCAGCGACGCGCGCTGCAGCCGGGCCGGGTCGGAGCTGGTCAGCAGCACCGAAACGTCGCGGCCGCCCACCCGCTGCGAATTGCGGAAGAAGACGCGCGCGTCGGCGATCTCCTGGAGCTGCGGCGCCACCTGGCGCTGGAACTCGGTGCTCGTGCGGTCGCGGCCCTCGCCCTGGTCCTTGAGCGATACGAAGATCGTGGCATTGCCGGCGCGAACCGACTCAAAGGCGGAGGCGACGTCCGGCTGCCGGAGCATCACCGCGGCCGCCTGATCGGCCACGACCCTCGTCTGCTCGAGCGTCACGCCCGGCGGCATCTCGACCGAAACCTGGACGGTGTCGTCGTCGGTGTTCGGCTGGAAGGTGAAGTCGAGCGTCGCGAAAGCGAAAATCTGCAGCACGAAGCACAGGAAGCCGATGCCGACCGTCTTCCAGCGGTGGACGAGCGTCCAGCGCAGGACGTCGAGATAGCGGTCCATCAGCCAGCCTTCGCCATGCTTGGCCTGGCCCTTGGCCTTGAGGAAATAGGCCGCCATCATCGGCGTGATCATCCGCGCGACGGCAAGGCTGATCAGCACCGTGATGACGATGGTGAGGCCGAAGCTGATGAAGAATTGGCCGATGATCCCGCTCATGAACGAGACCGGCAGGAACACGGCGACGATTGAGAAGGTCGTCGCGACCACCGGCAGGCCGATCTCGTCGGCCGCGTCGATCGACGCCTGATAGGCCGATTTGCCCATGCGCATATGTCGGACGATATTTTCGATCTCGACGATCGCGTCGTCGACAAGCACGCCCGCGACAAGGCTTAACGAGAGCAAGGTGACCATGTTCAGGCTGAAGCCCATCAGGTCCATGAACCAGAAGGCCGGGATCGCCGAGAGCGGGATCGCGATCGCGGAGATGATCGTCGCCCGCCAGTCGCGCAGAAACAGGAAGACGACAACGACCGCGAGCAGCGCGCCTTCGACCAGCGCCCGCATCGACGATTCATACTGCATCTCGATATACTTCACGGGCGTGAAGAGCAGATTGTAGCCGACCCGCGGGTCCTCGCTCTCCATCTCGGCCAGCACGCGCTGGACCTCGTGGTAGATGGTGACGTCCGAATAGCCCTTGGCCTTCTGGATCATGAAGCTGACCACCTGGCGGCCGTCCTGGATGCCGAAGGAGGTCTGCTCGGCCCACTGGTCGCGGACGCTGGCGACCGCGTTCAGCCGGATCGTGCGGCCGCCGCCCAGCGAGATCTGGGTTTCGCCCAGCTCGCGCGCGGTGATCGCGCTGCCGAGCACGCGGACCGATTGCTCGGAGCCGGCGATCTCGGCGCGGCCGCCCGCCGCGTTGAGGTTGGTGGCGCGCAGCTGCTGGTTGATTTGCGAGGCGGTGACGCCCTGTGCCTGCATCCGCACCGGATCGAGCTCGACGCGGATCTCGCGGCTGACGCCGCCGATGCGGCTGACCACGGAGACGCCCTCGATGCCCATCAGGCGGCGATTGAGCCGGTCGTCGATATACCAGCTCAATTGCTCGACGGTCATCGCCGTGCTTTCGGCCGAGAAATAGCCGATCGGCTCGTCCGCGAAATCGACCCGGTTGACCTGCGGCTCGAGGATGCCGTCGGGCAGGTCGCCGCGAATCCGCGCGATCGCGTCGCGCACGTCGGCGATGGCGCGCTCCTCGGGCGTGCCGATCTCGAAGCTGACGAAGGTGTTGCTGCTGCCTTCCCGGATCGTCGAATTGATCTCGTTGACGCCGTTGATCCCGCGCACTGCCGCTTCAACGCGGCGGGTGACCTGAATCTCGAGTTCAGGCGGGGCCGCACCCGGCTGGCTGATCGTGACGGTGGCCGCCGGCGCGCTGATGTCCGGATTGAGGTTCACGTCCATCCGCATGAAGGCGATCAGCCCCATGGCGAGCAAGGCGGTGAACAGGACGAGGGGGATGACCGGGTTGCGGATCGCCCATGCCGAGATGTTACGCATCGTTCATCGACTCCCGTCGGATTTCCGCATTACTGCCGAGCCGCCGGCCGAGCCCGCTCGGGGCGGACCCGCTCGCCCGGGTTGAGGAAGGCGCCGGCCGATTCGACCACCCGCTCGTTGCCGTTGAGGCCTTCGGCAATGACGACGCCGCGATCGGTGACGCTGCCCACCCGGACGGCGCGCCGCTGCACGGCGTTGTTGGGGCCGATGATCATCACATAGGTGCCGGTATCGTCGGTCAGCACCGCCGATTCGGGCAGCAGCGGCGCGGTCGTCGAGCCGGCCGTGATCCTGACCGCGGCGAAGCCGCCCGGCCTCAAATCCTGGTTGTAGGGGACGAGCACGCGCGCCTCGCCCTGGCGGGTCAGGGGATCGATGATCGGCGAGACCTGCCACACCGTGCCCTGATATTCGCGGTCCGAGCCGACCGGCGTGACCACGGCGGGAACCCCGGTGCTGAGCCGCGCGAGATCGGTCTGCGGCAGCCGGGCGCGCACCTCCATCTCGCCGCCGGCGGCGATACGGAAGAGAGCGCCGGAGCCGGCCCCGACCACCTGGCCGGCCTCGACGCTGCGCGACAGGACGAGGCCTGCGGTCGGCGCGCGCACGGCGAGCCGGCCGATCCGGGCCCGGGTGGCGCCGAGATTGGCCTCGGCGACGCGCACCCGCGCGGCGGCGGCGTCGCGGGTCGCCCGCTTGCGGTCGAGGTCCGCCTGGCTGATGAAGCCGCGGCCGACCAGCGCCTGGGCGCGGTCCAGCTCGCTCTGCGCGAGCCTCAAATCGGCGCGCGCCACCTCGATCTGCGCGGCGAGCTGCGAAGCCTCCTGCGTCTGCACCCGACTGTCGATCACGGCCAGCGTCTGGCCGGCGCCGACCCACTGGCCGGGCTCAACCAGGACGCGCACGATCTGGCCGCCCTCGCCGGGGACGCCGACCGGCATGTCGCGCCGCGCGGCGAGCGAGCCGGTGGACGAGATCACCGCCGGAATGTCCTGCCGCCCGGGCACGATCACGCTCACGGCCGGCAAAGTCTGGCCCTGCTTGCCCTCGCCCGGCGCGGCCTTCTCGCCGCCGCCGCCCATGAAGAGCAAGGCGGCGATCAGCAGCGCCGCGACCACCGCCACGGCGATGATGATGTTGCGTCTGCGCCGGCGCCGGCGCGCCAGCGTCTCTTCGTCGATCACGACGTCGTCCAGCGCGTCCCTGCGCCACTTTGCCGACTCGAAATTCATCGCTTTCATCGTCCCCACTCGAAACTGAAGCGGCCGTGACCGCAGGGTCGCGCTGTATTAGCTGAATACATCACCCCGGACAAGCCGAAATAACGGCTGCCGCCTCCCGCCTGCCGAACGCCGCCCCGCGCGCGCCTTTACAAGCTTTCGCGGGCCGTTACCAAGGGGAATGTGGGGCGCCTCCGCGCCCGCGCAAGGAGAGCAAGGGAGAGCCTCATGTCGGAATATATGGCGGATTATGGCTGGCTGGGCTGGATTCTGATCGGTCTCATCGCGGGCCTGATCGCCAAGGCGCTGCTGCCCGGGCGCGATCCGGGCGGCTGCATCGTCACCATCCTGCTCGGCGTCGGCGGCGCGGTGGTGGCGGGCTTCCTCGGCCAGCAGCTCGGCTGGTACAGCCAGGGCGAAGGCGCCGGCTTCCTCGCCGCGATCGTCGGCGCGATGATCCTGCTCTTCGTCTACCGGCTGTTCGCAAGGCGCTGACGCCAGGCAAATTGCCGCTTGCAACTTCTCCCTCCGAAACAGATCATCATTTGATCCGAATCGGGGGGTTTCATGGATATACTCGCGCTTGTCCTCGGACTTGTCGAGCTGACCATGCGGGAGGTCGCGTTGTTCGCGGCCTTCGGCTTCTTCCTGCTTGGCCTGTCCGACCTCGCCGTCGATCTCGTCTGGATCGTCATCGCGGCCAGGCGCCGGCTGATCCTGGGACGCCTGCCCACTAGTTGCGCGCGAAGCCTCGCCGCGCCCGCCGCGCCGGGGCCGATCGCGGTCTTCGTCCCCGCCTGGGACGAGGCGGCGGTGATCGGCGACATGCTGCGTCATTCGGCTTCCGCCTTCGGCGACGCCGATTATCGCATCTATGTCGGCTGCTATCCCAACGATCCGGCGACGATCGCCGCCGTCCGCGCCCTCGAGGACGCCCGTATCCGAGTGGTGGTCGGGCCGACCGGCATTAGGTAGCACTCTCCGCAAGCCAAAACTATCGGTTTTCCGCCGATTCCCGTAGCTTTCTGGCATGAAGCCCGTGGTCCACGCCCTCATTCGCAAGCGCGCTGAGATCGTCGGGCGCATTCAGGCAATCCATGCCGAAGCGGCTCGGCTCGTCACCGACCTGGACCATCTGGATTGCACCCTTCGCATCTTCGATCCGGCGATAGACTTTGACGATATGCCGGTGAAGGCGCTCCCGCCGCCCAACGCGGCCTTCCGTGGCGAGTTTCAGCGCTCGCTATTGGAGATGCTACGCGGCTCGCAGCGCTGGCAGACAACGGACGAGCTGACGGTCAAGGTGATGGTCCAGCGCCGCATGAATGAGAACGACCTAGCCATGCGCGTGACGATACGGAAGCGCGTCGGCCATGCCCTGTCGCGGCTGCGGCGCAAGCGCGTTGTGGCGAGCCGGAAGGCCGGGAGCGGCGCGCTGTTGACGTGGAAGCTGACGAAGCCGGACGCCGCGCTTGAAGGCGGTTGGCGGAACGGGAGTGGCTAGGAACTCTCAGGCGGACCAATGGTTGGGCTGGCTTGGGCTGGTGTCCTCCCCGGGAACGACACGCCAGCCTAAACGACCGAAGGAGCCTGACAACCTAGCTGGCGGTCAGGCTCCTTCCTTTTCACCCGCCGATCATGGCGGCAACGGCTACAATCAGCGCTAGCGCCCACGCGGGTAGATCACCCCGATCGTCCCGCCCCTGCCAGAGCAGCGGGTGCCGCGGAGCCGCTTTTCAACGGTGCTGAGATTGGCGAGGCGCCCGACCATCCGCTCCAGAATCGGCGCGCTCAGGACAACGCTATGCTGACACTGGCGGCAATCGATCCGCGCCATGCACCTTTGCTCGACAAGCTGATAAACGATGCTGATTCGGCCCGGCGACATAGCGAACAGATAGCGAACGAATGACCGAGGAAGAACACCTTTGGGCCTGTGCGCTTGAGATCGAGCGCCAGCATGGCGAGCGAGCGCCGGTGCATGTCGCCGAACGGATAGGGGCGCTGGCGCTGGCAGAGGATTGGGACGGGGTGGAGCGGTGGAAGGCGATAGCGCGGTGTCTGGACGCGCTGCGGCGGACCGGATCGACCAGAGGTGAGTCCCCTGAGACACACGGTTGAACAAATCGTGAATCAGGGTCTGTTGATAACGTTAGCAATGCCTAACCCAGGCAACAAGCTGACCACCCTTCTCCCGTTCATGGCCTCCATCGGCGGTAACGACGCCACCTAGCGCTAGCAGCGCCGCGATTATCCACTGAAATCCCATCCGGTCCTCCAACCGGCATCAGGGCGTCTCCTACTTGCGGAGAGTGCTACCTAATGCCGGGGCCGACGCCCGGCCCGACCAGCAAGGCCGATTGCCTCAATCGCCTCTGGGAGCAGATGTGCCGCGACGAGGCCGCCGAGCAGCGCCGCTTCAAGGCGGTCCTGCTCCATGACGCCGAGGACATCGTTCATTCGTCCGAGCTGCGCCTGTTCGACACGCTGATCGAGCGGTTCGACCTCGTCCAGCTTCCCGTCGTGCCGCTGATCGACCCCAATTCGCGCTGGGTCAGCGGCCATTATATCGACGAGTTCCTCGAGGCGCACGGCAAGGAGCTGGTCGTGCGCGAGGCGATCGGCGCCAGCCTGCCGCTCGCCGGGGTCGGCTGCGCGATCTCGCGCGACGCGCTCGAGCGGATCGCGGCCGCGCGCGGCGCGCCGTTCGACCCCGACTGCCTGACCGAGGATTACGAGCTTGGCCTGAGCCTCGGCGCGCTGGGCGGCCGCGCCGCCTTCGTCCGGTTGCCGAGCGGGCCTGGCCGTCCGGCGGTCGCGACGCGCGCCCTCTTCCCCGGCGATCGAAAGGCGGCGATCAACCAGAAGGCGCGCTGGATGACTGGGATCGCCCTGTCGGGTTGGGACCGGCTGGGCTGGACCGGCGGCCTCGCGGAACGCTGGATGCGCCTGCGCGACCGCCAGTCGGTCCTGGCCGCGGTCATTCTCGCCGCTGCTTATCTCGGCCTGCTGCTCTGGGTCGGTCTCTATCTCCTAGAGTGGCTTGGCGTGCGCGAGATGGCGCCTTTCTCGTCCTTTTTCGGCTTTCTCGTGATGGTCAATCTGGCCTTGCTGCTGTGGCGGCTCGGCTGGCGCTACGGCTTCGTCGCGAGCGCCTATGGTTGGCGCGAAGGGCTGCGCGCGCTGCCGCGCGTCGTCGTGAGTAATATCGTGGCGATGGCGGCCGCCCGCCAGGCGATGTTTCGCTATCTCGGCTGCGGCGGCCGCGGCCGGCCGTACTGGGACAAGACCGCGCACGTCTTCCCAAGGCAGCTTCCGGCCGAATGAGGCCCGGCGCGCCGCTGCGCTTCCTGGGCCTGGTGCTGGTCGGCTGGATCGGCCTGCGGGTCGGCGTGCACGCGCCGGAATGGCTGAGCTCGCCCGACCAGGTGACCGCCGATCGAGCCGAACCCACGACCATTCCGGTCCGGCCGCGCGAAGTGACCGCCACGACGTCGCACCTCGCATCGCCCCAGACGAACGCCCGCCCCCCGGTTCTCGCCCAAGCCGGGTCGCCGCCGCGTTCGCGCATCGCGGGCATTGCGCCACCGCTGCCGGCAGGGTCAGCGATCACCTGGTCTGGCACCTCGCCGCAGCCGATCATATACGCGCCCAGCGCCCGCGCTTCCGCACTGACGAACTCGGCACCTCCGTCCGTCTTGCCGCTCCCCCATGGCGAGCGATCCAGATCCTCGCGCTGGTCCGGTTCGGCCTGGTTGCTGCTGCGCCGGGAGGAAGGCACGGCCACGCTGGCGCCGGGCGGGACGCTCGGCGGCAGCCAGGCCGGGGCGCGTCTGCTCTTTCGGCTGAACGACGATACGGCGCGGCCGCTGGCGTTGAGCGCCCGCGCCTACCTGCCGCTGCGGCGCATTGAAGCCGCCGAGGTCGCGCTCGGGCTGGACTGGCAGCCCGCGGCCGGCGTGCCCTTGTACCTGCTCGCCGAGCGGCGGCAGGCGGTCGGGCGCGAAGGCCGGTCGGCGTTCGCGCTTACCCTCCATGGCGGGCACAGCGCCCGGCTCGCCGGCCTGCGCATCGATGCTTACGGTCAGGCCGGCATTGTCGGCCTCCGTTCCCGCGATCTGTTCGTCGACGGCGCCGTGCGAGTTGCCGCGCCGATCGGTCCGGTCGAGCTCGGCGGCGGCCTGTGGGGTGCTGCCCAGCCCGGCGCCGCCCGGCTCGACGCGGGCCCGCAGCTCGCGCTGCCGCTGCGGGCGGGTCGGACCAATTTCCGCCTCGCCGCCGAATATCGTTTCCGCGTCGCCGGCGATGCCGCGCCGGGCTCCGGTCCGGTGCTGACCCTCGGCGCCGGCTTCTGAAGGGCTTAGCCCGACCTTAACCCTTGGCCCTTATCCTCCGCGCCGGATCAAACGGGGGTGAGGCGATGAGCTTTTCCTATGCCGATTTCGCTTCGGCGCTGAAAGCTGGGGCGCGGATTTCCGCCGAGGACGTGCTCGCGGTGCGCCGCTGGGCATGGCCCGACGGCGCCATCTCGGACGCCGAGGCCGAGGCCGTGTTCGAGATCAACCGGCTGGCGCGCGAGGCGGAGCCGGAATGGACCGACTTCTTCGTCGAGGCGATGACCGAATATGTCGTCAACGCGCGGCCGCCCACAGGCTATGTCGACGAGGCGCTCGCGGCCTGGCTGATCGATCAGGTCGAGCGCGACGGCGCCCCGGTCACGGCGATCGAGCTCGCCCTCGTGGTCAGGATCGTCGAGAAGACGCTGAACGCGCCTGCCGCCCTCAAGAGCTGGGCGCTGCGCCAGATCGAGGAATCGGTCGCGCGCGACGGCCGGGTAGGCGAGGACGAGGCCGCGCTGCTGCGTCGGCTGATCTTCGCCGCGGGCGGCGAGGGCGCGCTGATCGTTGGCGCGGACGAGGCGGAAACGCTCTGGCGGTTGAAGGAATCGTGCCGGAACGCGGACAACGCGTCGGGCTGGAAGACCCTGTTCGTCCAGGCGCTCGGCAATCATCTCATGGCCTATTCTTCCTACGCGCCGCTCGAGCGCGCTGAGGCGGCGCGGCTGGAAGCCTTCGTCGACGACCATCGCTCGAGCGTGCTCGGCTTCTTCGCCCGCATGCGCGGCGCGAATCCGCTGACCGAGGCGAAGGGGCTGCTTGACGGGCAGGAGCCGGAGCCCGACCACGACGCCACCGTCGCCGCGGCGAACGCGATCACGCCGCAAGAGAATGACTGGCTCCGCGCCCGGATCGACGCCGATGGCACCCTCGACGACTATGAGGAGGCGCTGCTCGCCTTCGTCGCTGGGGACGAAGGCCGCTAGGCTTCCGCCGCCGGCGCGGGCGGCAGCGTCCAGTCGATCGGGGCGAGGCCGCGGCTTTCGAGGAAGTCGTTCGCCTTCGAGAAATGGCGGCAGCCGAAGAAGCCGCTGTGCGCCGAGAGAGGGCTCGGGTGCGGCGCTTTGAGAACGAGGTGGCGTCCGCCTCTATCGACGCTGTCGACCAAGGCCGCCTTCTTCTGCGCGTAGCTTCCCCAGAGCAGGAACACGACCGGATCGCTCTGCCGGTTGACCGCCGCGATCGCGGCGTTGGTGAAGCGCTCCCAGCCGCGGTCGCGATGGGAGGCAGCCTGGCCCATCCGCACGGTGAGGACGCTGTTCAGGAGGAGGACGCCCTGCTTCGCCCAATGCTCCAGGAAGCCGTGCCGCGCGGGCGGGATGCCGAGATCGGTTTCCAGCTCCTTGTAGATGTTGACGAGGCTCGGCGGCAGCCGCGTGTCGTGGCGGACGCTGAAGCAGAGCCCGTGCGCCTGCCCCGGCCCGTGATAGGGATCCTGGCCGAGGATGACGACGCGGACCTCGCCGAGCGGGGTCAGGTCGAGCGCGCGAAACCATTCGCCGCCCTTCGGGAAGATGCGCCGCCCCGCCGCTTTCTCGGCGAGCAGGAACGTTCGCAGCTCGGCCATATACGGCTGCTCGAATTCTCCCTTGAGAGGCGCGAGCCAGCTTTCGTGCAGGCGGATCTCCCCCATTCGCCTATCATGCACTTGCCGGCGCCAATGAAAAGGGCGCCCCCAGCCGGGAGCGCCCTTTGCCGTCTTGCTGACCCGAGAGCTACATGCCGTTGACGCTGCTCGGCGTTGCGATGTTCTCCATCGCGTCGGCGCGCGCCTCGCCGGCATCGCGGACCGCCTCGGCCTGGTTCTCGGTCGCCCCAAGGATATTCTCCGCCATATTCTGGCCCTGCTCCTCGAGATAGTCGGCCTGGTTGTCTGCCGTGTCGCGGATATTCTCCGCGGCATTCTCGGCCGGCGTGTTGCCGCCGCAGGCGGCGAGCATCAGGAGGCCGGCGGTCGCAGCGCTCTGGATCAGAAGCTTCATGAAGAAACACCCCTCTGTTGACGAAAGTCAGGCACGCGCGCGCGCCTTCGAACGCCGCAGCGATGCGGCGAAGGCGAACAAAGCGCGAGACGGGGAAAAGGTTCCCTCAGCGCCGCCGGCGCTGCGCCGCCCGCCAACGACGCACCGCGTCGAGCGTGTTAGTGACATGATTGCGCCAGTCCATGTCGGTGTAGGCGTAGATGATCCGGCCGTTGGGGGCGATGACGTAGGAGGTGCGGCTGGTCATCGGCGAGCCCTCGCGCAGCCGCACGTCATAGACGCGGATCGTGTCCGCGCTCGCGGTCGCCACCGGAAAAGCGTTGCGGCAGGCCTCGACCGAGAAGCGGCGCAAAGTCTCGTAATCGTCCGCCGACATGCCGATCACCCGCGCGCCGTGGCGGCGGAACTCGGCTGCGGCCTGCGAAAAGGCATTGGCCTCAAGCGTGCAGCCCTCGGTGAAGGCGCGCGGATAGAAATAGAGCACCACCGGGCCATGGCGAAGTTGCTGGCGCAAGTGCATCCGGAACGGCCGCCCGGCGAGCGCGCCGGTGGTGGTGAAATCGGGTGCCGCGGCGCCGGTCGGCAGCGCGGGAATCGCGGCGGCGGGGAGGAGGGCAAGGCCCAGAGCGAGAAGCGGAGCGAGCATGCGCATGGCGGCGTCTCCAAGTGACTGGGCGCCTAGGATAGAGGCAAAGCCGCCCTGCTTCCAGCCGCCTAGGCACTGGAAGCCGGCGCGCCGCAATCGTCGCAGCCGGCGGGCGCCTCCAGCTCGATCTGGATGGTGACATGGCCGATGCCATAATGATCGTGCATCAGCCGTTGCGCGCGGGCGAGGAAGTCGTTCCCGGGATGGCCGCTGGTCATCACGAGATGCGCCGTCATCACCGTCTCGGTCGTCCCGTTCGGCCAGATGTGGAGATCGTGGACCGCGGCGACGCCGGGCAGGCGCAGCAAAGCCGCTTCGACATGCTCGCTGTCGATCCCTTCCGGCACCGCGCCCATCGACATGAACACCGACTGGCGCAGTAGATCCCAGGTGTTGGCGAAGATGATCGCCGCGATGATCAGACTAATCGCCGAGTCGATCCAGTCGGCGCCGGTCCACAGGATCAACAAGCCAGCCGCGACAACTCCGGCCGAGACGCCCGCGTCCGCGGCCATATGGAGATAGGCGCCGCGGATGTTGAGATCGCCCTTGCGCCCGCGCGCGAACAGCATCGCGGTGCCGAGGTTGATGACCACGCCGATCGCGGCGACCGCGATCATCGGCCCGCCCTGCGCGGGCGGCGGGTCGGCGAAGCGGCTCACCGCCTCCGCCGCGATCGCGCCCAAAGCGACGAGCAGCAGCACCGCATTGCCGAGCGAGGCGAGGATCGAGGCGCCGCGATAGCCCCAGGTGAAGCGCCGGGTCGGCGGCCGCTTCGACAGGCCCGCGCCGACCCAGGCGACGGCGAGCCCGACCACGTCCGAGAAATTGTGCCCCGCGTCGGCGAGCAGGGCCATCGAATCGAAGATGATGCCGGCGGTGGCTTCGACGAGCACGAACAGGCTGTTGAGTCCGATCCCGATCGCGAAGGCGCGGCCGAAATCGGCGGGGCCGTGAGGGTGACCGTCATGATGGTGGTGATGCCCGGCCACGCCGCTCTCCGCTAAGCGATTCGGCCCTGCCTAACCCACGAGACGCGGGTGATGCTAGCGCATGGGCGTCGGCTCAGGCGTTGAGCACGCCGTCGAGCACGGAGGCCGAGAGGTACAGCCGCTCGCGGACATGGCCGGGAAGCAGATCGGCGAGCAGCCGGTCGAAGCCGGGCCGGTCGCCCCGGCCCGCGACGCGGACCATTTCGACCGCGAGCGCCTCGTCATGGCTGAGCCGCGGGCAGCAGGGCGCCGCCGCGCAGAAGGGATCGGGCCAGGCCGCGCCGATCTCCTCCAGCAGAAGATGGAGATGCGCCGCCGCCCGCGCCGAGCCCAGCCGCTCGCCCACCGCGCGCAACGGGCATCGGCCCATTTTCCCCATCATGATCCAGAGGCGCAGGCCCGCGACGAGCTGCGCCTCGGGCGGCGCGAGCGACCTGAGGCAGGGCGTACGGGCGAGCGATTCGGCGAGCATCAGGTCCTCCTGATGCTCGCTTATTGCAAATGCGTTGCAACAGCAAGAAAGCTTAGATGATCATCGCTGGGTGACGATTCCCAGCAGGATGCGCATCGGCCCGTCCCTCCCTGTCGCCGCGGCGTTGCGCGGCATCGTCGCTATAAGCGAATCCAGGCGCGCCAAACGGAGGCGAGGGCGTTGCCAAGCGGGTGCGACTGGTTCATGGGGCGGCGCATGCTTTCTCAACGGACGCGGTATACAATCCGGGCCCTCCTGCACCTCGCCGACCGCTATGGTGAAGGACCGGTCCAGCTCGGCGAGATCGCCGAGGCGCAGAACCTGCCGGCCAAGTTCCTGACCGTGATCCTCTCCCAGATGCGCCGGGCCGGGCTGGTCGAGACGATGCGCGGGCGCGAGGGCGGCTATTGGCTGGCGCGCGAACCTTCCTCGATCAGCTATGGCGAGATCGTTAGGCTGACCCGGGGCTCATTGGGCCTGCTCCCCTGCGCCAGCCGCCTCGCTTACGAGCGCTGCAAGAATTGCATCAGCGAGGACAAGTGCCGGCTGCATCGGGCGATGCTCATGGTCCGCGACGAGACCGCGCGCATCCTCGACGGTCTGACCCTT
The DNA here is from genome assembly GCF_052387495.1 of Sphingosinicella sp. Lineage (GTDB taxonomy): Bacteria > Pseudomonadota > Alphaproteobacteria > Sphingomonadales > Sphingomonadaceae > Allosphingosinicella. The sequence goes on along the minus strand of NZ_JBQTJC010000001.1, from coordinate 9,700 downwards.
GCCGATCCGGTGGTGCTTCCGCCCGAGCCGGCGGAGACTGCGTGAGCGCACGCCATGTCGCGATCGTCGGCGCGGGCCTTTCGGGCGCGCTTCAGGCGATCCACCTCGCCCGGGCCGGTGCGCGCGCCACCCTGATCGAGCGCGAGCACGTGCCCGGACGCGGCGTCGCCTACGGGACCAACCGCCCCGAGCATCTCCTCAACGTGCCCGCGCGGCGGATGAGCGGCCTCGCCGAGGATGTCGACCATTTCACCCGCTGGTGGGCGGCGCGCGGCGGCGACGAGGAGAGCTATGCGCCGCGCATGGTCTTTGGCGGCTATGTCCGCGAATTGCTCGCCGAAGTGGGAGCAGCCGTGGAGATCGTCCTGGGAGACGCCGTCGATGTCGAACCTGGCGAGCGGGTCAGGCTTGCCGACGGGCGGACGATCGGGGCGGACGCCGTCATCCTCGCGCCCGGCAATCTGCGGCCGGCGCTGCCCGGGCGGATCGATACGGAGGCGCTCGGCGATGCTTGGGTGGGCGATCCCTGGGCAGGCGACTTCATCGCCGGGCTCGGCCCGGACGACATGATCGTGCTGCTCGGTACCGGTCTCACCGCGGTTGACGTCGCGCTGACCCTCGACGCGCGCGGCTTCGGCGGGCGCGTCCTCGCGCTCTCCCGCCGCGGCCTGGCGCCGCGCGCGCACGAGTCGCGCGAGCCGATGGTCGCGCCGCAGGAGGAGTTGCCGGAAACCTGCGTCGGCCTGCTCCGGCGCATCCGCCGCCGCTCGGCCGAGATCGGCTGGCGCAGCGCCGTCCACGAGTTGAGGAGTGTCACCCAAGGCCTCTGGCGTGGCGCGCCGCTCGCCGAGCGCCGTCGGTTCCTGCGTCATCTCCGCCCCTGGTGGGATGTCCACAGGCACCGCATCGCCCCCACCGTCGGCGCGACCATCGACCGGATGCAGTCGGCGGGCCGGCTGGCCTTCGCGGCGGGCAAGATCGTCTCGATCGCTCCCGACGGGGAGGTCGTCAGCCTGGGATGGCGGCCGCGCGGCAGCGATGCGGTCGAGAGTGTCTCCGCGCGCAAGGTCGTCAATTGCACCGGCCCGGAGCTCGACATCATCCGCGCTGGCGAGCCCCTGTTCGACGCGCTGGTCGCCGCTGGCCGGATTCGTCCCGACGTCTGCCGGATCGGCATCGACGTCGACGAGGAGCTGCGCGCGATCGGGGCCGACGGCCGTTCGTCCGAGACCTTGTTCGCGATCGGTCCGATGACCCGCGGCGCTTTCTGGGAGAGCATCGCGGTGCCCGACATTCGCGGCCAGGCGGCGCGGCTGGCTAGGCGGGTGACCGCCTAGAGAAGAATCCGGAAGAGGGCGCCCCCCCCTTGCGCGTCGTCGATGCTGATCGACCCGCGATGGGCGAGCACGACCTGACGGGCCAGGCTGAGCCCCACTCCCGTTCCTTTCGCCTTGGTGGTGAAGAAGGGGAGGAAGATGTCCTGCCTGAGGCCGGCGGGGACGCCGGGGCCGTTGTCCGCCACCTCGATCTGGGTGCGGCCGGAGCGAGTCCGGTGGATGCTCAGGGCGACGCGCGGCTCGGCGGTATGGCTGCGGGCCGCCTCGGCCGCGTTGCGCAGCAGGTTGATCAGCACCTGGCTGAGCAGGTCCGGATCGGCGTCGAGCGGCGGCATGTTGGCTTCGAGGCCGAGCTCGAACGCGACCCCCTCGGCCTGGGCGCCGGCGCGGAAGAGCGCCTCCAGCTCGGCCGCCCAGGCGGCGACCTCGATCGGCCGCCGTCGCACCTCGGGCGCGCGGCTGATCTGGCGGTAGCTCTCGACGAAATGCATTACCCCGTCGGCGCGCCGCGCCAAGGTCTCCACCGCCGAGCGCGCGTCCGACACGGCCGGATCACCGCCCTTGTCGACCTCGCGCATCAGGTCGGCGGCGCTGTGCGCGAGGCTGGTGACCGGCGTCATCGAGTTCATGATCTCGTGCGTGAGGACTCGGATCAGGTCGCTCTGCGCGGCGATCTCGATCGCGTTCAATTCGCCCTGGATCGGCTGCACCGCGACCACCCGGACGAGCCCGCCCAGCCGGTGGACGACGGCGGCGCTGACCAGCATCGTCTGCGGTACGCCGTCGCTCATCAACGGCACCAGTCGCGGCCGCTTGACCGCGCCGCCCTCGAGCGCATCGGCGAAGGCGTCGCCATATTCGCGGAAGTCCTCGACCCGCACGCCATGGTGGCGGATCAGCAGCCGCCGCGCCGCCTTGTTGGCGAGCTCGACCCGGCCCTCCCCGTCGACGGTGAGCAAGGCGGTCGGCGCGTCGTCGAGCACGGCTTCGTAGAAGCGGTTGGTGTCGATCAGCTTGTGCTTGTCGTCGCGCATGCGCTTGATGGCTTCGCCGAGGATGTCGCCCAGCTCCGCGAAGCCGCTGCCGTCGAAGCGGTGGCCGAAGCCCTGGCTGAAATCCGCGAACTTCACCGCGTCGATGAAGCACGCCAGCTCCATGTTGGTGCGCTGGATATAGCGCCAGAGCCAGGCGGCGGCGGCGACGACGATCAGCCCGGCGACGATCCGCGCCGCGCCGAGCCCCGGCGTCCCCATCGCCAGCACCAAGGCGAAGACCGCCGCCACGAGCAGCGCCAGCCGCAGCGCCAGCCCGAGCAGGAAGCGGTGGCGCCAGCGCACCCTAAAGACCGTGCTTTTCCATGCGGCGGTAGAGCGACGCGCGGGTGAGGCCCAGTTCGGCGGCGGCGAGCGAGATGTTGTAACTGTGCTTCTTCAGCGCCTGCTCGACGATCGCTTTTTCGGCCCGCTCGAGGTTGAGGTCGTCGCGCGCCGGGTCGGCCTGAGTCGCCTGCGGGCGGGGCGCCGGAATCGCCCGCGACAGCGAGAAATCCTCGGCGGTGAAGGCGTCGCCGTCGGCCAGGATCACCGCCCGCTCGGCGGCATGGCGCAATGCGCGAACATTGCCAGGCCAGTCATAGCCTTCGAGCGCGGCGGCGACCTCGGCTGGTATCGCGCGCGCGGGCTTGCCGTATTTCCTGGCGTAAAGCGCGACGAAGTGCTCGATCAGGACGCCGATGTCCTCGTGCCGCTCGCGCAGCGGCGGCAGCTCGATCTCAACCGTGTTCAGGCGGAACAGGAGATCCTGGCGGAAGCGGCTCTCGTCGGCGAGCTGGTCGGGGGGGCAATTGGTGGCGGCGATCACTCGGACGTCGATCGGCACCGGCTTGTTGCCGCCGACCGGGATCACCTGCCTCTGCTCGAGCGCGGTCAGCAATTTGGGCTGGAGATGGAGCGGCAAATTGCCGATTTCGTCGAGGAAGAGGGTGCCGCCGTTCGCCGCCTGCATGCGGCCGATCCGGTCGCCCTTGGCGTCGGTGAAGGCGCCCTTCACATGGCCGAACAGCTCGCTCTCGAACAGGCTCTCGGCGACCGCGCCGAGATCGACCGTGACCAGAACATTGTCGGCGCGGCGCGAATGGCGGTGCAGCTCGCGCGCGACCAGCTCCTTGCCGGTGCCGTTCTCGCCGAGAATCAGGACATTGGCCTCGGTCGGCGCGGCCCGCTCGATCAGCGAATAGACCCGAGCCATTGCCGGCGAGCGCCCGAGTAGGGGGATGTCACCGCCCGCGGCCGGCGCACCGATCGCCGCGGAGCGCTTGCGCTCGGTCACCGCTTCCTCGCGCGATGTGCGCAACGCGGCGGCGGTGCGGACGGTGGCGAGCAGGCGCTCGTTCGACCATGGCTTGGATACGAAGTCGGTGGCGCCGCGCTTCATCGCCTCGACCGCGACCGAAACGCCGGCATGGGCGGTGATCATCACCACCACCGCCTGCGGGTCGCGCTTCAATATCTCGGCGAGCCAGTGGAAGCCCTCGGCGGCATTGGTCGCGCCGCGGCCGAAATTGGCGTCGAGCAGGACGACGTCGGGCAGCTCCTCGTCCATCGCCTGCAAGGCGTCCTCGGGCGACTGGAAATCGGCCACCTCGCGGAACAGGTCGCGCAACAGCAGCCGCGCCGACAACAGGATGTCCGGATCGTCGTCGATGATGATGCAGCGCCCGAAGCGCCTGGTTTGCGTCACGTGAGCCCTCCCGTGTCCGTCCGATAATGGACAATCAATAACCGTGCCAGAGCCCGTCCGATTGCGTTCGCGGGCGGACATTGTTGTTCGATTGCGGACAGCGGGCAGTCGGAGCCCGCCGGCGCGGCGGGCCAAGGAAATGGCGGATTTCTGGGTTTTTTATCGGTTGGCACGGCTCATGCTGATCGTTCGGCACAGGGGTAATTCGCGTCAGGGAGAATGACGATGGCAAAGTTCGAAGCGATGGCCTTCACGGTCGGTTTCATCCTCACCGGCTTCCTCTCGCTCGCGGCGGTGCCGCTTGCCTAAGTCGGGAAAGGTGTGCGGTGGCGGACAGGAGCTGTCCGGTTTCGGACAGTTCGCCGCCGCCGCATATCGAGGGGAGCAGATTTGAATGAGCGTGGTGCGGATGTCCAAGCCTGAGGGTCCGGCGACCGGCGGCGCGATGGATCGCGTGGTCGAGAAGAAGGGCCTGTCCAACAAGGTGAAGCTCGGCATCGCCGTAGCGGGCGCGATCCTGCTCGTCGCGCTCTTCTGGTATTTCGCGCCCAACTCGAACAGCCAGACGATCGAGAGCGCGCGAGTCACGATCTCCACCGTCGAGCGCGGCCGCTTCGACGATTTCCTGCCGCTTCGCGCGCGGGTCGAGCCTTCGGTCACCGTTTTCCTCGACGCGGTCGAGGGCGGCCGGGTCGAGCGCATCCTGGTCGAGGACGGCGCGCTGGTCAGCCAGGGCCAGCTCCTCGCGGTACTGTCGAACGCGGACCTGCAGCTGAACGTGCTCGCGCGGCAGACCGAGGTCATCCAGCAGATCAACTCGATGCGCAGCCAGGAGCTCGCGCTCAACCAGACACGCCTCAACAACGAGCGCGCGCTGATCGAGGCCGACCTCGCCACCCGGACGGCGCGCCGGCAATCTGAGGTGCAGCGTCCTCTCGCCGAGCGTGGCTTCGTCGCCGGCCGCACCATGGCCGACACCCGCGACCTTTACGAAGCCAATCGCCGCCGCAGCGAGGTCCTCCGGCGCCAGCGCGCGACCGACGAGCGGCTGCAATCGACCCAGCTCGCGCAGCTGCGCGAGTCGGCCGGCGCGCTCAACACCAGCCTGGACATCGCCCGGCAGAGCCTCGATTCGCTGAACCTGCGCGCCCCGGTCGCCGGTCAGCTCACCTCCTTCTCGATCCAAATCGGCCAGTCATTGAACCGCGGCGAGCGGCTCGGCCAGATCGACAGCGCCGGGCGCAACAAATTGCGCGCGCAGGTCGACGAATTCTATCTCGGCCGGGTCAGCGAGGGCCAGATCGCCAATGCCGAGGTCGGCGGCCGTCCGGCGCGCCTGCGGGTCAGCAAAATCTACCCGCAGGTTCGCAACGGCGCGTTCGAGATCGACCTCGAATTCGTCGGACAGGCGCCGCCCGATCTGCAGCGCGGCCAGACCGTCCAGGTCCGCCTGACGCTGGGCGATCCGGCGCCGGCTTTGCTGATCCCCAACGGCGCCTTCTACAACGAGACCGGCGGCAATTGGGTGTTCGTGGTCGCGCCGGACGGACGCAGCGCCGTCCGCCGCCAGGTCCGGCTGGGCCGCCGCAACGCCGATCATATCGAAGTGCTCGAAGGGCTGGAGCCCGGCGAGCGCGTCATCACCTCGCCTTACACCGGCTTCGCCGAGCGCGACCGACTGAGCTTGAGCGGACAATGAGTGGGCAATGAAGGGAGCATTTCAATGCTGAGCATGCGTAATCTTTCGCGGGTCTACCGCACCGACACGGTCGAGACGACCGCGCTCGACGGCATCTTCCTCGACGTCGAGGACGGCGAGTTCGTCGCGATCATGGGCCCGTCGGGCTGCGGCAAATCGACCCTGCTCAACGTGATCGGCATGCTCGACAGCCCCACCGGGGGCTCTTACGTCTTCAACGGCACCGAGGTCGCCGGGCTCTCCGAATCCAAGCTCGCGGATTTCCGCAAGCGGAACATCGGCTTCATCTTCCAGTCGTTCAATCTCGTCGACGAGCTCAGCGTCCGCGAGAATATCGAGCTTGCGCTGCTCTACCACAACGTCCCCGCGGGCGAGCGGCGCACCCGGGTCGACGAGGTGATGGACAAGGTGGGTATCGCCCACCGCGCCAAGCACCGTCCGTCGCAATTGTCTGGCGGACAGCAGCAGCGTGTCGCCGTCGCCCGGGCCCTTGTCGCCAGTCCCAAGCTCATCCTCGCCGACGAGCCGACCGGCAATCTCGACACCGCCCATGGCGAAGAGGTGATGAAGATGCTCCAGGCGCTCAACGCCGAGGGCTCGACCATCTGCATGGTCACCCATTCGCCGGCCCATGCCGACTATGCCGGGCGCGTCGTCAACATGCTCGACGGCCGCATCCTGATCGAGCACCGGCGGGCCGCCTGATGCGTCCCGCGGTGCTCCTCCTTCTGCCGCTCGTCGCCGTGGCGACCCCCTCGGCGGCGGGCGCGCAGGCGCGGCAGCAAGCGACCGTGCTGATGTCGGAGGACGAGGGCGAGCGCGGTTTCCAGGAGCGGACCGGCTATGCCGACGCGGTCATCGCCGGCGACACCATCTATCTGTCCGGCGTCGTCGTCGGGCAGCGCGAGGGCGAGGCGCTCGATGCCGCCTACGACCGCGCCTATCGCCGGATCGGCGCGATCCTCGCGCGGGCCGGGGCAGGCTGGGACGATGTCGTCGACATGACCAGCTACCACACGGACATCAGTGCCCAGTTCGAGGCGATGACGGCGGTCCACCGGCGCTTCGTCAATCCGCCCTTCCCGGCCTGGACGGCGATCGACGTCGATCGCCTGATTCCCGAGCGGGGCATCACCGAAATCAAGATCGTCGCGCGGCGTCCCGCCGCGGCGGCGCGCAACTGAAGATCGAGAGGAAGCGGCCATGTGGCGCAATTATTTCACGGTCGGCGTCAGAGCCCTGGTCAAGAACAAGACCTATGCCTTCATCAACATCTTCGGCCTCGGCGTCGGCCTCGCCGCCTGCCTGATGCTGCTCCTCTACGTCCGCTACGAGACGAGCTACGACGCGTGGCTCCCCAATGCGGAGAATGTCTACCAGTTCCAGAGCCACTACCGGAACAAGCAGACCGGCGAGGAACTGCGGCTCCAGATGACCTCCTATGTCGCCGGGCAGCGGCTGAAGTCGGATTTCCCCCAGGTCGATCGCATGGTCTATGTCGGCTCGAGCGGGCCGGTGATCATGCGCGGCGGCGAGGCGCTGCCGACCGAGGACGCGCTGCTCGTCGACAACCTGTTCTTCGACGTGCTGCAATTCCCGTTTGTCCACGGCGATCCCCAGAACGCGCTGTCGCGGCCCGGCACCGTGGTGCTGACGCAAAGCGAGGCGCGCCGCATCTTCGGGCGCGAGGATGTCGTCGGCCAGACGCTGACCCTGGTCTCACGCGGCGACTCCACCGACTACCGGATCACCGGCATTGCCCGCGATCTCCCGCGCAACAGCCACGTCCGCTTCACCATCGTCGCGCGCGTCGACATGCAGAGCTACTGGGCGGACAATCCGGACTTCCTGACCAGCTGGGGCTGGCAGTCGGGCTGGTATTATTTCACCCTCCGCCCCGGCAGCGATCCCGCCGCGATCCAGGCGGCGCTGCCAGCCTGGGAACGGCGCAACATCGAGGACCAGATCTTCGGCAACCAGCGCACCAACCAGGGCGACGATCAGGATTGGCGGGTCGCCAACATCCGCGACGTGCATCTCGGCGACGCCCAGGCGGGCACGATGACGTCCGGCAACGACCAGCGCACGATCGTCACCTTCACGATCATCGCCTTCCTCATCCTGGCGATGGCCTGCGTCAACTTCACCAATCTCGCCACAGCGCGCGCCGGCCAGCGCGCGCGCGAGGTCGCCCTGCGCAAGGTGCTTGGCGCCAACCGCAAGCAGCTCGTAACCCAGTTCCTAGCGGAATCGGTACTGATCGCCGGCATCGCCATGCTGTTCGCGCTGGCGATGGTCGAGCTCCTGCTGCCGATCCTCTCTGACTTTCTCGATGCTGATTTGGCGATGCGCTATTTCGGCGCGGGCGGAATGCTGCTGCCGATCATCGGCCTCACCCTGCTGGTCGGCGCGGCCGGTGGCATCTATCCGGCCTTCTACCTGAGCCGCTTCCAGCCGGCCCAGGTGCTGAAGGCGAACAAGTCGACGGCCGAGGCGGCCGGGTCCGGGCGGCTGCGCAACGCGCTCGTCATCGGCCAGTTCGCGGTTTCGATCGGCCTCATCATCTGCACCGCGGTGGTCTACGCGCAGACCGTTTACGCGCGCACCGCCGATCCGGGCTATCGCCGCGACGGATTGGTCCAGATCGAGAATCTCGGCCGGCGCCAGCTGATGGATCGATCCGACACGATCGTCGAGACGATGCGGCGCGTGCCAGGCGTCACCGCGGTTGGCCGGTCGAGCATCGGCGTCGCCACGGGAAGCAGCACCAACACCGGCGTGCAGGTGCCCGGGCAGACCGAGCCGGTCGACATCGGCACCTACGGCATCGACCCGCAATTCTTCGAGACGATGGGGATCGAGCTCGTCGCCGGGCGGCTGTTCGACGAGAATCGCCCGGGCGACTTTGTGAACCTGCCCTTCCCGCAATCGGACGAGGCCGAGCGGGCGCTGGTCGCGCGCGGCGCCAACATCGTCATCAACGAGCTCGCGGCGCGACGCATGGGCTGGCGGAATCCGGCCGACGCGGTGGGGCAGCTCGTCCGGGTCGCTTTCGTCGATCCGGAGAATGGCGGCGTCGTTCCGACCCGGATCATCGGGGTGGTGCGCGACTCCCGCTTCCGCTCGATCCGCCAGCCGATCGACCCAATCATGTTCTCCTGGAACCCGGTGGCCGCCAACACCTTGCTGGTCCGCCACGACGGCAGTGATCCGCAGGCCACGATGCAGCGGATCGAGCAGGCCTGGAAGCAGCTCGCCCCCGACGTGCCGTTCGACGGCGAGTATAGCGAGGCGCGCGTCGCCGAGCTTTATGAGGCCGAGGCCGCGCGGGCGCAGGTCTTCGCCGGCTTCGCTTTGCTCGCCGTGATCGTCGCCTGCCTCGGCCTGTTCGGTCTGGCGGCTTTCACCGCCGAGCGGCGCACCAAGGAGATCGGCATCCGCAAGGTCCTGGGCGCGCGGACGCGGGACATCGTGCGGCTGCTCGCCTGGCAATTCTCGAAGCCGGTGATCATCGCCAATCTGATCGCCTGGCCAGTCGCCTGGTGGGCGATGCGCGAATGGCTGAACACGTTCGATGCGCGCATCGACCTGGGGCCCGCGCCCTTCGTGATCGCCGGCCTGATCGCGCTGATCATCGCGATCGGGACCATCGCCGGCCATGCGTTCAGGGTGGCGCGGGCCAATCCGATCGTCGCGCTGAGATACGAGTGAGAACGCTCGTCGAAGCCTGGCGTGCGTCCGCCGAAAATGGAGCGCCGCCCGGACGGCGTGAAGACAGGATAAGGATGCGATGACAACGACCCTCGTTCTTGCCGCGACGTCTCTGGCAATCACCGCGATGCTCTGCTTCGCGGGCCTCAGCGCCTGGCGCGGCTGGCTGGAGCTGAAGCGGCTCGAGCTGGCCCGCCGCGACGAGGGGGACGAA